>CAZTDG010000229.1:0-4190 GCA_964612655.1 uncultured Acidimicrobiales bacterium | reverse complement strand
CTTTATTGGTTGGCAGACCTTCTTCGACTTCAACGATGGAGAGGTTCGCCCCAACAAGCGAATCGACACGAACATCTCGTCGGCGCTCATGAACCTTCCGATCTTCACGATCGACGGCGCTCACGGTGGTGGAGGCCATATCCAGACCTCTCTTCCCGCACGAAACTTCCTTCGCCACGTGACCTGGGGAATCCCGTCGGGGCAAGACATCGCTCGGGAAATGGGCGTCACGCCGCTTTCCGCAGCCGACCTCAGCGACGCAGCAGACATCTACGAGCCGTTCGGAACCAGCACGCCGCTGTTCTTCTATATCCTGCGCGAAGCAGACCTCATCAACGACGGATTGTTCCTCGGTCCCGTAGGTGGTCGCATCGTGGCAGAAACGTTCTTGGCGCTGCTTCGCTTGAACAAGAGCTCATATCTCGCACGACGGCCGAACTGGTCTCCGTATCTTCCGTTCACCGGAGACAAGTTCGACATGACAGACCTCTTGCGGTTCGCCGAAGTCGACCCGGACTCTCGCGGCCAGTAAAGCCTCGCGAAGACAATCTAGGAATGCTCTAGTTCGAGCAGCTCGTCACAGCGACCGAAGATCGCCAAGTATTGCGTGAGCGGCGCGTGTGCCGGCGACGAGGGCGCCCTCGACGTGGCCGGGAGCGATGAGCGAGGTTTCGGTGCTCGCCCAGTGCAAACGTCCACCCATGGCGGGTTGCTGGAACTCCGGATGACCGTAGGTCTCGTAGTTGCTTAGCTTGAGCGTGCTGAGAGAGCTGGTGTGGATTTCCTTGCGCCAGTCCTGAATATGAATCTCGGTGGCACTCTCTCCCTCCGGCCCAAACAGTGCGCCGAGTTGGTTCCGAATATCATCCTCGGTCGGCACGGGGGTTGCCGGAGGAATGGAACAGAACCCAAAGAGCGCAGCGGGGGTGCCGGCAGGTCCGCTCATGTCGTGGATCTCGCGCATCGGACCACCGTGGGAGAACGCAGCTCCAGCAAGGCCGGAGTCTCTCCAGAAGGCACGCTCGAATACTGCGACAACCTTGATGGTTGCGCCCATCCAGACCGGTGTCTCGGCAGCGATGTCGGCCACGCTGCTGTCGAGGCCATCGTCGAAGTCGATCCTGTGCACGGCGAGCGACGGAGGCACGGCCAGCACGACGTGGTCTGCTTGGATCGCTTGCCTTTCGGTGACAACGATGAGAGGCCCTTCGCCGCTGCGGTCATGAACTGCTTCGACGCGTTGGCCGAGGTGGATCGATTCAGCGGGACACATGGCGGCAAGCGCATCGGTGATCGATTGCATGCCGTTGGCGAGCCGGCCGGATTCGACGTCGAGTTGGTTTCCTGGAATGCGTTGCACCGTCCCGCTTTGAAACATCATGTCGCCGTCGAGATGTTGGGCAAAGGCGTCAAGCCCAGCGTCGCTCACGAACGCATTGATCAGTTTCTCGTTCGGCCAGAACCATGTCGCTCCCAAATCGAGACGGCCGCCTTCGGTCGGCACCGAGAGCAGACGGCCACCGGTGCGGTCTCGTGCCTCAAGTATCTGCACGTCGATGCCATCTGCGTGCAGCAGTGATGCAGCTGTGAGACCCCCAACACCAGCACCGATCACGACAACGGTAGAACTCATCATGTCGCGTAGTTATCGAGGAGCAGACATTTCCGGCAGGATACGCAAAAATCCAGCGAGCGCCCCGACCGGCAGCAGCAGTCTCCCCCAGAGAATGGGCACCTGGGCAACAAGCATCCCAGCGGCCAAGAGGCCAATGCTGGTCAACGCGACGGCCAGCAAAATGCCCTGCACAAAGTCAGTCTCAAGTTGTTCTCTCATGGCCGGTCACTCCACCATCGCTCAATTGCCATGTGTGCAGGATAGATCACTTCACACCCCGCGATCTACGGCGCTCAGAGCATTCAACAGAAGCAGCGCCGCTTGGGCGGTTAACGATTACTGATTGCGGGTCAGGGCGATGCTTCACCCTTTGGGGAAGTGAACTCGCCTTGACCCTCTTTCGAATTAGGGGTCAGGGCGAATCGGCAACCGAATCAATCTGTGTTGATGTTTCAATGAAGTTGCGATCGAAAGGGGCCAGGCCCCTTGTCTTATTTGGTCCGTGACCAATGATTTCGACTGGGTCAACCTGTGGACGAATGGGTTTGCCCTGCTGCACATGACGAGCTTTGTTCCACGTGATTTGGCCCAGGTCGTCACCCTTGTCAGCGACCTCAAAGTCGTTGATTATTTGCCAACCTTCCATCGTGCAGTACGAGCGGCCTCCTAGCGCGATCGCCTTGGTGCCGTCTAAACAGTGTGCTGCGGTGAGGACAAGGCCATCGCCTATTAGGAACCCGTTGCAAATAACCGAATGCTCAGAGATCGACTCAGCACATGTTGGTTAGTGTCGGGTCTGAAACCCAGGACCGACAGAGTGACACCACCAACGGATACCACTACCAGGAATAAGAAATAAGCTTGCCACTTACTGATTTGCTGCATTGAAGGCGGCACAAAATCCTTCACTCTCGACAGGCTCACGAGTAAGCCAAACCGACCTATGGCTCTCAGTAATGAAAGCCCCAAGACCGTCAATGCTGTATTGAAAGCTGTCCGCAGTCAGGACTGGGGCAGCTTCGTCGGCGGTGATACCGTCCGCAAACTGTACGAGTAGCCCGACAGCCACAATTCCTCCTTCAGGATCGTAGGACGCAGGGAGTTCGGTAAATCCGAGACTCTCGAAGGTGGCTTCGCCTGAGGGCGCTAACCAGCCCGGCACGACATCTTCGATAGATGCAAGGACGGGTGTTGCCTGCAGCACCTCGTCAGTGAGACTTGTGTAGCTCACTGATTCAATAGTTAGTGAGCTTTCCCCTTCTGGGTTGTTGGGATCGATTGTAAACGAGCTTATGAAGAGTTGTCCGTCAGCTGGCACTGGTATACACCCGTCGAAGGACGGACGGTCCGCTAGCGGACCGTCCGTCCTCGGCTGAGCGCAGCCCATCAGAAAAAGGACCGAGACTGTAAGAATCGCTATTCCTGTGAGACTGCGCACGATAGTTGCCTACCTTCTCTTCCAATCGGCCATGATTACGCCTGGGTAGTTTGCTTCGGGTGTGTTGTTGGTTCCACAAAGGAATTTGCCTTTAGCTGTGAACTTGAAGTCGACTTTGGTGTTCTTCGAGAACCCTGATTGTGAACTCACGTCAATATCGTAGAAGCTCGGCAAGTTGACACCGCTGGAAACAGTTGAGGCCGTGCCGCTTTCGAGAGTGAAAGCACCGAGCGTCGTACCGACACACTTCGTGGGGTATTGCCGATTTGCCAGTTCGATTCGATTGAACTGTCCCGTGAATCCAGTTGCTACAAGGCGCTTGTAGCCCGTCCCGTTTAGGGCGGTGATGCAGTGCCGCTCTTGTCGGCAGACTGATTGATTATGCTCCCTCTACTTCTTCTCGATGTACCAACTTGAATGTCGGATTCAAGAGCCGAGTCGGCCGGGAAAAGACGTCCTGATCTTCATCGTTCGCCATCAGGTTTGAGAGCTGCGCTCATGTAGGGCCGGTAGCGGCGGTTAGTCGCCCACGACTTTCCTCCAAGCCGAAGCCGCGGATTGGCCCAGTCGGTGAAGCCGCTGTACGCGACGGAATCAATTCGATGCACTTCAATAGGTTTCCGATTCTGGATCGAGGTGTCGCCGTGCAACGCGCATTCCGAGCGTCTCTTGCGCTATTTCGGTGGGAGCTCAGTACGCATCGAACACCGACCTATGTTCCCAGGGTGCGCGCCCGCTCTCTGCCGCGTCGCAAAGGTTGTTCACGCGCGGTTCACGAACAGCGGTGCCGTCGCCGTTCGCAGCAACTTGCGAATGCGGATGTGGTGGAGCGGAGCTCACGTGGCGTTCGCCGCTCGTCAGCCCTGGCGGATTTCCTCATTCGGGGATTTCTGCCGAATCTAGTTGCAAGCGAACAAATGTTCGATTAGAGTGATCGCATGGCGATCAAGGCACACGCGGCGAAGCACGGGACGGCATGGTTTGATCCTGCGTCTTCTGGTCGTGTTGTTGATCCGAATCGGGTGGCGTTGTCGGTGACGGATTCGATGATCTTGGTCGATCATCAGTTGTCGCATGTTCCAGCGAAGACGGCGTTGGAACTAATCGAGTTCTGTCGTCGTCGTTTGGATGCCACCG
>CAZTDG010000228.1:2255-4248 GCA_964612655.1 uncultured Acidimicrobiales bacterium | reverse complement strand
ATGAAGATCGTTCGTAGCGAAGCGCACCGGTCCCACTTCCCCAATGGCGAGTTGTACGACGGGCAATTGGTGCGGCCGTTCGAGTGTCCGGAGCGGGTCGACTACATCAACGCTGCGCTCGCCGAGGCTGGCCTAGGCGACGATGTCGAGGTGCAGCCGGTGGAAGATTTGCTGCTCGGCCAGGTTCACGACGCCGGGTATCTCGAATTCCTACGCACCGCGTGGACCCAGTGGAGCGCGCAGGGACACAGCAGCGACATGATCCCGACGTGCTTCCCGGTGCGGCGCATGAACAGCCACGTGCCTGAGCATGTGGGCGGCAAGCTCGGCTACTACGCGTTCGCCGCGGAGACGGCCATTACCGGGGGCACCTGGGATGCCTCCTATGGCGCGGCATCACTTGCTCGAACCGCGCAGCGCAGCGTTTCAGATGGGGCGCGGGCAGCCTTTGCGTTGTGTCGGCCGCCCGGGCATCACGCCGCAGCCGACTACTTCGGCGGGTACTGCTTCATCAACAACGCTGCAGTCGCCGCCCAGGGGTTCCGAAACGATGGGGCGGAACGTGTGGCGATTCTCGATGTCGACTTTCATCACGGCAACGGCACGCAAGACATCTTCTATGAACGTGACGATGTGTTCTTCGCGTCGATTCACGGCGACCCGGCCCACGAATTCCCCTACTTTCTCGGTCACGCCGACGAGACGGGCATCGGAGCAGGCGAGGGTTACAACGCGAACTACCCGCTGGCGCCGGGCACCACGTTCGACCGGTGGCTCGAAGCGCTAGACGACGCTCTCACCAAGATCACCGCGTTCGGCGCCGATGCACTCGTGGTGTCACTTGGAGTGGACACCTTCGAGGCCGACCCGATCAGTTCGTTCAAACTGACCTCGGACGACTTCACAACCTATGGCCGACGGATCGGTTCCCTCGGATTGCCGACCGTGTACGTGATGGAGGGCGGCTATGCCGTTGAGGAAATCGGCACCAACACCGTCAACGTGCTGGTTGGCCACAACGAAACCGCTTAGGACAACAACCACGCTCCCTCCAAGTCTTCGTAGACTGGACCTAGTCGATCCGCAAAGGCATGGGCAATGAAGGCCTTCTACCGTCAACTCATTTTGGGCGCTGGCCTTCTCGTGTTGTCCGCATGCGGGGGCGAGGAGGTAGTCATCCCGACGTTCGAGCCCTTCACCGACTTCGAAGCGTACGAGCTGACCTACACCTCAACCTGCGGTGACGGTGACAACGTCACCGACGGAACGACGATTCGATTTGCCGACGGAGACGTGACGGTCCTCGATGGCGAGGAACCCCTCAACATCGGCTCGATCGGCGTGTGGAACTTCACGCTCGATGCCGCAGCCCAAGGTGGGCTCATGATCGAAGAATCGCGCGGCGCCATGGGCGAGCCGATCTCGTTCACCGCTCGCAGCACATCGCTTGGTCCAGCCGCTATCTGCGTGGTGGTCACCGACTTCTCGGTGGGCTAGACGCCGGGATCACCTAGGCGTTCACCGTGAAGATGGCGACCACAGCGCGCGTGCCACCGTGTTCCCCGCCCATCTCTTCGTAGATCTGCACGCTGATCAGCTCGGGCACATTGATCTTCCCCGCCTTCGCTGCGTCGGCGAACCACCCATCAAATCGGTGTTCTTCATAGAAGTGCTCGTTGATACCGATCGCACATAGCGCTGTAGGCGCAGCGATTCGAACGATTTCGCCAAGTGCGTCCGGACCGAGATGTCCGTGGGTGAAGACACCCGCGCTGATGATGCCGTGGTACGTGTCGTCTTCGACCGGCACGCCAACGGTTAGGTCTGCTTCGATCAGATTTCGGTAGGCGGGCGTTCCGTGCACGGTCTGCTTGGCACGAGCAACCTCGATCATTTCCGGCGAGATGTCGAGCCCATCGATGTTGCCCACGCCAAGGTTGCCGAGTGCAACGCCGACCACACCCGTTCCAGAGCCCACGTCAGCGATTACGCC
>CAZTDG010000228.1:0-2155 GCA_964612655.1 uncultured Acidimicrobiales bacterium | reverse complement strand
ACGTAGCCAGAAGCGTCGATGAAGTCCTCGTCATACGTTGAGGCCCAACGACGGTAGAGATTTCGGCTGTCGTCGGGCGTCTCCACCGAGTACGCGATCTCCAGCAACTCACTCGGGTCGTCGAATTCGGAGGCTTCGGCCATGAGCTAATCGCTACCACAGTCGAACGCCCGAACACGAGCGATGTCCGATGGGCGTTAGGTATCCCCGACGTCCAGCTCTGGGGTGCTCGGCGCGTCGATCAGTGCCCGACTCCCCCGGTCGTAGGTCAGGTAGTTCCATGACCATTTGACGAGGACGGTGACGCGGTTGCCGAACCCCACCAACATGATGAGGTGGAGCCCTAGCCAGGCAACCCAACCCGGGAACCCTTTCAGCTTGAAGCCGTTCGGCAGTTGGGCCACCGCAGCGTTGCGGCCAATCGTTGCCATCGAGCCCTTATCCCGGTAGCGGAACTGGGGCGCAATGGTCGATGTGGCTGCGAGTCGATCGGCGATCCGTGCGGCGACGTACTCTCCGGCCTGGATCGCTGCAGGAGCAACCTGTGGGAGGAGGCCGTCCTCACCTTCCACCGCCGCAAAGTCACCGATGGCGTACACGTTGTCGTGTTCGGGGAGAGTGAGGTCGTCATGCACGATGACACGTGCGCCTCGACCGGTTTCCAAACCAATGACCTCCGCCAGTGGGTGAGCGCGGATTCCCGCAGCCCACACCACGGTGTCTGCTCCGATGTTGGTTCCGTCGCTGAGTTCGACAGTTGTCTTGCTCACGCTGGCGACCTGGGTGTTCAGCAGCACTTCCACACCCACACGTTCCAAGCTGTCACGTGCGTTTGTTCGTAGTGAATCATCGAACCCGGCAAGCAAGCCGTCTTGGCCTTCAACCAACACGATGCGAATCGCGCTCGGGTCGATCTCGGGATAGTCGGGCACGAGCACTCGAGAGGTGAGCTCCGCGAAGCCGCCGGCGAGTTCGACGCCGGTTGGTCCGCCGCCCACGATCACGATCGTTGTGGCCTCGGGGCGCTGAGCCCGACCGTGTTGGAGGTCGTTCCCCACATCTTCGAACGAGCTGAGCACACGACGGCGAAGAGCGATCGCATCGGCGGTGCTCTTGAGCCCAAAGGCATGCTCGGCGACACCGGGGACACCAAAGTCCGCCGTCACGCCGCCGGGTGCGAGAACGAGGGAGTCGTAACCGAGTTGTCGCCCATCGCCAAGTTGCACGGCGTCGTTGTCGAAGTCGACGCCGACCACCTCTCCCTGTACAGCGCTAAGCCGGGGCTTACCCCGAGCGAGTCGACGCGTGGGATACGAAATGTCGTTGGCATCAAGACCAGCGGTTGCTACCTGGTACAACAACGGCTGAAAGGTGTGGTGGTTGCGCTGGTCGACGAGCGTGACCTCGACGTCTACCTCTTCGAGCGCCTCAGCTACCGCCAGCCCACCGAAGCCCGCACCGACGACCACTACTCGATACACACCCCGACGGTCGATGTCGTTCGGGGTCTTGGGATGGATGATTTCGTTGGTCATGCCAGCCGCCTTCATGAGCTTGTGAATAGCTTCACAAGTCTAAGGCATCCGTCAAGGAGAACCTCTCAAAAGTGGTCCTGCTCGGGAGTCAACGGCGCGTAGCGCGCACCTACCGCCCAATCGAGGACCTGCTGTAGCGTTTTGCTGTGCAACTGTCCCCGTTTGATGAAGTGGCCGAATACGTTCGTGCGCTACTTCCGAATGAGTACGACGACGTTCGCATTCGCTCGCACCGGCGCGGCGTGAAGATCTGGTTCGGCCCGGAGAAGGCGGCCAAGGAGCACTACGAGGCCCAGCTCCTGGCCAGGCGCCACGTCGATGGCAAGCCGGGCGCCGCGGTCGAGATTGGGTTCCACAGCGAATACCCCAAACGTGAGCAGAACGAAGATGTCGTGAGCGCACTCGAAGGCGTCGAAGGCAAATGGCGTAAACAGCTCGGCCCAGACGCTCAAGCTGGAATCTTCTTCGGCTCCGACAATTGGACCCGCCTCTCCGAAGCATGGCTCGATTTCGACGAAGAGGACCCCGACTTCTCCTTCGAAGTAGCTAGTCGAGCCGTCGACTACATCACCGCCATCGAACCACTACGCAGCTAAGCGATCGGGTCCCGCGGGACCCGC
>CAZTDG010000227.1:1207-4351 GCA_964612655.1 uncultured Acidimicrobiales bacterium | reverse complement strand
GCCGATGATCTCGGCGCCAGCCTTGCGAGCCCACGCCACGTCCTCATCTAGCGCCGAATCGAGATCCCCCACGACCGCATCGACCCGCAAGCCGTACTGACGGGCAACACGCAAACCTCCATCGGCTGCCACGACGAGCTCCGCGTCGAACGCCGAAGCGAGACGCTCACGTTCAGGAGCGACACCCGCTGCCAACACCACGGCAATACCCATAGGTCCAGCGTAGAGGCCGACCTCTACACGTCGTTAGTTGACCGGAAGGTGCTCGATGGGGACCGCGAGCGTCACGCCACTGCGTGTCTCGGACCCGACGATTATCGCAACCACTTCGCCAGCGGCGTTCACGACCGGTCCACCGGAGTAACCAACATCGACCGGAGCGCTGATCGCATAGACCTCAGGACGACCAATGCCATAGCTAGCACCGTCGGAACGACCGATGATCTCACCGGTCACCACATGAATTCGACCATCTTCTGGGATACCGGCTAGGGCAACGCTTTGGCCCCTGACCGCCGCCTGCTCAGCGACTGGCAGACCCACTGAAAGCGGCGCTGCCTCCAACGTGGCGACGTCGTGGAGACGAGTGATTGCCACATCGGGATTCCGGTTCGGCTCTCGGAACTCCACACCATCGTCCGGGTTGCCAAAACGAACCGAACGAGCATCGACAAGCGCATGGGCCACCGTCGCCACACGACCATCGTCGAGTTGGAACCCGGTACCGAACTCGATCCGGTCATCATGAACCGCAGAAAGTCGAGCGATTGCGTTCGCATCAATAGAGTCAGCACCAGCGGCCACGACAACCGCTGGTGCTAACTCGACAGGCACAGTCTCAGTAGATAGTGCCTGCGCTGACGAATTCACGTCAGCAGAAGCCACGCCGACAACCATTACGAGCAAAAATCCACTTGCCAGTCCCATGAACAAGTGCACTCGCGGGTGTTCAAGAACACTCCGTAGGTATCTGCGTGCCTCCACAAGCTCATGGATACCACCCAATATTGGGGACTTAATGAGCCAAAAGACCTCTGATTGCCCGCGTTAGCCCCCTCACATCGTTGGGGTGGCGACCGACTGAGTGTTTATGGTGCCCTCTACCGCAACCGTTCGCACTCCCGTGCTACCCAAACAGAACGTCCGCTATCGCTGTCTCCCATGCGAAGTGGCCTGGACCGGCGCCGACGACGAAGGTTGCTGGGTCTGCGGCGAGCCTGGCGATCCGCTGCGTACAGCCCTCGCGCTACGCGAAGACGATCACCTTCATCTCGATTTTCAGTAGCGCTATCGAGTCATTCGCCCGATCGGGCTACGGGACCGTATTTGAACTGCCCGGGATCATGCGCGCCCAGCACAGGTAGAAGTCGCTGTCGGGGTCTCGCAACGGCAGCTGGCTGCTCTCGGGGCAGTTACCCCGATCCGGGCCGACCGACGTGACCTGACCATCGGCTTGGCCCGAGTCACACATCACCTCGCGAGGGACGTCGCCGACGAGCACGAAACAATCCTGCACAGCCAACTCGTTGTCGATGAGCGTTGGGCCGGTCGGGCCTCCGTCGTTGTTGAGGAAGAAGACGACGATGATCACTCCGACGAGCACGCCGATCAAGATCAAGACGGGGATCGATGCGAGAACGCCGCCGATCCCGCTCGACGATTGCCCTGATGACGCCGAGCTAGAGGTTCCCGACGAGCTGGTTGGCTGACGGTACGCCGCGTTGGGATTCACTGGCCGAGACTGCGCAGGACGCTGTTGGGCGGACTGCTGGGAACGCTGGACGGTCGATGCTCCACCCGATCGCCCGTTGAGACGCTTGTCGTAGTCCGACTTCTTCTTTGGATCCGACAGGACGTCCCACGCGGCGTTGACAACTTGCATGGCCTCTTCGGCCTTGCGAGCATCGGCTTCGCTTCGATCCAGTTGACGATCAGGATGCAATGCACGAGCGCGACGGAGATAGGCCTTGCGAATCTCAGAAGTGCTCGCCGACGGCTTCACACCGAGGGTCTCGTAGTGCGTCCCCATGTCCGCCTAAAGGGTACTCGCTTGCGCTCGACAACTGTTGGTCGGAGGTCAGCCTTGTCACAGCGGTGCGCTTAGCGCACGGCGTCGGCGAGCTTTTCGAGTCCCGCAGACCGCGATCCCTTGATCAGTACCGCACACGTTGCGTCGAGTGCTGCAAGCTCTGACTGGACGTCGAGAGGAGACTCTCGTGGGTCGCTTCCATACAACGGAGTTCCGACGGCGATCATCTCGATACCTCGGTCGCGCAAGGCGCTTGCGATTGCTTCATGGGCTTCGGCTTCGTCCGCTCCGAGCTCGGCCATGTAGCCCACCACCGCGACCTTTCGGGGTGCGGTGAGGCGAGCTAGCGAGTCGATCGCTCCCATCATCGACGTCGGGTTCGCGTTGTAGGAATCGTTGATGATCAACGCCCCCGATGCGCTTCGAAAGACCTCCATCCGCCAGGGCGAAACACCAGCGTCAGCAATGCCGGTCTCGACATCGGCGATGGAGCTTCCAAGCCACAGCGCCGTGCCGACCGCTGCCGCGACATTGCCGGCCATATGTGCGCCACGTGTTCGGGGACGGGCTGTCACCGTTCCCCATTCGGTATCGATCGTAAACGTGGCGCGCAGCTCGTCGTCGAGTTTGATCTCGCGCACCACGACCGAGGCATCTGCCGCTGGGGCCTGCTCTGTGGCGACTGCGAACCGAAGCACCGAGGCGTTCGTCCGAGACGCCATGGGAGCAACGTAGGGGTTGTCTGCGTTGAGCACCGCGAGGCCCGTTTCGGGAAGTCCTTCGACCAGCTCACCCTTGGCCAATGCGATGTTGTCGATCGAGCCGAACTCGCCGACATGCGCGCCCGCAACCGTTGTCACGATGCCCACCGTCGGGGATGCCACGTCGCAGAGCGTCGCGATATGGCCGATTCCGCGGGCGCCCATTTCCAGCACGACCGCCTCTGCGTCGTCGGGGGTGTTGAGAAGCGTGAGCGGTACACCGATCTCGTTGTTGAACGACTTGGTCGACGCGTGGGTTGGCCGTGATGCGGCGAGCGCCCCGGCGAGCAGATCCTTCGCAGAGGTCTTTCCGACCGACCCGGTGATCCCGACCACGGGCCCGGCGATCAAGGA
>CAZTDG010000227.1:0-1107 GCA_964612655.1 uncultured Acidimicrobiales bacterium | reverse complement strand
GCAGAACACGATGTTTCCTGCGTTACCGCGAAGCATGTACTCGCTGCGGTGCGAGATGACCGCTACGAAATTTCCGCGGTCGGGATCGCTCGTGACGGCACATGGTCGCTGGTCGACACCGACTCCGACGCCGATGCCCTCGATCCCAGCGGCGAGCCGGTCGAACCGTTCCAGTTGTTGCGTTCGGTCGCCCAAGCTGGCGGCGCGGTCTTGCCGTTGTTGCACGGCCCGATGGGCGAGGACGGCACGCTCCAAGGGTTGTGTGAGTTGGCCGACGTCCCCTATGCGGGCGCAGGCGTGCTTGCCAGCGCCATGGCGATGGACAAGATCGCAGCGAAGAACGCATTGCTCGCAGCCGGTGTTCCCCAGGCGGCCTTCATTGGGTTCAACGCCGACGAGATCACCGACAAGACCGCGGAGACGCTGCTCGAACGGCTCGGATCTCCGGTATTCGTCAAGCCCGCAAACATGGGCTCATCGGTCGGGGTAAGCCGCGCCGAAACCGTCGACGAAGTAAACGAGGCGCTGCGCATCGCCGCGAGCTACGACGAATGGATCGTCGTCGAAGAAGCCATCGTGGGCCGCGAAATCGAGATCGCGGTGCTCGGCAATCGAACCCCGCGAGCATCGATGCCCGGCGAGATTGTGGCGGGCGCGGACTTCTACACCTACGAGGACAAGTACCACGACGGCGTGGCCAAGCTGCTGATTCCTGCGCCGCTCGACGACAGCGAGATCGCCGAGATGCAGAAGCTCGCCATCGCTGCGTACCGAGCGCTCCGGGTCGAAGGCCTTTCGCGCGCCGACTTCTTCTACGAACCGGAAGGCCGGGGCTGGCTCGTCAACGAGCTGAACACCATGCCGGGGTTCACACCGATCTCGATGTACCCAAAGATGTGGGAAGCGTCAGGCCTCTCCTACCCCGACCTCATCGACGAGCTCATCGAACTCGCTTACGAGCGACACAGCCGACAGATCCGCAACACCGGCCACTAGTTGGATGATCCAAGTGGGATCGGGTCAGCTGTTACCGTCCCATCATGGTGGATTCGGCAGGAAGCGACGACGGTGACGATGCTGGCGACTCCGAGCTGCCACCGCCGCCAC
>CAZTDG010000226.1:0-4397 GCA_964612655.1 uncultured Acidimicrobiales bacterium | reverse complement strand
CCGGGCTTTGCTGCACGCTCCCGAGGACTCGTTCCGAATGCGGCGACTCCAAACGAGAAGAAGATCCGCGCGATGTCGCGGAGCTCCGACATTTCGTCGGCTCGATATTCGCTGGACCGTGCAGCCCGGGTGGCAGACATAGGTATCTATCTACTCACACGGCCGGGCCAGTCGCCACGCGGCCATTGAATTTTTGTACGAGTTGTTATCGCTACGGCACCGCTAGGCAACAGCATGCGCCGTGCGCTCGATGTGAGCCGCAGGAGCAAGTTCCAGGACACCCCGCTCGATACCGAGACGGTCCTGGCAGAGGTGAACCAGCTCGTGCCAAAGTTCGGACTCGCTCGTCGAGCACTCCGGATTGGTGATCACGAGCACCTTCTCGCCGTCGCGCAATGGCTCAACAAAGGCCACCGCAGCCACAGCCAAGTCAACAATGCACCCAGGAACTGGGCGACCATCGACGAGAACCGCCGGCTCGTCTTCATCCCAGCCGCGAATCTGCACTGCGGTTTGCCCCCCTCGGCTCTTCGAGGCCTGTGAAATTGCTTGGTAGCTCAAAATCCGATCGGCCCACGAGCCGTTAGCGCCTGCCGCAACGTTGACGATGACATCGACCGGCGCGAAAGGAACATCGCCCATGGCCGACAAGGTCGGCTTCGACGTCTCAGCACGACGTCCGGCGAGGTACTTCGGTTGCAACCGACGCGTCAATGCGCCGATGAGGCGACGACAGGCCACGCTGAGCACCGTGTTGTTGTCGTTCGGAACGACAAGTTCTACGCCCGGAGTCGCTTGGTCGAAGGCACCAGGGCCTGCGATACCGCCGGGAAGGGTCATTGCATGGTGTGTCATCTAGGGACCTCAAACATTTCCGCCGTGGATGAACTGCGTCGATATGATCGTCGAATTTTTGTTTGAGATACACCCCACGACGTTGATAAAGATCCTCGAAGTAGCGCATGTGCGAAAAAATGCGCAAACTTATGATTGTGACGAGCAAAAGAGTTGCCCATGTCGAATGATCTCGATCTCAGCGTGCTGGGTCACCGAGTCCGGCACTTTCGAAAAGAGCAGTCGCTCACCCTTGCCGAGCTTGGTGAGCAGGTCGACCGCCCTGTGCCGTATCTGTCCCAGCTAGAGAATGGCCGGGTAGAACCCAAGATCGGCGTGTTGAACAAACTCGCCGACGCACTCGGTGTTTCAGTCGGCGAACTCGTCGACGAAACGGCACCCAATCGACGCGCCGAGTTGGAGTTGGCCGTCGAACGGGCACAAAAGGATTCACGCTATGAGGCGCTGGGACTTCCGTATCTGAAGCCGTCGGCCAAGACGCCAGACGATGTACTTGAACACCTGGTGGCCCTGTGGACTGCGATTCCAGCCAGCGATACCGGTCGAGCGCTGCGGGTCGAGGACAAGGCCAGGTTGGCGAACAACGCGCTACGCAACGAGATGCGTGATCGCAACAACTACTTCGCCGAGATCGAGGATGTAGTCGGCGCTGCACTGGCCGCAATTGAGTACCCGGGAACAGGGCCCGTATCGGAACGCCACATTATCGACCTGGCCACCCATTTCGGATTCCGAGTAGAACGCGCGCGAGGCATGCCGAATTCAGCCCGGTCGGTCACCGACCAAGAAAATCGAATCATCTACATCCCGTTGCGAGAAGAGTTGGATCTGCGGGCCGCGCGCTCGGTCGTCTTGCAAACGCTTGGCCACTACGCCCTCGATCATTCCGCGACGAGAGACTTCGGCGACTACCTCCGCCAACGTGTTGAATCCAACTACTTCGCGGCCGCGGCGCTTATCCCCGAGCAACCAGCTATCGATCTGCTGCAACGCAGCTTCGATCTCAACGACTTGTCGATCGAAGATCTCAAGGAGGCGTTCTATGTGTCCTATGAGATGGCCGCTCACCGCTTCACGAACCTCGCCACCGAACACCTCGGGTTACCGGTTCACTTTCTTCGATGCAATCCCGAAGGCGTCGTTACGAAGGCCTACGAAAACGACGGCATTGACTACCCGGCCACCGACGAGGGAACGGTCGAAGGGATGCGAGTATCTCGTCACTGGGGTGTTCGCCAAGCGTGGCAGGCGAGCCAGAGCTTCGTGATGCACTATCAACACACCACTACTGACGCTGGCAGTTGGTGGTGCGCCACCTACATCGAGGACGCGTCATCCAACCCCTACGCGATCAGCGTCGGAACAACGTCCGAGCTGGCCACCCACTTCCGTGGAGGAGACACGATCCGTGAGCTCGACGCCCGATCACGCACCAACACCGCAGACCCCGAACTCATCGGAAAATGGGAATCCGTCGCGTGGCCATCGGCAGCGCAACGCTCGCACGTACTAACAGCCCTGCCGCCAACCAGCCGCGAATTCACTCCCTTCCCTGGTGTTGACCTAATGGATGTCTATCGCTTTCTTGACCGCCAACGGCCCCAATAAAGAGACTTCCGATCCATCTGATTTGATAGACCTTCCCCGAATCGGGCGAAATTCGGTTGCAAGAATCCACAAGTTCTTTAGCGTTCGTAGCAGACTAGACATCAGGTCTACAAATATCTAGACCTGAAATCCAGAACATGGCTAATACAGAACTGCAGCGGGTCCAGTTTTGCGGCGACTAAAAGGCAGGAACCATGACTACACGATCGACGCACACGCTTGAGCACGACTCGGTGGAGTTCATTCAACGGCTAGCTGATGAGTTCGCCAAAATCTTTGATTTTGCGGTAGTTGAGGACTTCGCGGTTCTCACCTCACGTCTGTGGGACCCGACGATGGGAGTCCTGCTTTATCACCATGGTGAACCGATCTTTATGAGCTCGTGCATCATGGGCGTCTTCTCGGCGCGTGACCGCTGCGACGTCACTAACGTTCCGCCGCTGACCGGCACAAATTGGGACTATTACGGGATCAACGAAACTACGCTCCCGAGGGTCATCGTTCAGGGCGATGTGGCCGTTGTTTGTCTTGGGGAACGCAAGGAACCGTACCCGAAGCTTCCCCTTCGCCTCCACGAGGCCGAAGCCCTCAGACGACCAGAAGCCGATGTCTTGTTCTACGTCAGTGGGCAAGCGATGGCCACGGCGAACTATCAAGCGTGCATCATCGGCCACGACGGCTACGTAGCCGAACAAGCGCCCCGACTTCCAAACGCTCTCGGCTACGACGTCGTCGACACGATGTGGATCCCCGAAGACTGGTACGAACCCCTCGGCCCCGGCCCGACGCGACAAGGAACGTCGACAGTCACCACCGCCATGGGCGGAAAGGAAGTCCTGGAGTGGGTGCAAATGCCATTGCCAGGCTTCAACATTTTCTGGGTTCGGCGAGAACGCAAGTTGGAGCACCAGTTGATGGAAAAGTTTCCACTATTCGATGAAACTTCCAGCGCAGTATTTCCACCACATTTCGGAACCAGCTAACGTAAGGTCGTCGAGGATTGGTAACGAGAGGTCTCGACAACAGGCGAGCACTTCCACCCAATCAACATAACCAACATCAAGCCACCGAGTCGGCGCGTTCTGGAACTCACCGACGAATACCTCAGGGTGTTCGGGATGGACCTGTCGTGCGAGTTCGTCGCCCGTATCCTCACTTGACCATTCATCTGGTCCCAGGTACACGTATTCTAGATACATGGCTGAATCGTCAACCGATCCCCCCCAGCTGACGCCTATCGAAGGCATCCGCCGCGAACTTCGACGCACGATCGGCGAGTACATCGTGGGACCAGACCAGCGCGGCTCACGCTCGATGGTTGCCGATGACAGCTGGTTCGGACCCGACAGTGTGACCTGGCTGGTGCAATCTGACTGGTCGGTTCTGGTCGGTGCGATTCAATCGCTTCTCATCCAAACCCTCCATCCACCCACGATGGCTGGCGTGGCCGAGCACTCAAACTTCAAGGACGACCCCTTCGGCCGAATCCACCGGACAGCAAACTTCGTGGCGACCACGACCTATGGATCGGCCGAAGATGCAGAACGCATGGTGAAGACGATCCGTAAGATTCACACGCGAGTCGTTGGGGTAACCCCCGACGGCGTTCCCTACGAGGCCAACGATCCACACAACCTCGCGTGGGTGCACTGCACCGAAGTTGACGCCTTCCTTCGGAGCTACCAGCGATACGGATCCGTTCCGATCTCCGACGGCGAAGCCGATCAATACGTCGCCGAGATGGCCCGCGTCGGCGAGGCCTTAGGTGTGGTCAATGCGCCGAAGTCGGTAGCCGAACTCGACGCGCGACTACGCAGCTACATTCCTGAACTCCGGTTTGGAGCCCAAGCTCGGGAATCGGTCCGGTGGCTGACGTTCATGCCAAACGCAGTTGCAGCCCGAGGGCCCTACACCGTGATCTTCGGTGCAGCGGT
>CAZTDG010000225.1:0-4429 GCA_964612655.1 uncultured Acidimicrobiales bacterium | reverse complement strand
CCGGGAAGATGCACGATGTTCCGGTTGGTCGCCAGTAGCCCCATTCGCCCGGGACCTGGGAGCCTTCGGCTCCGGCTGGGCATGGGCCGCCATGTTCGACGGTCTGCGCGCTTGCGGGTTGCGCGACGATCGCCATGGTCGCCGCGACCATCAAGATCGCTGTCACGATCGCAATTGTTCTCCTCGAGGAACGGGAACTTCTCGATCCCGTTGTTCCTTCTTCTTTCTCCATCTCATTCATTTGCTTCGCCTTTCACGGAATTGCACCGCTGCTCTGAGCGGTCGCACCCCAAACGCCACCGATGCGCGATGGGTTCCAAGAGATGCTGAAAGAATTCTTCCTCGCACAGATCAACGCGGTTGCTTCGCTGAAGTACCAATCGCTTAGCTAGACGTAGCGGCGGCGACCTCGTGGCTGCGCCATTGGCCGTTGGCCAAGATCACGCCGTCGGCGCAATGGGTTTCGATCGTACCCGAACCGAACTGCTCGTCATAGAGCGTGCGGTACACGCCGCCCGCCTCGACGAGGTCGTGGTGGGTGCCCGACTCGATGATCCGGCCGTGGTCGATCACGTGGATCACGTCGGCGGATTGAATGGTCGACAACCGGTGCGCAACCGCCAACGTGGTGCGCCCCTCCACCAGGTCGCCAAGTGCGGATTGGATCTTGCGTTCGCTCGCCGTGTCGAGTGCCGAAGTGGCCTCGTCGAGCACGAGCACCTTCGGGTCATGTAACAGCACTCGTGCGATGGCCACACGCTGACGCTCGCCACCCGACAAACGGAAACCACGTTCGCCCACCACCGTGTCGTAACCCTCGTCGAACTCCATGATCCGATCGTGAATCGCCGCGGCGCGCCCGGCCTGTTCAACCTCATCGTCGGTCGCCTCGGGACGGCCATAGGCGATGTTGTCTCGCAGCGAACCTGCGAACAGATAACTCTCCTGGGTAACGAACCCGATCGTGTCAGCGAGCGACGCGAACGACAGGTCGCGCAAATCGACACCGTCGATGCTCACCACGCCGGTCGTCGGGTCATACAACCGGGCGATCAAACTCAGCACCGTCGACTTACCCGCACCCGATGGGCCGACCAGCGCCACCAACATGCCCGGGCTCGCGTCCATCGAGAACGACTCGAGCGACGGGGCGGCCTCGTTCGACGTGCCGTCGTATCGGAAGGTCACCTCATCGAAGCGCACAAGCCCCTCGACCGAATCATGAGTGAGATCGATCGCGTCGACGGCCTCGATGATCTCGGGCTCGGTGTCCAGGTATTCGAAGATGCGTCGGAACATCGCCCTCGACGACTGCAACTGCACGACCGTCTCCAATAGGCGAGCGACCGGGAAGAACAATCGGTTCTGCAAGGTCGTGACCGCAACGATCGTTCCGGCGGTCAACCCGCTTCCACCGTCGAGCAACAACCCGGCCACGAGATACACCAGGATCGGCGCCGCGCCCAAGAACACCAGAATCACGGTGAAGAACCCCTGGCCGATCGCCTGCTGTCGACTCGTCACATGAGCGAGTCGTTTGTTCGCTGTGGTGAAGCGTTCGATCTCGTGATGCTGACGACCGAAGAGCTTGGCCAGGGTGATTCCCGAAACCGACAGCGTCTCCTGCGTCACCACGCTCATCTCGGCCGTCGCGGCCTGAGCCTCGGCGGTTAGCTTCTCCCGCTTGCGGCCGACCCAGCGAGTCGCCACCAAGAACACCGGGACCGTCGCCAAGGTAATCCCCGTCAGCGCGGGCGAGAGTACGAGCATCGCGATTAACGCGCTTACGAACGCAACGCCGTTCCACAAGATGTTCGACAACGTCGTGGTGACCGCCGTCTGCACGCCACCCACATCGCTGGTGATTCGAGACTGCAGATCGCCCGTTCGCGCACCAGCGAAAAACGACAACGGCAGGGTCTGCAGATGCTGGTACAGGTCGTCTCGCAGATCTCGCAGCACGTTCTGGCCGAGCCGGTTCGTGAGGATTGTTTGCGCTACGCCGAACGCGCCGCTCATGAACGCAACCGTGAGCATGATCGCGATCAACGTGGTGAGCAGTCCGACGTCGGGCGTGCCAGTGCCCGGGAACAGTGCGTCGTCGAACACTCGTCGCGTGAGTAGCGGGTTGACGATGCCCAAACCGGCGCTCACCAACACCACTACGACGACGAGAAACACCCGCCCTCGATGCGGCGAGAACAATGCGATCAGGCGGCCCCAGGTGAACGAGTCGGGCGTCTCGGTGTCTGCCATCTATGAACGGTACCGCTCAGAGCTCGCACAGCGCGTTCGTACAGCTCATCAACGGCTTTTGTGGAACGGCCACGCCACATAACAAAATTTGGAGGGCCTTGCAGGTGAGCGGCCATCGGTGCTCAAGGTGGCCACCGAAAATGTCGTAGTCCTTCGACATGGCGAAATTGCGGGTCTTGTTGATCATGGCGGCGTGTGTGTTGGCCGCGTGCGGAGAAGCGACGTCGACCACCGAGTCGGCTGGTCCCGCCGACGTTGGTGAACCGGTCGAAGCATTGGCATTTGCCGATGAACAGGTGGCCATCGACCCCGAGCTCGCTCTCGAAGTGTCGACAACGACAACCACCGCGGCGCCAACGACAACAACCACTACGACCACGACGACCGAAGCGCCCCAGGTTGAGCCCACCGAGCTCACCTTCCACGCCTTCCCCGAATTCAACGATGAAGTGTCGGTGGACGAATTCGTACGAGAAGCCGTGGAGTCCTCTGCTAGTGCTCGCCTTCTGGCCGACTTTGGCTACGAACTGGACGACAGCTCGAAGTTCGCCGTGTTCGAGGGTGAGGAGATCGTCGGCGATACCGGCGTCTTCCAAGACCTGTCGGTCTGGATCAACAGCTCGGACGACACGCTCATCAGCCTTCACGGCTTCCTCGGCATTACCGACGAATGGCTCGCAGATGGTCAGCCAATCCACGCCGCCGATGCCTACTTCTGTCAGGCCTGGGACGAGTGCAACGGCATCGACCGTGACTCCCTCACGGTGACCGGCAACAAGGTTGCGAGCTTCGACATCGTGAACACGTCTGACTACCCCGAGTCGTCATGCGTCATCCCCACCGCCGGGACAATTCGAGTAGTCGACTGCAACGAGTAGCAGCTACCAGCTGCGCCGAGCCTGTCACACCCGATCTTTAAGGTGGAACCGATGAGCGATTCTTCTGCAACCTTCCCCAAACGCGACACCCCGGTGCCGTCCGACCGATTCGACGTGGGTCATCACACGTTGCTCATCACCGACGCCGCCCACATGTTGCACAACGTGGAGCTGCTGGTGAGGTCGTTGCTAGACCTCAAGCCCGCATTCGCCGTCATCCCCGTCAGCGACGACGACTTCATGCAGGTCATGGCGCTGCCCGACGACAGTCTCCGCCTCGAAAGCAGTGCCAGCGCTGATGTGCTCGTCGCCAAGCTTGGTTTCGACGAGCTTGTCGAGCAGTTCCCCGACATCGCGGCAGCCACGATTCCCCCACACTGGCACGCACGCGAAATGATCACCGCCGAAACCCTGATGCGACTGATCGTCGACGTACACGGCGTGCTGTTCCCAGCACTGCTCGAATTCCGCGTCTCGCCTGTCTCATAGGTCCAAACGGCGCACAAATACCTCGCCGTGCCGATAACGCTGGCCGATGCACCCTAGATGGCTTCGGCCTGTAGATCAGGAGCCGCTTCAGCTCAAAAACACCCAATCTTCGCCGACTGGAACTATTCAGGCGAAAGGTGGGCGTGATGACAAAGGCGATGACGCAACGAGGCTTCGTTGTGGCCCTTCTCGTTTCTCTATTTCTGTCAGCGGTGGCGGCATCTGCAGCGATGGGCCAGACGGACGATCAGGCGATGTCGATTCGAGCGCGCGGCTCCACCGGCGAAGAGTTGATGCAGGTGCGGCTGGGCAACAGCGTCATCGCCGACTTTGCTGTCTCGACTGCCTGGCAAGAGATCGAAGTTTCGGTTCCTGCCGAGGTTCCAATCGAGGAGTTCTCGGTCGGCTTCATCAACAATCGACACGAGCCTGTCGATCGCAATGTTTTTGTCGACTGGGTCGAACTCGACGGGCAGCGACGTCAGGGCGAATCCAGCGATGTCTGGTCCACCGGCAAGTGGACCTCCGATACCGGCTGCACAAACGGCCCGGCGTCGAGTGAAGCTCTGCTGTGTTCCGGGTTTCTGCACTTTGGTGGTGAACCTGATGGTTCGGTGATCACCGTTCACGCCACCGGTTCAACGGGCACCGAGAACCTCGAACTACAGATCGATGGAACGAGCGTCGCAACCCGCCGCGTAACGGCGGTCGGCAACGTATGGGCTCCGCAGACCGAAACCGAACCCTTCCAGTTCACGCTGCCCGAACCGGTAGACCATGACCGAATTCGGGTCGCCTTCACCAAT
>CAZTDG010000224.1:0-4445 GCA_964612655.1 uncultured Acidimicrobiales bacterium | reverse complement strand
CCTCAGCGGCAACCGGCTCGAGGTCGGCACCGAGCAGGTCGACGTCGATCCGCAGGGCGAACGGATCGAGACGATCCAGTCTTTGGGCCAGCTCTGCGAGCCGCTCTCGGCCGCTGGCCACCTCCCAACCCTCCGCTTCACGGGCATCGGCAGCGTTGAGCCCTGACGTGATTCGCTCCTGGGCTTCACGGTGCATGGTCGCTAACTCGTCGGGCTTTCCGCGCAGCTCATCCATCAGTTCTTCGAGCACTCGCAGCTTCTCGGCGGCGAGGTCAACGTGGGTCAACGCTTCCTTGGCGTGACCGTTCACCTCGCGTTGGTCCTCGACGCTCATCCTCGCGACGTCTTCGGCGGTGACCTCAGAGACGGGCGACCAGGCTTCATAGAGGTCGCGCGACGCCTCCGCGGCTTCGGTTTGCGCAGTGTTCATTCGGCTCATGGCATTGCCGGTAATGCGGCCGCCGATGACGACCGCCTCTTGCTCGGCGTCGAACCAACGGGCCTGCACTGCGGTGACCTTCGATGACGAATCCGAGAAGGTACCGGAGGCCACTTCACCGCGAGCGTGAACGGTGCGTCGCCGGGTGTAGACCCACGCGCCACCGCCTACGACCGCTGCTGTTGCGAGCACGCCGCCAGCAACCGCTCCACCAGCACTCGTCGGAACTGTGTCGAGGCCTTCGACCGCGCCGCCCACGCCAGATGAAAGACCAGCACCTATTTCGCCGTTCGCAAAGAAGACATTCATACGACCAACGATGTCGTTTGCGTCGTCATCGAGTCGTTCGTCGAGGTCATCGCCGTAGGCGAAGACGGTCCAGCGATCCTCGACCGAAACGGCGAGAAGGACAACGTTGTCGGCGACGTTGTTCGGACTGTCGAAGATCTGTGGACACGCCACGCTCACTTCCCCCGCCAACACCGGGTCGAGGTTGGCGCCGCCAGAAGACAGCGCCGGTGTGGCATAGACCGCGAAGTCGACCCCGGTCGCGTCTTCTGCCGCCTGCACTGCCGCTCGCAAGCCCGCAGCATCGGCCACGCCGATTTCATCGACCAAATCGCATGCCTCTTGGGCGCCAACCGGGTTCGCGCTTATCCCGAGCATGCCCCACACGAGAGCCATCATTGCTAAGACCTGTAGTGCTCGACGACTTCTCGTGCGAGCTCGAAATCCACTGTTCATAGGGCGCACAGTAGTCGCCGAGACACGCACAAACGACCGCCGTAGTTACCGGGCGGTATTCCCACATCGAGCTCGATACCCCAAATCAAGGGCAACACCGCCTCGTACGCGACAAAATTAGTACCTCCACCGTCTAATGGGTCGTGGAGAAACAGCAGACACTAGTAGCTGAGAAGTGGGTCTCAGATCTTGAATTAAGCCGGACTCAGAAGTCTGGCGTGGCGATTTCGCTGGTTATTGCGGTCGCTTTGGCGGTCGTGCTTGCGATCGTATTAGTAGGCCCCGTACTCAACGTGCTCGGCGTCCAGTCGATCTCTTCCTAGTTCGGTTCCACCGGTAGTAGCGCAACCCTCAAGAACCGCAACAGCTCGGCACGACGCTCAGCGAGGGTTCGAAGGCTGGGTTCGATTCCCATCGCGCGAAGTACTTCGACCTCGGTCGCCACACCCATAATCGTGGAGTAGAGCGAGAACAGCAGAAGTCGGGCGTTTTCACCCACCACCCGGCCCTCGTCGAGCGCTTGTTCGAGCGACGATTGCGCTGCTTCGATGTGTCCACCGAGCCGTCCCGACAGCTGCACCGCTACGGTCGACCCCGGGCGAGAGGCCTCGCGCAGAATGCCTAGGAGCGCAGGGCGCTGCACGGCGAGACGAAAGACGACACGAACGGTTCCTTCAACCTGTTGCCACACGTCGCCGCGATCGACGACGGTCGACAGTTCATCGATGAAGCGGTCCGCTGCCTCATCTAGGACTGCTTCGAAAAGGGCGTTCTTCGATTTGAAGTGATACAAAATCGACTGCTTGCGTAGCCCGAGCTCACGAGCGAGCGCATCGAGCGAGGTCCCATCGACGCCCCGGGTGCCAAAAGAGTCCAGTGCAGTGTCGAGGATTCGCTGTCGTGTGGTGGGCTCGCTCACAAGCCCGTATCCTATGTGACGAGAAAGCTCTCTACCAATTGGTAGAGAGCTTTGGTCGAGTGGTAGAACGGGAACTAGTGATCGTCGAGAACCTCGCAGGAAAGCGCATTGCCGTAACCGGCTCGACCGGTTTTTTGGGCACCGCCCTCATCGAACGCCTCGTTCGCGGCGTCCCCGACTGCGAACTTATTCTGCTCGTTCGCCCCGGGCGCCGAGGTGCCCAAGCACGGGTGGAACGCGATGTTCTCAAGAACGACGCCTTCAAAGGTCTGCGCGACGAGATGGGCAAGGACGCGTTCGACGAAATGTGTGCCCGCCGTGTCAGCGCGGTGGCTGGCGATGTCGGAACCGACGGCCTCAACCTCGTCGGCGAGGACCTCAAAACCTGGCTCAGCGCGGATGTCATCATTCACTCCGCGGCGACCGTGTCGTTCGATTCACCACTCGACACTGCCGTCGAAGTCAACCTCCTCGGCCCGCAGCGAATCGCAAACCTGTGCAATGAACACGGAGTCACACCGCACCTGGTGGCGGTCTCGACGTGTTACGTCGCTGGCAGCCGCCGCGGCAGCGCACCCGAACAACTCGTCGACCAAAGCCCGTACTTCGTCGACGTCAACTGGCGACGCGAAGTCGACGCTGCTCGCCGAAGCCGCCAAGACGAAGAGAACGCCAGCCGCCAACCCAAACAACTCGAGCGGTTCCGAGACGAAGCCCAACGTGAGCTCGGCGCCGTCGGCACCCCGGCACTGGCGTCGAAGACCGAAAGCATCCGCCAAGCCTGGGTCACCACGCAGATGGTCGAGAACGGGCGAGCCCGGGCAAGTTCGCTCGGCTTCCCCGACGCCTACGCCTACACCAAAGCGCTTGGGGAACTCGCCCTCGTCGAGTCCCGAGGCGAACTTCCGGTCTCGATCGTTCGTCCGTCGATTATCGAATCCGCGTGGTCCGAACCCAATCCCGGCTGGATCCGCGGCTTCCGTATGGCCGAGCCCGTCATCATCTCCTACGCCCGCGGCCTCCTGAGCGAGTTCCCAGGTGTCCCCGAAGGAGTCGTCGACGTCATCCCCGTCGACATGGTGGTCGCCGCACTAATCGCCGTATCCGCCCGCGGCCCGAAGGAATCGGGCCCCGACGTCACACAGGTGGCCTCTGGCTCCGCGAACCCGCTTCGCTACAAGAACCTTGTCGACTACGCCGAGGAATGGTTCACCGCCAATCCCATCTACGACGAGCTCGGGCAACCCATCGCCGTTGCTGCCTGGCAGTTCCCTGGCCGAGGTCGCGTTGAGCGTCAACTGCGGCGAGCGCGCACCAGCCTCGAACGAGCAGATGCTGCTCTGGAGAAGCTGCCACTTCGCGGCCGCACCGCCGAATACGCCATGGCGCTCCAAGCCCGCAAGGAGCTACTCGACCAGGCGTCGGGATACGTCGAGCTGTACGGCGCGTACGCCGAGTGCGAAGCAATTTATGGCCTCGAAAACCTTCTGGGGCTCTGGGACGAACTGTCTGCCGAGGATCAAGCCAACTTCGGTTTCGATCCCCGGGTTATCGACTGGAAGCACTACGTCCAGAACGTGCACTTGCCGTCGGTTGTTCGACAGGCCCGCGCCAAGACGACCCCCGGCAAGAAGACCGGACCTTCACGAAGCACGCGCCTTCGCTCCCAGGTGCTTTCTCCCGACCGCCAAATGGCGGTGTTCGATTTAGAGAACACGCTTATTGCGAGCAACGTCGTTACGTCATATGCATGGTTGGCTACACGGCATCTCCCACCGAGCGAACGGGTTGGCTTCGCGGCTCGTGCCCTTGCGCAGGGTCCGAGTTGGCTCGCGCTCGACCGCAAAGACCGGTCGGACTTCCTGCGAAGCTTCTACCGCAACTATCGAGGGGCACCGGTCGAGCAACTCGACGACGACGTTCGCGAGCTACTCAGCGATTACCTCCTGACGAAGTCGTTCCCGGCGGCGATCCGTCGAGTCCGGGCCCATCGAGAACTTGGGCACAAGACCCTCCTCATCACCGGAGCGCTCGATTTCGTCATCAAACCGCTCGAACCGCTCTTCGACGACATCATCTCCGCGGAGATGGGCACTACCGATGCAGGTCGCTACACCGGCGGCATGACCGCTGTGCCGCCGACAGCAGAGAACCGATACCAGGCGCTCGTCGACTACGCCGCGGCGAACGAGATCGATCTCCGCGAGTCCGTGGCCTACGCCGACTCTTCGAGCGACCTTCCAATGTTGGAAGCCGTCGGCTTCCCGGTCGCCGTGAATCCCGAAACCAAGCTCGCCAGCATCGCCCGCAAACGCGGGTGGCTGGTCGAAGACTTCGCCAAAC
>CAZTDG010000223.1:0-4469 GCA_964612655.1 uncultured Acidimicrobiales bacterium | reverse complement strand
CTCCGTGGCCGCGTACCCCGAGGTCCATCCCAAGGCTCAGTCCGCTCAGGCCGATATGGACAACCTCAAGCGCAAGATCGACGCTGGCGCTGACCGTGCGCTGACCCAGTTCTTCTTCGACACCAATGCGTTCCTTCGCTTCCTCGACGACGCTCGTTCAGCGGGGATTACCGCACCGATCGTTCCCGGAATCATGCCCGTAACGAACTTTGCCGGCATCTGTCGCTTCTCGGAGCGTTGCGGCACGTTGGTGCCCGAGTGGATGCACGACCTGTTCGCCGATCTCGACGACGCTCCCGAGGTTCGTGAACTGGTGGCCGCAACCGTTGCTGCCGAGCAGTGCAAGTTGCTGATCGAGCACGGCGTGCGGGACTTTCACTTCTACACGATGAACAAACCAAACCTCATTGCAGCCACGTGCCGGATTCTCGGACTGACGCCAATGAGCGGCAACACTTCCACAAAATCGGAGACCAAAGCATCATGACGAACCCAGGTGGGGCAGCTCGCATCACGCGATTGCGCGAAGAACTAGCAAAACGTGTTCTCGTCTTCGATGGGGCGATGGGTACGAGCATTCAGAACTTGGGCTTGGTCGAAGAGGACTTCCGCGCGGAGATTCTCGCCGATCACCCGGTCGACCTCATGGGCAACAACGACATGTTGTCGCTTACGCGCCCTGACGTAATCGCGGACATCCATCGGACCTTCGTCGATGCGGGGGCACACCTCATCTCGACGAACACGTTCAACTCGACGACGGTCAGCCAGGCCGATTACGACACGCAGCATCTGGCTCGCGACCTCAACGTCGCCGGAGCCCGCATTGCTCGCCAAGTGGCCGACGAAACCTCCACACCCGAGAACCCCCGGTGGGTCGTGGGAGTGCTTGGCCCGACGAGCAAGACATGCAGTCTCTCGCCTGACGTCAATGACCCCGCCCGGCGCGATGTCACCTTCGATGAGCTGCGAATCGCCTACACCGAGGCACTCGATGGACTGGTCGAGGGCGGCGCTGATCTGATCATGATCGAAACCATCTTCGACACGCTCAATGCGAAGGCCGCGATCTATGCGGTGATGGCCTATCGAGACGAACACGACCTCGACATTCCCTTGATGATCTCGGGGACCATCACCGACCTCTCTGGCCGGACGCTGTCGGGTCAAACGGCCGAAGCGTTTTGGAATTCGGTCAACCACGCGAAACCGATTGCTGTCGGCCTGAACTGCGCCCTTGGTGCAAAGGACCTCAAGGGTCACATAGCGGAGCTCTCTCGCGTCGCCGACACCCACATCAGCTGTCACCCAAATGCCGGCTTGCCGAACGAGCTGGGCGAGTATGACGAAACCCCGGCGCAGATGGCTCCCGTGGTGGGCGAAATGCTGACCGCACGGAACGTCAACATCATCGGCGGTTGCTGTGGCACAACTCCAGAACACGTAGCGGCGATCGCCGAGCTCGCAGCCAAGACCGAACCTCGGCCTATCCCTGAGCTCCCGAAGGCAACTCGCCTTTCGGGGCTTGAGCCGATGACGATCGATGCGAACTCGCTACTCGTCAACGTTGGTGAAAGAACGAACGTGACCGGCTCGGCGAAGTTTGCTCGACTCATCAAGGAGGGTGACTTCGACGCAGCGGTGGCGATCGCTCGCGACCAGGTCGACAACGGCGCGCAGATCATCGACATCAACATGGACGAGGGCATGCTCGAGTCCGAAGAGGCAATGGTTCAGTACCTGAACCTCATCGCCACCGAACCCGACATCACCAAAGTGCCGATCATGATCGACTCCTCGAAGTGGGAGATCATCGAGGCCGGCCTGAAGTGTGTGCAGGGCAAGTCGCTCGTCAATTCGATTTCCATGAAGGAAGGCGAGGAGCAGTTCCTCGAACAGGCCCGAGAGGCGCAGCGCTACGGGGCTGCTGTCGTGGTCATGGCCTTTGACGAGAACGGCCAGGCCGAGACGTTCGACCAGAAGGTTGACGTGTGTCAGCGGGCCTATGACCTGCTGATCGGTGAGGTCGGCTTCGCACCAGAGGACATCATCTTTGACCCCAACATTTTTGCGGTCGCTACCGGCATTGAGGCGCACGCCCGCTACGGGATCGACTTCATCGACGCCGCCCGCGAGATCAAAGAGCGCATGCCGCTCGTCAACGTCTCCGGCGGATTGAGCAATCTCTCGTTCTCGTTCCGCGGCAACAACCCGCTGCGCGAAGCGATCCACACCGTCTTCCTGTTCCACGCTGTGCAGGCAGGGCTCACTATGGCGATCGTGAACGCCGGGCGACTCCCCGTCTACGAAGACATTCCCGAGGATCTTCGTGAACGAATCGAGGATGTGCTTTTCAACCGACGCGACGACGCTACGGAGCGGTTGATCGAAGTCGCTAGCGACGCCCAATCATCGGCCAAGGCCGCAGCCGCTGACCTCACTTGGCGCGAAGGCACCGTTGAAGAACGCCTCACCCACGCGCTCGTACACGGTCTCGACGAGTACGTGGTCGACGATGCAGAAGAAGCTCGCCTTGCCGCTGAGCGCACACTTCATGTGATCGAGGGCCCGTTGATGGACGGGATGAACGTGGTCGGTGACCTCTTTGGGGCGGGCAAGATGTTTCTCCCTCAGGTGGTCAAGAGTGCGCGAGTGATGAAGAAGGCTGTGGCGCACCTCGAACCCTTCATGGAAGCCGAAGGCGGCCAAGCGCGCACCGCTGGCAAGGTCCTGATGGCTACGGCCAAGGGCGACGTCCACGACATTGGCAAGAACATCGTCGGCGTCGTGCTCGGATGTAACAACTATGAGGTCATCGACCTCGGCGTGATGGTTCCACCGGAGAAGATCCTCCAAACCGCCAAAGAGGAGAACGTCGACGTCATTGGCGTAAGCGGGTTGATCACCCCAAGCCTCGACGAAATGGTCCGGGTCGCTACGGAGATGGAAGCCGACGGATTCGACATCCCGCTCCTCATCGGCGGCGCCACCACGAGCCAAGTGCACACCGCCGTGAAGATCGAGCCCAACTATTCGGGCAGCACTATCTATGTGGCCGACGCTTCTCGGGCTGTGGGCGTGGTGAGCGAGTTGCTCGGCGACAATGCCGAGACGTACACCGCCACGATCGCGAGCGAGTACGAAGCCACCCGTGTCGCCCGAGCCAATGGGAACAAGACGCCGTTCACCGACATCGAAGCCGCCCGGGCGAACCGCACACCAATCGAATGGAGTCAGTTCTCTCCGGTCGAACCGACCTACACCGGCGTACATACCTTCGAGGGCATCAGCCTGGAGACGTTGCGTACCTACATCGACTGGACGCCATTCTTTCGCTCATGGGATCTCGCCGGCGGTTACCCGCGAATCCTTGAAGACGACGTCGTCGGTGAAGCAGCGCGAGAGCTGTTCGCGGATGCACAGACCATGCTCGACCAAATGATCGACGAGCAGTGGATCGACGCGAAGGCCGTCATCGGGTTCTGGCCAGCGAACTCGGTCGGCGACGACATCAACGTGTTCTCCGACGGGACACGATCAGCGTCACTGGCCACGCTGCACACACTTCGCCAACAGGTTGTCCACGCAGACGACCGCCCGAACTGGGCTTTGGCTGACTTCATCGCTCCGACCGAGTCGGGCGTGAAGGACTACATCGGTGCCTTCGCCGTTACGACGGGAACCAAGGTCGAGGATCTCGCAGCGGCGTTCGAAGCAGATAATGACGACTACCGGGCGATTATGGTCAAGGCGCTCGCGGACCGCTTCGCCGAAGCGTGCGCAGAACACATGCACCACGTGGTCCGCACCCAGCTCTGGGGCTACGCCGAGGAAGAGTTCTCGAACGACGAGTTGATCAAGGAGCGCTACCAAGGCATCCGCCCGGCGCCCGGGTACCCGGCATGTCCGGACCACACCGAAAAGGAAACGATCTTCGAGCTGCTCGGTGCGACCGAGCGCATCGGTGTCTCGCTCACTGAATCGTTCGCGATGACCCCCGCAGCCGCTGTGTCCGGGTTGTACTTTGCTCACCCCGAGAGCCGCTACTTCGGTGTTCGCCAAGTCGGTGCCGATCAGCTTGAGGACTACGCGCAGCGCAAGGGGATGACTGTCGAAGAGGCGGCCAAGTGGCTCGCCCCAGTCCTTCGGGTCGATTAGCTCGAAGCGGTTGCAGTCGGCGCTGACTACTTCCGCGGTACTCTCGGATCCACGTAGCGACCGGGGATCCTATGCAGGCGAAAACGTTGGCGAAAGGGGAACCCGCCTTGTGGAAGGCGGCGGTAGCCCTTTGTTGTGCGCTGGCGTTCGCTGCCTGCAGCGGAGATACTCCCGGTGACGCACCGGGTGAAGTCGAGGCCACGACCACTACTGCTGTGCCCTCCGACGCGGCGCCAGCGCCGACCAGTACCACCGCTCCAGCGCAGACTTCGCCTACGACGACCAGCCTTGAGATCGCTAGCGATACGACG
>CAZTDG010000222.1:0-4479 GCA_964612655.1 uncultured Acidimicrobiales bacterium | reverse complement strand
CACAGATCGGGCTCACGGCAGAAGAGGCCGAACTAGTCGAAGACATGTTGAACGAGGGTGTGTCGTTCTCCGACGCTGTGGCGATAGCCCAATCCGATAATCCCGAGGCTGCGCTCGACGCGATTCGCCTCGCCGAGCTCAACGACGCGATCGCTAACTGGGACGGCGACAACTGGGCAGCCCTGGACGAACTCCTGCGTGAACAGCGTGAACTGTTGGAGAGCTATCTCGACAGCGGTCAGGACATCCCGGCGGAGATCGCTGCGCTGTTGGTTCCTGCGTTGTCATCGGCTGAGATCGGTGAACTCGCCGAGGTGGACCCAGGCGCTGTCCAGCAAGCGTTCGCCGACGCTGGTCTCGATCCTTACCAAGCCCAGGTGGCGTTCAGCTACATCGAAGCGGGCCTCGACTTTGATGACGCCGTGGCGGCCACGTTGCAAAGCGATGCCGACACTGTCCGTTTGGCTGAGCTGGATGAACAGATCGCACGGTGGCAAGAAATTGGCAACCACCAGGTGGTCGAGGCGTTGAGCCGAGAGCGACAAGCCATCATCGATGGCTATGTCGAGAGCGGCGACCCGATTCCGCCCACCGTTGCCGTGCAGTTGCTCTCGCACCTCAGCCCTGAAGAGGCGCTTGCGATTGAGCAGGGGAACCCGGGCGCGATCGATATTGGGTACCTAAACGCAGTGATCGGCGCACATGACGCCACGTTCTTCCCTGGCGACCCAATCGACCCCGAGATCGAGCACCTACGTGACCTGCGAGACGAGCTCGTCGGCGACCTCACCGAGAATGTCGATGGTCCGATCGATTGGGAAACCGCGGCTATCGCGCAACGCAACGGCAGCAGCTATGAAGAGGCCGAGTTGGCGATCGAGGTCAATGCCATCGATCGGCTCAACGATCAGGCAGCGAACATCCCGTCTCCAGAGGGCGCGGCGATTGCCCGAGGCCAGCGCGACGACCTCATTCTCGAGCTGCTCGGTGGCGACGAGTTGTTGGCGGCGAGCGTCGGTCGGTTCATGTCGCAAGGCAACAGCTTCGCCGAATCGCTCGGGCTCGCTGAAGCGGAGCTCGCCAAAGGCATTCCGACCTTGCTCACCGAGGACCAATATGCGGGCGACATTGGGGGCACGTACTCGACCGAGCGACGGCCCGACTTCTTGGCGCCGAGTGCTACCGGTTCAGACGCGGGCGCGTTCGTGGCCATCCAAGCCCTAGACCACACGGCCGACCCATCGCGCGTTGCGCAGGACGAATTTGAAATCGTGTACCTCGAGAATGGGCAGGCGATCATCGTCCTGCCAGGCGTCACCGACCTGACCTCTACCCTTGGCTCTGGCGTGAAGGCAGTCTTCGCGCCAGACCCTGTTTCCCGCAATGAGCACATCGGCGATTTCGTTGAAGGCGTCATGTGGGATCCAAATAGCCACACCGCCCGTGACACCTGGATCGCGGCCGAAGAGTCAAGTCACAGCGCGTCTGTCAGTGACAATGTGTATGCACAGTTGATCTCGGACTTCGTTGCCCAACAGATAGCGGCCGGAAATCTTGCCCCTCAAAGTGACGTCATGATCGTCGGGCACAGTTTTGGCGCGGACACCGCCGTCGACCTCGCAAGCGACCCGATTTTCAACGGCGAACTTGTCAACGTCACCCACGTCGTAGCCGCTGCCTACCACAACGAGCCGCAACTCGATTCCGTGCAGGACGACACGAAGGTGGTCGTGATCCAGAACGTGCACGACTTTGCAGTGATCGTCGAGGGGACGGTCGCCCAAGACGGTGACCCGCTCGCTGGTGCCATCGTCGGCGGTGTGGTCGAAGCCACCGAAGCGGCGACCAACGTCGGTGTTGCCGGGCTTAATGGCATTGCTGAGGGAAGCGCCGAACTATTCGAGTTTGGCGTTGAAGGTCTCGCCGGCATTGGCAACTCGGTCATCGCGAACGCTGACCCCTTCGACACCGACATCGAAGTGGACTTCCCGGACATTCCCGACGCTCACTTCACCGAACCCCGGGTAGAGCAGTACAACGAGAACATCGTGATTAGCGAGTTCTACGGTGGCATGAGTACCGATGGCGGACATCATCAAGATCGATACTCCGAACACATCAGAAGCGCAGAAGTGCCCGAACTCAACGAGTTCTTCGCATCCGTTGTTGACGGCGGGTATGCGGTCAGCGGCGAAGCACGCGCCGTCGACGTAAGCGTCCCCGAGGAACTTCGGGGTTAATCTACTTTGAGCTACGAATCCAGCCGACACGGGCGGACCATTTACGGGGAAGGTCGCCCACGGTCTTGGGGGATTTAGGGGAAACCCCCTATCCGAAGCAATACGGCGATGGACGATACTGAAGGCATGGTAATGCATATGAAAAGTCGGGTATCTCGAGCGTTCGTTGCACGGTTGCGGTTTGTGTTGATCGTTGGTGGGCTCGTGTTTGTGGCTGCGTCGTGTTCGGGGGGCGAAGTTGAGGGGTCGTCTCGGCCTGGTCGTGCGTCGAGTGACTTTGTGCCTGGAACGCTCATTCCTGAGGAGTATTTTGAGCTTTCGAATCAGGAGTGTGTGGAGAGTGTTGGTCCGGAGAATCGCGATGGCGAGACTGTTCAGGCGCTCCGTTGGACTGTCTCTGGCACGCTCACGAATGCGCTGGATGTGCCGTCGCAGAGCTATGCGTTGCGGGTCTGGTACACACTCGATGACGGTTCAGCCCACGAGGGAGTCGTCACGCAGGTCTTTCCGCTTGAAGCTGGGGACTCTGATGACTTCCTCACCTTTGCCGCAGGCGAGGGCAGTATTCGGACGAAGTTCGAGCGTGGCGAGGTTTCGTCACCTGACCTAGTGGTCGTTGACTGTGGGGTCACCGTCGAAGACTCAGCGCTCAACTACGTGAACTGAGTGAACGACCAGCTGGGCCGCCGTTCCGGCTAGCGGCTGCCAGCTTCCCTGCGCCGGTCTTTCATCTGTTCGTGGGCTTGTTGGCTTCCGTCGTGGAATGTGCCGAACCATTTGTCGAGCGGTAGGAGCAGCATCCCGTAGTTCACTTCGAAGTACCGGTGGTGCAGATTGTGGAAGTAGTCGCCGCCGTGAAGGGTGGTGTCGCCGACTCGGAACCGGTCGAACCCTGAGTGCGAGGGTGAGGGGGAGAGCAGCAGGTACACGATCGAGAAGGTCGCGATGAACGGCGAGCCCGGGATCACGAGGAAGACGAACGGCAGCGAGAGGTACAGCACGTGTTCGAGTGGGTGCATGGAGATGCCAGACCATGGCCCGGTGTTGACGTTGCGATGATGCAGGGCATGGGCCCACTTGTAGAGGGGGTCAACGTGCAAGAGTCGGTGGTTGGCATAGAAGTGCACGCTTTCGATCCAGAACACGGCGAAGGTCATCGCCGCGATTGCCCAGAGCGCGTCGAGTTGGGGGATTGATTCGGTTGCGTACAGCCGGAACATGATCGATTCGTACAGTGCCGCGATGCCGCCGCCGCTGACGAGGGTGAAGAACATGTTGTCCTTCGTCTGATCGTTGAACAGGAACGACGACCGGTCCTTTGCGAGCCAACGCTGGTCGTACTTGTAGTCGGTTCCTTGGGCTTTGCGAATGTGGAGCCACCAGTGTTGACCGCCGATGACGATCGTCATGAGGATGATGTTGCGCAGCCACACGAGCGCAACGTCGTCGACGCTGAGCGAGGCGAATCGGGATATGTCGGGTGTGGCGAAGTGAAAGACGATGACCGAGATAGCGATCCAGAGCGACGACTGTGGCCACATGTATTTCGTGATGAGCCAGCGGAGCATCTCGACGGGTCGTGCGGGCCGTTGGAAGATCGGCGGCACGGTGATCAGATCAGGGTCATACCCCTTTGCGCGCTGCATGCGTGTCCGCGTCTCGGCCATCCCACATTCTGGCTGAACAGTCGTTCAGCCCACAAGCGGTTAGGGAGCGATCACCCCCACCTTGACGCGTTGAGCACGTTTCGTTACATTTCATGTTATGCCGATTGTTCGCATGCACATTGACAACGCCGAGGGGCTCGTTGCTGCGTACGGTGCTGCATCGGCGGATGCGCGTGAGGCTGTGAACGTTCTGTCGCCGTTGGTGACTGAGGCCTATGACTTGTTGGGGATGGCCGGTCAAAACGGTTTGTATGGGCCAATCCCCGCCCTGGTGAACCTGGCCAACGACCTTCGTACCGAACAAGACGATGTGACGTGGCGGGTTGATTGGTTGAAGTCGACCGACGCGTTGCCGTTGGGGTTGTCGGGCCGGGTACAGGGTGAGGTGCCGGTAGATCTCGACGCGGCGTTCCGGGCGTCAGGGCTAACCGCCGAACAGATCGAACTCGCGAACGAGATGATGCGCGACGGCGTGTCGTTCACTGATGCGGTTGCGGCCGCCCAGTCTGATGACCCCCAAGCAGCGCTCGAAGCAATGCGTCTGGCGGAGTTGAACGATGCGATCGAGAACT
>CAZTDG010000221.1:0-4515 GCA_964612655.1 uncultured Acidimicrobiales bacterium | reverse complement strand
CGCGGCCATGGTCGCCGACAAAAAAGACGCCAATAGTTACATCGCAGAAATGGGCGCCGAGACCCGTGCGATCGATCCCGATGCCGACGTCGATGACGCTGTTGCGTCGCTCGTGGCCGACATTGAGGCCGAGTTCACCAAGGAACGACTCAACGAGTTCGTTCGAACCGGCGGGTTTACACCAGACACCGGCGAACCCAACGGTTCGCCTACCGAGGAGTCCTCATGACCGACACCATCATTAGTTCCGCCACCAAAGAGGTCGCTATCGGCTTCGGCCGACCATTCGTCATGATCGGCGAGCGCATCAATCCTACCGGGCGAAAGCTGCTCGCTGAGGAAATGAAGAACGGCGACTTCAGCCGAGTTGTCGCCGACGCCATCGCTCAGGTCGAAGCGGGCGCGCAGATGCTCGACGTCAACGCGGGCATCCCTCTGGCTGATGAACCCGCGCTACTCGTTCGGGCCATCCAAGAGGTCCAAGCCGTCACCGATGTCCCCATCGCTATCGACTCCTCGATCGTCGAAGCGCTCGAGGCCGCTATCGAGGTCTACCAAGGCAAGCCACTGATCAACTCGGTGACCGGCGAGGAGGAAGTCCTCGAGCGGGTGCTGCCCTTCGTCGCCAAGCACGGTGCTGCCGTCGTCGCGATCTCCAACGACGAGACCGGAATCTCCGAGGACCCGAACGTCCGATTCGAAGTAGCGAAGAAGATCGTCAACCGGGCCGCCGACTTCGGCATCCCAACCGCAGACGTAGTCGTGGACCCACTCGTTATGCCGATCGGCGCCATGGGGACCGCTGGCCGCCAAGTCTTTGAACTTGTGGGTCGCCTCCGCAACGAACTCAAGGTCAACACCACCTGTGGTGCATCCAACGTCAGTTTCGGCCTGCCGAACCGTAATCACATCACCGGAAACTTCCTGTCGATGGCGATCGGTGCAGGTATGACGTCGGCGATCATGAGCCCGCTGCACGAAGAGGTCAAGAACTGTGTGATGGCCGCCGACGTACTCAATGGCCACGACGAGAACTGCGCTGCGTGGATCGCAGCGAACCGTGACCCCAACGCCGGTACTGGTGCCGGTGGCGCCCGCCGCCGAGGCGGTCGTCGCCGTACCTCCGCTTCGAGCTAGCCACGATCAATGTCCGATACCGTACGCGTCGTTTTCACCCCATCTGGACGCCAAGGCGAAATTGAACGCGGCACGGACATCCTCAAAGCCGCACGCGAGCTCGGCGTCGATCTCGACACGGTTTGTGGAGGCCGCGGCATTTGCGGCCGTTGCCAGGTCATCCCCGAGGTGGGCGAGTTCTCCAAGCACGGCATCACCTCAACCGCCGAGGCACTCAGCGCTCCCGGACCGAGCGAAACCACCGAGTACCGCGGCCGCCGACCTCTCGGGTCTGAGCGTCATCGTCTCGGCTGCCACGCCGAGATTTGTGGCGACGTTGTGGTCGACGTTCCTGCCGAGAGCCAGGTGCATCGCCAAGTGGTTCGTAAGCGTCTTGACGTCGAGGACATCGAGATCGACCCGGTCACCCGGTTGTACTTCACCACCGTTGTTGCTCAGGAGCTAGACACACCTCGCAGCGAACTCGACATGTTGCGAGACGCACTCATGACCGATTGGGACCTCACCGGTCTCACCGCTCCCCTATCTGTGATCTCCGAGATCCAAGCAGCCCTGACCAAGGATCGCGAGATCACCGTCGCGGTCCGCAATGGAACCGAGATCGTCGCCGCGTGGCCCGGTTTTCACGATGCCATCTACGGCGTCGCCATCGATGTGGGTTCGACCACCATCGCCGGGCACCTGCTCAATCTGACCACGGGTGAGGCGCTCGCCACCAACGGACGCATGAACCCCCAGATCAAATTCGGCGAAGACCTCATGAGCCGGGTCAGCTACGTGATGATGAACCCCGGCGGCGAGGCGGACCTCACCGAGTCGGTTCGTGCCGCGCTCGACGAACTCATCGGCGAGCTGGCCGAAGAAGCCGATGTCTACCGCGACGCCATCCTAGAGCTCGTTCTCGTCGGCAACCCGATCATGCACCACCTCTTCCTCGGCCTCGATGCGGTGCCTTTGGGTGGGGCCCCCTTCCCGCTCGCCACCGATGACGCCGTCACGATACGTGCTGTCGAGATCGATATCTCGTGTCGCCCAACGACCGAGGTCTACGTTCTCCCCTGCATTGCGGGCCACGTCGGGGCCGACACCGCAGGGGCGATCGTCTCCGAACGGCCCGACCGGTCAGAAGAGTTCCAGCTCCTCGTCGATGTCGGAACTAACGCCGAAATCGTGCTCGGCAATGCTGAGCAGTTGCTGGCGGCCTCTTCACCGACCGGACCCGCGTTCGAGGGGGCACAGATCTCGTCAGGTCAGCGTGCTACCGTCGGAGCTATTGAGCGGGTCCGCATCGATCGCGAGACACTCGATCCCCGCTTCAAGGTCATCGGCGCCGAGGCGTGGAGCGACGAAGCCGAGTTCGCCGAGCAGACCAAGAACATCCCAATCACCGGCATCTGCGGTTCGGGGATTATCGAGGTCATCGCCGAGATGATGATCGCCGGGGTCATCTCCGCCGATGGCGTTGTAGACGGGGCTCTCGCCGAGCGTTCCGAGCGCATCATCGAGGACGGCCGCACCTTCTCCTACGTGCTCCACGATGGCGAACCTCGCATCCTCGTCACCCAGAACGACGTCCGCGCAATCCAATTAGCTAAGGCAGCTCTCTACGCCGGGATCAAACTATTGATGGATCACCGGGGCATCGAACACGTCGACGCCATCCGGTTAGCTGGCGCCTTTGGCAGCCACATCGACCCCGTCTATGCCGTTGCATTGGGACTCGTCCCCGATTGCCCCATCGAGAAGGTCACCGCGGCCGGCAACGCCGCTGGCACCGGGGCCGTCATGACGCTGCTGTCTGCGAAGGCCCGTCGAGAGATCGAAGCACTGATCCCCCAGATCGAAAAGATCGAGACCGCCACAGAAGCAGACTTCCAACAGCACTTCGTAGAGGCGATGGCCATTCCCCATGCCACCGCCGACTACCCGCATCTCTCCCAGGCGCTCGACCTACCCGAGCGCCGATTCGCCAACGCCGCGGCCGCTGGAGCAAGCTCTGGCCGGCGCAGATCCAGACGTAAGAAGGACTGAATATGACCGAAGAAGCAGCAGCTCCACGTCGAGGACGTCGCAGCGGTGGTGGGCGCGCTGGGCGTCAGGCAGCGCGAGCTGCACGCGGCGCCGTCACCCAGGCCTACATCACTCGCACGCTCCCGCCCGTCTCCATGATGGACGAGGCTGGCCTGCAACAGATCGAGGAGAACGCGGAGATCATCCTTTCCGAGATCGGCATTCAGTTCAACGAGTACCCGTCCGCACTCGCCCTCCTCGAAGCAGCCGGGTGTCGCATCGACGGCGAGATGGTCTACTTCCCGAAGGGTCTCGCCCGCGAGATCGTGCAAAAGAACGCGCCGGCCGAGTACACCCAACACGCCCGCAACCCCGAACGGAACGTGCAGATCGGCGGAGACAACACCGTCTTTGCGCCCAACTACGGGTCACCGTTCGTCACCGACCTCGACCAGGGCCGCCGGTACGCCACGATCGAAGACTTCCAAAACGTCGTAAAGCTCGTGTACCAGCTGCCCCATCTGCATCACAGCGGCGGCACCGTTTGTGAACCGGTGGACGTGCCGGTTAACAAGCGCCATCTCGACATGGTGTACTCGCACCTCAAGTACTCCGACAAGCCCCTCATGGGTTCGGTGACCGCTCCCGAGCGGGCTGCGGACTCCGTCGAGCTCTGTCGTCTCGCCTGGGGAGGCGACCTCGAAAACAAGACCGTGATGACCAGCCTCATCAACGCCAACTCTCCCCTCGCCTGGGATGCCACCATGCTCGGCGCCGCCGAGGTGTACGCCAAGGCCAACCAGGCATCGATCATCTCCCCGTTCATTCTGATGGGTGCGATGTCACCGGTTTCGGTTGCTGGCTTGTGTGCCCAAGCGCTCGCCGAGGCGCTCGCGGGCATGGCATTCGTCCAGCTCGTCGCACCGGGCGCTCCGGTGATCTTCGGAACGTTCGCCACCTCGATGTCGATGGCCACCGGTGCACCGACCTTCGGTACCGCCGAGGGCGGACTCGCGATCTTCGTCATGGCAGAACTCGCCCGCCGAGTCGGCGTACCGTTCCGCTCGGGCGGCCAGTTCACCTCGTCTAAGGCGCCCGACTCCCAGTCGGCCTATGAGTCGGCACACACCTTGTTGCCGACCGTGCAGGCCGGAGTGAACTTTGTGCTCCACGCTGCGGGATGGATCGAGGGCGGCCTTGCGCTCAGCATGGAAAAGCTCATTCTCGATGCCGACCAGCTCGGCGCCATGAACGTCTATGCCAAGGGCGTCGACGTGTCCGAGAACGGCCAAGCAATGGACGCGTTCCGCACCAACGAACACGGCCAGCACTTCTTGGGCAACGCTCACACGCTCGCGAACTTCGAGT
>CAZTDG010000220.1:0-4545 GCA_964612655.1 uncultured Acidimicrobiales bacterium | reverse complement strand
TGATCGAGTCAGCCGAGATCAACGGATCAAGGCCTTCGCCACCGTCAAAGTCGGTTGCGCCCTGGCCACCAGTTGAGAATTCGCCAACTGGGGTAAGGGTGCCGTCAGCAGCACGAGCGAACGAAGCGATTGCGTTGTTCTCAAGGTCGTTGGTACCTACGAATACAGCGCCGATTGCGTCGCCAGCATCGCCAGCGTCGCCGCTGTCGTCGCCAGCATCGTCAGCAGCAACTGGTACGACGGTCCAAAGGGTGTCGCCACGAAGCTGACGTGAGGTGTCAACGTTGAAGCTGTTACGACGGTCAGCGTCGAGAAGACGGTCAACGCCTACGTTGCTGAGACGAACTCCGCCGTCCTCTTCGATGAGATCCCACTCAACGTTCTCACGGACGTCGCCCGTGTAGAAGACGTTGTAGTTGTCTGCATCGTTGTCCGATGGGCCTGCCGCAGCGAGGTAGTTACCGGTCGATACTGACTGAAGGAGGTAGAACCCGTTGGAGGATTGCTCAACGTTCCACTCGGTAGCGGTGTTCGACTGGTTCGAGGTGCCGACGTTACCGTCAGGGCGTGCCTCGAGGTAGCGGCCGAAGTTGTTGTCCGCGAGCTGAATAACGGTAGGTCCAGCTGGAGCTGGAGCTGGAGCTGCATCAACTTGGCTGCCTTCGAAGATCGGACCAACAGCCGAAACGGTGTTGATTGGATCGCCGAGGCTGATGGTTACGGTTGCGAGAAGCTCGCCGTCAGCAACACCGTTAGTTACGGTGACGCCAGCAGCGGTCTGCAGACCGAGAAGGTTGTCGAAGCCTGGGTGAATCGCAGCGACGCCAGATGGGTCGTCGGTCGAGTCGCCCGAGCCTTCACCGTCGAAGCCGAGTGAGAAGCCAGCAGCGCCAGAACCGTTGTTGACCTCGGTACCAGCATCGATGATGTCTTCACGGTAGAAGTTGATGGTTTGCTCGCCGAGGAACTCACCGTTGTCGTCGAAGATGCGGATTCCCGAGTCGGTTCCGAAGAACGCGTCGTTGGTAGGAATGAACATCGATGCGAATGAGACGTATGGGTAAGCAGCAGCGTTGCGTACGTCGATCGAACCGGAGATGACCTCTCCTGGTGAGATGAACTGTACTTCGCCGTTGCCGATGGTTGCCTGAAGGCGACCAGGTTGTGCGAACTCTGCGCCAAGGGCCTCGGTGTTGCCACCTTCAGCGAGTGATTCGAGACCAGGGGTCACGCGCTCACCGAGGTTGAACAGGTCGAAGTCGTCTCCGTGGAGACCAACCCATGGCTCGGTGAAGAAGAACCCGTCAGCAGGCTGCGCGTTCTCAAAGGTGAACTGGACAGCTTGAGTGCCGCCCCCGGATTCCTGAGCTGCGACCACTGGGGCCACAGCAAGTGTGGTGACGATCAACAAAAGGGCAAGTACGGATCGACCGAACTTCCCTCCTGAGGATCGCAGGCTTTTCAATGTCATTACTCTCTCCGTTTTATGCAGGGCCCAACGCTGGACCTCAATGAGTACCCTGGACCCTACGCATGAACGCTTTCGGTGGCCATACCAAACACCGTTAACACGACGTGAATGCGTTCACAGATATTGACAGCTCCTTAACCACTGCCAGCGAAGGCGTCGTCACTGAGAAGTCAATATGGGACTGCCCTGTTCCAGAATCTGCTCCAGGTGTTGATTCTTCAGGGTTTGCGACGGTTAGGGCTAGATCCAAAACCGCTCGGAGCAAAGTGACGACCCCGCGGTCACTTTCGACTTTTTCGATTCTAAAGATTGTCTAAGGGCGTTCACATCTCGTTCCCATTTGCCCACCACTGATCGGGAGCTTCGTCCACCGTGAGGGCTTCAACCAGCACAGACCGTCGCGTTTCAGTTGTTTTACATATCAGTTGCCATTAGGTAGCTGACTTGACGTGTCCGGGTGCCGCTGAGCTGGCCCGACGACCGCAGCGGAGTGGCGCGGGTCACAAATTCGCGAAAGACTGACCCCAAGCAAAGATGCGACACATACAGGGGGAAACGAATGGAAGTATCCATCACCGTCAACGGCGCGACTACGAGTCACGACGTCGAACCACGAACACTCTTGGTTCATCACCTTCGAGACAACGTGGGGCTCACCGGCACCAACGTTGGTTGTGACAGTTCCTCTTGCGGGGCGTGCACCATTCATATGAATGGTGAGGCTGTGAAGTCTTGCACCGTGCTCGCTGTCCAGGCCGACGGGCAAGAACTCACCACGATCGAAGGCTTGGCTGCGACCGCACAGGCCGACGGATCAGCCACCGGCGACCAGAACTGGCATCCGATGCAAGAAGCATTCCAGCAGTGTCACGGTCTCCAGTGCGGCTACTGCACCCCTGGCATGGTCATGGCTTCGACTGCGCTGTTGAAAGAGAACCCGAATCCGACCGAGCTTGAAATTCGTGAAGGCCTTGAGGGCAACCTGTGTCGTTGCACCGGCTATCACAACATCATCAAGTCGGTGCAAAGCGTCGCTGGCGGTGCGTCATGACGGCGGTCGAAGCACGCCCCGGCACTATCGGGGATCCAATGCTGCGCAAGGAAGACCCTGCGCTGCTTACCGGCGAGAACAAGTTCATCGACGACATTCATGCGCCAGGCGAACTGTGGATGGGCATGGTCCGTTCAACAATGGGCCACGCCAAGATCGCCAGCATCGATACCAGCGATGCTGAATCGATGCCCGGTGTCGCCGCGGTGTACACCGGAGCACAACTTGCCGAGATGGGATTGTGGGGAGCACCGCTTCCTTGCGCCTGGCCGGTCACCGAAGACATGGTCAACCCGCCGCACAACCCGGTTGCGGTTGGCGAGGCAAAGCATGTCGGTGACATCGTCGCCGTAGTGCTGGCCGACAGCCGATACGGCGCAGCCGACGCTGCCGAGAAGGTCGTTGTCGACTACGACGCGCTGCCCGCGGTTGGATCGCTTGAAGCTGCGGTCGCCGACGAGGTCATGGCTCACTCCGACCTTGCCACGAACAAGGCATTCCATTGGCCGCTCGTTCCCGACCCTGAGGGAACAGAGAAGGCCTTCGCGGAAGCCGCTCACACGGTAAAGGCCAAGTTTGTTCAGCAGCGATTGATTCCAGCGCCGATGGAACCCCGTGGATGTCTGGCAATCCCATCCCCTGCAGGAGGAGAGGTCACCTTCTACTCCGCAACCCAGGTGCCGCACATCTTGAAGGTCATGATCGCCGCTACCACCGGGATCCCGGAGAGCAAGATCCGCGTGATCGCCCCATCAGTAGGTGGAGGCTTCGGCGGCAAGCTCAACGTTGACCCTGACGCGATTCTGTCGGTCACCCTGGCGAACAAATTGGGGGTTCCGGTTCGTTGGACCGAAACCCGCACCGAAGCTGCCGGGTCATCGCACCAGGGCCGCGGCCAAATCCAGCACATGGAAGTAGCCGCCGACGCTGAAGGAAAGGTCACCTCGGTTCGCGTGCACATCGACGCCGACATGGGTGCCTACATGATGCTCATCACGCCAGGGGTGCCGCTGCTCGGCAGCTTCCTCTATACCGGCGTGTATGACATCCCGAACCTCGCGTTCACGTGCGACGGCTACTTCACGAACCTGACCCCGACCGACGCCTACCGCGGTGCTGGTCGACCAGAAGCGAGTTATGCCATCGAGCGAATCATGGACATGTTGGCCCGAGAGGTTGGCATCACTCCACAAGAGATCCGTGAGCGCAACTACATCAACGGAGGCGAGGCGTTCGAGAACCACGAAGCTGCATCGACGTTGATCTTTGACTCCGGCCACTACCGTCCGGCGCACGACAAGGCGCTCGAGATGATCAAGCTGGCCGACGTTCGAGCCGAACAAGCTCGACGCCGCGACGCAGGCGAGGCCAAGCAACTCGGCATCGGCATGTGCAGCTACGTCGAGATCTGCGGACTCGCTCCGTCTCGTGCACTCGGAGGCCTGAACTACGGCGCCGGCGGCTGGGAGCACGCAACCGTGCGCCTGTTGCCGACCGGCAAGGTTGAGGTGGTGTCGGGCTCGACCCCACACGGCCAAGGTCACGAAACAGCATGGAGCCAGATCATCGCCGAGAAGATGGGCGTCGATCCCAACGATGTTGAGGTATTGCATTCCGACACGGCCAAGAGCCCGCTCGGTCTCGACACCTACGGCTCTCGTTCGTTGGCCGTTGGTGGCGTCGCTATCGCGATGGCTGCCGACAAGGTCATCGAGAAGGCCAAGCTCATCGCGGCCCACCAATTCGAAGCCGCCCCTGAGGACGTGCAGTTCGAAGCGGGAGCGTTCTCGGTAGCGGGCACACCGTCGAAGTCGGTCCACATCCAAGAGCTCGGCTTTGCTGCGTTCGCGGCCCACGACCTGCCCGATGGCATGGAACCGAACCTGCAAGAGCAGGTCAGCTTCGATCCACCGAACTTCGCATTCCCGTTCGGCACCCATGCGTGTGTCGTCGAGATCGACACGGAGACCGGCGGCATCGAACTGATCGACTATGTCGGAGTGGACGACTGCGGACATCAGGT
>CAZTDG010000219.1:0-4564 GCA_964612655.1 uncultured Acidimicrobiales bacterium | reverse complement strand
GTCGATCTGTTGATCCACGATGCGCAGTTCACCTCGGAGCTACTGGGTCAACGACAAGATTGGGGCCATTGCACCCCTGACTACGCCTTGAGCATCGCCGAGGCAGCGAACGTAAAGACGCTCGCGCTGTTCCATCATGATCCGCTGCACAGCGACGAAGACGTTGACCGTCTCGTGGAAGCAACGTCTTCGAAGGCGACCTCGGTCGAGGTAATTGGTGCAGCCGAGGGGCTGAAGATCAGCCTGTAGGGATCTTGCGGCGGCGGCGCTGACCGATCGCTGCCCAGTACGCCTGCTCGTGGACTTCGCCCGTGCGAGCGGGGGCGAAGCGGTCGTCGAGTTCCGAAGCGAAGAGCTTGGCCCCGAATTGCTCATCGGGAAGATTGCCTTCAACGAGGGTGAAGATCGAGGATAGCGAATCGGTATTTCCGGTCTGGTAGATGCGTCGGCCTTCGCCGCCCTCATCGGTATCTAAGATTTCGCAATGTGGAGCGATGTCGCTAGCGATGATGGGTAATGCTGCACGTCCAGCTTCGATCAACGCTGTAGGAAGCCCTTCGAGGTGCGACGATGTCACGAAGGCGCCAGCGTTGCTGACGAGCTCGGCGAGTTCCTCGCCGTACACCGGGCCGGTGAAGATGATCCGATTCGGTGACCCCTCGGCCAAACCATGAAGGTGGTCGACGTACTTCTGCGTGCCGGCCGGGCCGCCGATGATGACCAGCGGCATCGACGTGATCGATTTGCGATACGCGTTGATGGTCTCGTGAGGTGCCTTCTCTGGGACCAAACGGCCGATCGACGCGAAGTAGCGGCCTGGGGTGAGACCGAAGCGCTCCAGCGTGTCGCCCGGTTCGACCGGCTTGATGGGGTGCGTCGAGTTAGGAACGACGGTTGTGGTGCGCCGGAACTCGTCTGCGTACTCGTCAGCAAGCGTGCCGCTCACCACCAGAGTGGAGTGCGGAACGCGAGCGCTTACCTTTGCCGCGAAGCGAAGGATTCGCTTGGCTGCGCGTCCCCACTTGTCACGTTTGTCATCTCGACCGTGCACGGTGACCAGCACGGTGGCCCGAGAAAAGGGGCGAGCGATGAGCGACATGAGGCCAGGGCCGAGCGCATGAAAGTGGATGATGTCGAAATCTCGACCGATGCAGAAGAGCGCCGATCGAAACGCGTGCATCATTGCGCCCACGCCGGGCGACTTCGCCGCTGGTAGGTAGACCAAGCGAACACCATCGATCATTGGCGGATGGTGTTCGTAATCTTCGGAACGGCAAAAGACCGTCACGTCGTGGCCTCGAGAGACCAGTTCACGCGCTAAGACGTCCACGACAGTCTCGACACCGCCGTAGTTGGCTGGCATGCCGCGTGTACCGATCATGGCAATTTTTAACGCTGTTTTGGAAGCCCGCTTGAGCATGAAGCTCTTCCTCCTCGAATCAACACGACCACCTTAGGGTACGCCTGCGCAAGCAGGGGTTCAATGCCATTACTTTGATAGTAAGAAGTGGCATTATCCGTTGATTTTTCAATCAATTTTGCGTAGTTCGGCCAGGTACCGCTGAGCTCTCTCCACGTAGTTGTGGGCGTTGAGTAGATTGAGTTCCACTGAATGCGCATCCTCACGGATAGTAGCAGGAACCCCGAGTGCCATCGCGTTGCGCGGGATTAGCTTTCCGCCGGCCACTACAGCGTTGGCACCGACGAGGGCTCCAGAGGAGATGACGGTGCCGTGGAGCACGATCGATCCTGAGCCTGCGAGGGAGGCATTCTCCAAGGTGCAGCCTTCGAGATGGGTGTTGTGTCCGATCGTGCAATCGTCGCCGATGGTGGTCGCGAATTCTTCGGTGCAGTGAAGCACAGCCCCGTCTTGGATCGACGTCCGCGCCCCGATCGAGATGACGTTGTCATCGGCGCGTATCACCGCACACGGCCACACCGAAGACTCCGGCCCGATCACGGCGCGACCAATGATGATCGCGTCTGGATGGATGTACGCGTCCGGGTGAATGTCGGGAGCGTCATCGCCAAGTGCATAAATGGCCATGAGGCCTCCTACCAGCCGCGAAGCATGCGAGTTGGTTGTTTGAACTTCTTTGCGACAATGGCCAAGCAGCGGAGTTCCTCGGCGCGGCCCACATCGGCCGAGCGGATGGCGTTGACGTACCCCTTCATCACCTGGCTCGCGAACGACAGGTCCTTGGCGCCGTGCTGTTTGAGTTCTTCGAAGTTGAGGCCGTTTCGGCCAGAGTTCTTGGCGTGGCTTCGCGAAGCGAAGAGCGGCTCGGGGACTTTGCGAAAGCGCCCTCGCATGGCCATTTCCACCAGCAGGGTTCGGTCGCCTCCGTAGAAGGGGCCGTGCAGGCGGGTGTGCATCATCGTCGCCCGCCGCATCACACCGAAGATGTAGAAATTGCGATGGTTGTTGTTGATGACGGCATCGATTCGCTCATGGGGGTTCGAGGACCCGAAGCGATCGTCGCCTGGCGGAGGGGTGAGCTTGATGGCTTCCATGTAGCCATCGCCGCCCAAGTAGCCCTGTTCCATCTGCAACATCGGCTCGCTATGGGGGTCGATCAGTTGCGCCTCGGAATGGCCGATCACCAGATTCGGATCCTGGTCGAATAGGTCGATGACCTTGCGGAGATATCCGGGTTCGATGCGGTCATCGGCAGCTGCCCAGCGGAACAGTTCCCCGGAGGTCAGACGGAACAGTCGGTTGAAGTTCGCTGGCCCACCGATGTTCGAATCGTTCCTGGTGTAGGTGATTCGCGAGTCTTGCGCTGCGAGTGCCTGCACGATCTCGGGTGTGTCGTCATCGGAGCAGTTGTCCGATACCACGAGCTCGAAGTCCTCGAAGTCTTGTTCGAGGTGACTTCCGATGGCTTCGGCGATGTAGTCGGCACCGTTATAGACCGGCACGCCGATCGACAGGCGTGGGACGCGCTCGGGTTGGGTCATCTTTGATTCGTATTGGGCGCCGGCTGCACATGTTCAACCGGTGAAGCTGCAGGAAGCGCTAGTCGAGTGTGATCGGGAGTGAATCGACTTCGGTGGCCCCAGGTGACCACTGCCAGATGGGCGAAACCAATGTTGAGATACCACCAGACGACGGTGTTGAGCAGCACGTTCTCGGTGATGAGTTGGGCCGCAACCGACAGCAACGCAGCGATAGCGCCGACGCTGATGAACTTCGTTCGGTGGTCAAACTCGCCTCGACGGGCTCGCTGCCACACCTTCCACGCTGCGTAGGTGGCGACGGCGAGCAGAGTGAAGAAACCGATGGCGCCGAGGATGCCGCCCTCGAGGTAGGCCTGGAGGAAGCTGTTGTGCGGATCCTTAGCTTCAGGGGTGAGGGTTTTGGTGGCGTCAATGCCAACGCCCGACACCGGGTTTCGTGACGAGAGCGGCCAGATGCGTTCCCAGTAACCGAAGCGCCAACCGATCGAATCGTCGGTCTTCGGGGCGCCGCCAGGGCCGGTAGATGAGGTGAGGTTGATGATTCGGCTTCGCACGCCAGGAACGCCGACACCGATGAGCCCAGCGCCGCCGATGATGGCGAAGACCAACATCTTGTTGATGCGTGCGGCGAGTAGGAGTGTTCCCAGCAAGAAGCTGCCCCATGCGCCTCGGGCAAACGTGCTCACCAACAAGAACGCGCCAACCCCCGACGCTGCGATCGCGACGAGCTTGTGCTTGAGCTCGAGGGTCGGGATCAAACTGATCACGAGAAGCACCGCGAAACTCAGGTACGTAGCAAACGTGTTGGGGTGGGCAAAGGACCCGTCGATGCGAACCAGGCCCGATCCGCCAGGGTCGAGCGTGCCGGTGAAGAAGAACTGTACGAATCCGGTGACGATCGGGACGATCATGCCGAGGCCCGAAGCGATCAGGATCTTGTAGAGGAACCGAGTGTCATCGAGCAGGTGCTGCTCGATCGCGAGGTACAACAAGACCACCGACGCGAGCCCAAACATTGCGCCCTGCGAGATACCGCGATCGACCGAGGTAATGAAGCTCGGTATGAACAACAAGAAGAAGCCCATGAACGCAAAACCGAGAGGGGTGGGCCGCTTCCACAATCCCGAGGCGCGGCGTCCAATGAGGTGCAGTGCCGTCACGAGGATCGCGAGAATGCCGAGAATCGCTGACGGCTGGAAGGTTCCGAACTCATCGGCGATGAGGTCGTCGAGTGATGGCCGTACGGCGAGAACGATCAGTAGGAACCACTGGTAGCGATAGAGGCCAACAATGCCTAGTGCCGCCGCTGCCACCAGGGTGCCGCCAAGAATGACGAATGGTGTGTCGGGAGCTAGTGACTGGAATCCGAAGGCGCCCGCTAGGCCGACGACGACGGCGACGAGCACGACGAAGAAGGCCATGGGCCCGGGGGCGGGCAGCTCCGGTCCGCTAAAGACGGGTTCGGGCTCTCGATCGACGCGGATCGATGCCGGTTCGGCTTCGGTTTCGAACGTGGTCATCTTCCCTCCGCGAAGGAAAGTGGGTATCCCCAATGGTTCAGGTGCTCGACGAGTTCGGACTCGAGTTGGGGCTGTTGGTCCTC
>CAZTDG010000218.1:0-4597 GCA_964612655.1 uncultured Acidimicrobiales bacterium | reverse complement strand
ACCGCCGTCGATGGCATTAGCGCGCAGGGTCGAAACGCGTCCGGGGTTGCGGGCATGAAGCTGAAAGGTGGCGCCAAGGTCATTGCGGCCGGCGTCATCCTTGGCGACGAGTCGATCCTCACCGTTACCGACAAGGGCACCGCCAAGCTCACGCCATCGAGCGAGTTCGACAGCAAGGGTCGTGGCGGTGGCGGCGTTCGCATCACCCGATTCACCAATGAGAAGGCACTCGTGTTTGCTCGGGTCGGCTCGGCCCGCGGGCTGCTCACCGTTGTCGGCAGCGAAGACGATCCCTCAAAGCCTGCCCCCGACCCAATTCCACTCGACCTCGAAGAAACCAAACGAGACCTCGTGAGCACTCCCACCGATGGCGTAATCCTGGCCGCTGGCCCTGCCCGTTGGTGAGTGAGGAGAAACTACGATGGCTACAACAACAATGACTAACGCCCCTACTTCTGATTACGACGCATCTTCAATCGAGACCCTCGAAGGGCTCGAAGCGGTTCGCAAACGGCCCGGCATGTACATCGGCGGCACCGGTTCTGCCGGCCTCATGCACTTGGTATGGGAACTGATCGACAACTCGGTCGACGAAGCCGCAGCGGGCGAAGCCAACAAGGTGTTCGTGACCTTCCATCGTGATGGTTCGATCGAAGTGGCCGATAACGGCCGAGGTATCCCGGTCGACAAACACCCCAAGCGAAAGGTGTCAGCACTCGAGGTCGTACTCACCGAGCTGCATGCTGGCGGCAAATTCGGTGGCGGCGCCTACGCGTCGTCGGGCGGCCTGCACGGTGTGGGCGCCTCGGTAGTTAACGCACTGTCCCAAAAGCTCAAGGCCGAAGTCGACCGGCAAGGCAGCACGTGGACGCTCGATTTCAACGAGCGAGTTCCCGGCCACTTCAACGGTTCGAAGTTCACGAAGGGCCACGAGCTCAAGAAGATCGCCAAGACCAAGAAGACCGGTACCCGCATTCGCTTCTGGCCCGACACCGACATCTTCGACCCCGAGGCCGAGATCGATTGGGACGAAGTTGTTCGCCGAGTGAAGCTGGCCTGCTTCCTCGTGCCTGGTCTTCGCATCACGCTCGAAGACAAGCGCACCGGTTCTAAGAAAGAGCCCGTCCAATTCATGAGCCGCGGCGGCCTGAAGGACTTGGTCAACGACCTCGTCGGCGAACGGGGCACCGTGAGCGACGTGATCAGCTTGTCGGGCATCGACACCTTCGAAGAGAAGGTGCCGGTCAACGGCAAGATGCAAATGGTCGAGCGCGAGTGCACGGTCGACGTGGCACTTCGCTGGGTCGACGGTTTCGAGTCGAACATCATCACGTTCGTCAACACCATCCCGACCGCTGAAGGCGGCACGCACTTGTCTGGCTTTGAGAAGTCGATGAACCGCGCGGTGAACGACGTATTGCTCAAGGACATGCGCAAGCTGGCCAAGCTCGCAAAGAACAACAAGCACCGTGCCGTTAAGGACGACGTGCAAGAGGGCCTTGTCGCCGTGTGCAAGGTGACCTTCCCTGAGCCGCAATTCCGTGGCCAAACCAAACAAGAATTGGGCACGCCGGGCGTCGAGAAGATCGTCTACGACGTGGTCAAGCAAGGCATGTCGGATTGGTTCAACGGCATTGGCTCGAAGAAGACTCACGTCAACGGCGTGCGCGACAAGATCGCCACCGCCATCATCAACCGTGTCAGCACCAAACAAGCCCTCGACAACAAGCGAAAGCTGTCGAACTTGGGCAGCACCGGTATGCCGGGCAAGCTCGCCGACTGCCGTGACCACGGTCCCGACTCCGAGCTGTTGATCGTGGAGGGCGACTCGGCGGCAGGCCCGGCCATTCGTGGGCGCGACTCGCAGTACATGGCGGTGCTGCCGCTGCGAGGCAAGGTCGTCAACGCTGGCAAGGCAACACTCAAACAGGTTCTCGACAACACCGAAGCCCAAGCGCTGTTCACCGCCATCGGCGGCGGTTCGGGCAAGGACTTCGAGCTCGACGCAACCCGCTACGGACGCATCATTATCTTGTGTGACGCCGACGTCGACGGCAGCCACATTCGATGCTTGGTGTTGACCCTGCTCTACAAGTACATGCGCCCGCTCATCGAAGCTGGCCGAGTATTCGCTGCGCAGCCTCCCCTGTTCAGCACGAAGGTGGGCGGCCAGACCTATCGGGCGTTCAGCGACGAGCACCGAGACCAACTCACCCAAGAGTTGGCGAAGGGCAATCGCAAAGCCGAGAACATCAAGTGGCAACGCTTCAAGGGCCTCGGCGAGATGAACGTCGACGAACTCGAGCATGCAGCCCTGAATCCGGAAACTCGGATTCTGCGACGGTTGACGATCGATGACGCGGAGAAGGAACGCAAGCGCGCGGAGATGATGTTCGACGTGTTGATGGGATCCGATGTTGCCGTTCGCCGTGACTACATCATCAACAACTCCGACGATTTCGACGCAGCCGCCCTGGATGTGTAGTGAATCGCACACGAGATGTTTCGAGGCTGAAAACCAAAGGTAAGAAGCGCCCTAAGTGCCTCAATTCTGCGGAGAACGCGCCGTATTCTTTAATCGTGAGATTGTTTGGACGCCGCACCAGAATCGTTGGGTTCTTGGCAGCTGCATTTCTTTTGCTTAGCGCCTGTGGTGGCGCTGCGGACACTCCAAACGCCACTACTTCCCAAGCTATTGAAGCTGAAGCTGGTGGAGGCGACTCTGCAGGTGATGCACCTGTAGCTCAGGCCTCGCTGCTGACCGATACGTTTACGACCACTACTGGTGAAACGATCGATCTCGCAGAGTTCGAGGGCCAAGATGTGGTCCTTTGGTACTGGGCCCCCTGGTGACCGTTTTGACGCGCTGAAGCCCCTGCGGTCGCAGAGGTACAGGAACAATTCGGAGATCAAGTCGCCATCATCGGCGTTCCCGGTCTCGCTGATCCTTCTGGGTTCCCAGAGTTCATCGAGAGCACCGGAACCGGTGCGATCCCACATATCGACGATGCAACGCAGGAGCTGTGGACACGTTTCGGCGTTTCCCGTCAGCGCACCTACGTCTACATCAACGATGACGGCACCTTCCAGCAAGCTGGCTACGGCAACCTCGCTGCCGACGTACAGGCACTAATCGCCAACTAGTTTGGGCGGATGCGCCGACAAGCTAGAGCTCGCATGATCTTCGCAAGAGTCGCTATCGCGACATGTGCATGCCTAGTTGTCGCAGCATGCGCGAGCACCAATAACGATGACCTTGCCGCCGTCGCGGAGAACCCCTCCACGACGGCGGTCGAGGTCGAATCCGTGGACACATCGGAAACACCCGAATCGACTGACGAGCTGGGTGAGGGTGAACCTGATGGTGCGGCAGCGACGACCACCGTTGCCCCAACAACGGAGGCTCCCCCGGAACAAGTTGCCGAAGACCCTTCCGACGATGAGGCGGTCGCCGACGAGGCAACCGAAACCGAGCCCGCACAAGAGGCTGCTCCGGAGAGCTCGACGACCGAGGCTCCCACTTCTACGACTAGTGCGGCTCCCATCACCACGGCTCCGCCTGCTACCGAAGCACCGACCACGACCGCCGCAGCCGAGCCTGCACCGAACCCGGACTCACCGCTGAATGGCACGTTCGCAACCGTCGGCGGCCAATCGATCGACCTCGCCACGTTGCAGGGCCAAGACGTGGTGCTCTGGTTCTGGGCACCTTGGTGACCGTTTTGACGTGCAGAAGCCCCCACGGTCGTGGAGGTACAGCAACAGTTCGGCGATCAGGTGACCATCCTTGGCGTGCCCGGTCTGGCAAGCGAGGCCGACTTTCCTGAGTTCATCGACAGCACGGGCACCGCAAGCCTCACCCACATCCCCGACGAGCAGCTCCAGATTTGGGGTCGTTTCGGCGTCACCCAGCAGCGAACCTACGTCTACATCAACGATGACGGCACCTTCGAGCGAGCCGGCTACGGCAACCTCGCCAGCGACGTAGCAGCGCTCATCGCTCGCTAGGCGCGGGCCTAGTCAAAGGTGTTCTCTTGCCCCACGTACACCGTGAGAGGTTTTCAAAAGCAGGCGACAAGATCCCAGCCGTGAACAACCACCTTCCGATACTAGGTTGATGCTGTGCGCAACCCAAGGTTTGGCACGCTCGGCGAGATTCTGAGCGGCGAAGATGCAGGTAGATTCGTAGAAATTCTCGACGACAAGGCTGTCTCGGGTGGACTCCTGATATCCGTGTACGAGCGAATTGATAGGTCGGGAGCCTCCTACGACTATTGGTTAGAGTCAGCCGACGATCTTCTTGATCTGGAAGCCGAACTCGGTTGGCAGATTCGTTGGCTATGAAGCGGGAACTGCTGTGCTGAATGCTCGACAGACACCCGGCCAGCCATTCGAGTGGGATGTTCAGCTCTCTCGGACCGGTCAGAACCAGATCGGCTGGCTGTCCACCGATGCGAGCCACGTAAATGTCTCTCCTCTTGGGGAGGTCACGCACTGATGGACATCTCGTTCTACGAAGTCGTCGTTATGAGCGACAACAACACGACGAGAGAGTTCGGAATCGAGGGAGCGATTGGGGTGGTCGTTGGTAAGCCGC
>CAZTDG010000217.1:0-4629 GCA_964612655.1 uncultured Acidimicrobiales bacterium | reverse complement strand
GGGTATCCAGCGCGCTCAACATAGGTACCAAGACCGGAGCGGTCGATAACACGATCGAACTTGATCGCATCGAGCAACTTCTTGAAGAGTCCGGCGATGAAGCCGGACACGATCTTGCCTACGAAGAGGAGCAAGAGGGCGCCCACGAGGGCTGGGACAAACTCGATGAAGGAACCGATTAGGTTCCCAAAGGAGTCGATTATGGAATCTACGAGCATTAGGTGTTGTGCCTTTCATTTTTTCTTTGTCAGGGACTGCAGCACTGACGCACGGAGAATTCCGAAAGTCGCGTAATCTGCGGGTTTTTATTTGTGTTCTGTTTCTACGCGACTTTGCCGTTGGGCAGAACGTCAGAACACTATGTCCGCAATCCTTGCCAGCAATCCGGCCTCCGCACAAATCGCGGATGCGACAACCGCTGCCGCTCACCGGGCGTGGCAGGTTTTGACTGGAACACTGCGCGCAGAGACCGCAGCGCTCTTCACCTTCTCTATCGCAGAAGGAGAGAAAAGCGCTACGGCAACGCCGACGCACGTAGACGCGACTACCGTCACCGGTGGACCCGGAGCATCGGGCTCCCACAAGGGACAGATGGACGCCACGCTTACACCCGAACAACAGCTCGAAGCTCTGGTTCGCGATCACCTCGACTCGGTGTACCGGGTGGCGTTCTCGGTGGTGCGTGACAGTGCTCTCGCAGAGGACGTATCCCAAGATGCGATCTTGAAGGCGTGGAATGCGTTGCCGACCTTCCGAGGCGATTCATCCCTGCGGTCATGGCTGCTGCGAATCACCCACAACACCGCGATCTCTTCACTACGCAAACGACGAGAAGAGCTTCGGGACCCCGATCTGCTCCCGGAAGCGCCAACCCGAACGTCGACCGAAAGCGAGGTCCTCGATCGAATTTCGATGGCGGACTTCGAAGAGGCACTCGACAAGCTCGACGAACTCTCTCGATCGATTGTGGTTCTTCGAGAGATCGAGGGCCTTCCCTATGACGAGATCGCCGAGCTTCTAGAAGTTCCACTCCCAACGGTCAAGACCCGGCTCTTACGAGCCCGACGGGTTCTTGCTGCAGCACTTTCGGATTGGCGGTCGTGATGGCACGACATCCCAAAGGCGATCAGCTCGCCCGATGGCTCGAGGGTGAAGAGTCCGATTCCAAGCTCGATGAGCATTTGGAAACCTGTGAGGTGTGTGCGGCGAGCCTTGCCACCATCAGCCTGTCGGTCTCCAACGAGAACCCAGAGCCATCGGAGATCGGCCCAGCGCTATTGACGCTGCTGCAACCTCCAGAAGATCTCCACGAGCGGGTGAGTGCGCGCCTTGCGGAGCGACTCCAACGCCGCCAAGACGTTGAGTTGCTCGGTTCAATGCTCGGCATCCCTCGCGAGATCAGCGAAATAGTGCTGAGCCAAGCGACCTCAGACGAAACGCCAGACGAGGACAGCGAAGACAATTAAGGACCAGCGGCTCCGAATTCGCGGCACACCCCGGCGCGGTCCATTAACAGGTCTTGACGCGAGCTTCTCTATTTAGCTATTTCGTAATTCACCCCGTACAGTATCCAGCTGACGGAGGGGATGGCGTTGCTATTTTTCGCCCAAACAAGCGCAACTGGTGCACTGATCGCACTCTTGGTCATTGTCGGGGGCTTTATTCTCGGCAGCCTCGCGGCTGCCCTCGCTCGCCGTATCGCCACCCGAAGCGGCAGCGAGCACATCACCACGGCCGCCAGCGCCATCGCCACGCTCGTGTTCTCGCTGATTCTGATCGCTGCGCTTATCGCCGCCCTCGGCATCATCAACCAGGAGGCCCTCGAGCAACTCGTTGACGACTTCATCGAGTTCATCCCGAGACTTCTCGCCGCCACGATCGTCCTGATCATCGGCAATATCGTAGGTGCGCTGGCCGAAGCTGGCGTCGAGCGCAGTCTCGGCCACGTATCCGCGGAGTTGCGCCAACGTGTGCCGCCGATCATCAAGTGGACAATTCAAGGATTTGTACTAGTCATCGCGGCCAACCAGCTCGGCATCGATACGACGATCATCTCCGTCGTTGTTGCAGCCGTGTTCTTTGGCCTGGCACTGGCCGGAGCGCTGCTCGCCGGTCTCGGCGGTCGAGACGTGGCCAGGCAAGTCGCTGCGGGTCGGGCGCTGCGCCGCGAGTTGAAAGTGGGCGACTCCATCGCCCTCGGAGAGGTACACGGAGAGATCAAAGCGATCGGTTCGACGTCAACGCAGATCACCAGCCACAGCGACATCGTCTTCGTTCCAAACAACGAGATCTTGCAATCGAGGGTCGAAATCTTTCATGCGGCACCGCCCGACGACCCCGACAGCGACTAACTCAACGTGAGGTCCCAAACGGGGCTTGGTCACGATATGTAGTTTCATGGCGGTTTCCTTCGCTATTGGCGCGCGAGGGACTAAAACAATGGTGCACCGGATCGATGGGATTCTGGACGCTCGAGGAGTTCACATCAGATGGCGATCACGCCCGAAGAAATTCGCAACAAGACATTCTCTATCCATCGGCGGGGTTATGACCAACAAGAGGTGAGCCGCTATCTCGCTGCTATCGCCGATGATTTAGCCCAATTCAACGCCTCCATGGCTGCTAGCGACGAGGCCCCTAGCGACGACATCATCGTCGCCGAACTTGTCCCAGGGGAGACCAACGAGTCGTCGTCTGAGGACGCCACCGAAGTCGTCGCCGAAGAGATCTCCACGCTGACCCCCGAACCTGCGCCATCGACCTCGATGCAATCGTTCAATTCCGACGAGTTCGACCGAGTCGGCACGGAGATCTCCGTCATGTTGCGCCAGGCTCAAGAAAGCGCGTTGAAGATTCGCAGCGATGCCGAATCTGAGGCTCGCACGCTCGTCGATCAGATCCGCCTCGACATCGAGGCTGACCGTCTTGCCCACGAACAGGCTGCCGGTGAGCTGATCACCCGTACCGAAGAGCGCGCCGCCGAGATCCGCACCGAGGCCGAAGACTACTCAAACCAGACCCGCACAACCGCTGACTCCTACGCCGTCGAAATTCGCGAACAGGCGGAGAGCGACCGTATCGAACTCACCGCCTCCGTCGAAGCTGACCGCACCCTCGCCGCCGACAAGCTCAACGCTGCCTCTGAGGACGCCGAGGCGACGCTCGCCGAAGCCAAGCGGGAGGCCGAAGAGATCCGACGTCAGGCCCAAGCTGATGCGAAGGCAGAAGCCGACGAGATGCTAGAAACCGCTCGACGCACACTCACCGAGCTCGTCGACGCCGAGAAAGTATCGAAGCAGAACCTCGAAGAGGCGCGATCCAACATTGAGAACGCGCTCAGCAACCTACGACTCACGTCGGTGAGCGACTCCTCGCTCGGCATTTCCTGATCGCCCGGAGTTGATCAGCCCTCTTCAGTAATTGCGCTGGGCAGGATGAAGCTACCGTCGGGCTCGCAGGGGAAGTCGTGCACTGCGCGCACAGCCTCGAGGTTGAGCGGCCCGTAGAGGTGTGGAAATAGCTCGTCCTCGCCATGTGATCCAGGCTCGTAGCGGACCTCGGCCGCGAGCGAGGCGCTCTCGATTTCTAGCAACACGAGGTCGCTATGTCCTTGATACAGCAAGTTCGCTGGCCGCAGAATCTGGTCTCGCTTCGACAGATGGATGAATCCCTCTTCGTCGTAGCTTGCAGGGACGTAGGTCTCCGCGGCCTGCGCATCGCTCCAGGCGGTCCGAGAAATAATGTGAAAGACGACCGGCTCCATCAACCACGAGACTATCGCCCGGTAGTTTGATCGCTCGATGAGTTCTACGATCTCTCTCCGCCGCTGGCAGCGCGACGCCCTAATCGCGTTTGCCGACCGCCCGCTCCCAGACTTCTTGGCGGTCGCTTGCCCGGGTGCGGGCAAGACCACGTTCGCACTTGCTGCAATCCGCGCAGAACTCGCGGGACTCGCACGACCGGTCGTAATCACGGTGCCCACCGCGCACCTCAAACAGCAGTGGGCGGAGGCGGCGGCACGCTTCGGATTACATCTCGATCCAGATTGGCACCCTGAGAGCGGCATGTCGTCGGACATGCATGGGGTGATCGTGACCTACGCCCAAGCGGCATCGGCACGCCACCATCTCCGGGAACTCATCAATGGCGGGATTGCGGTGCTCGATGAGGTTCATCACGCGGCCAACGACCGCTCCTGGGGCGACGGCGTGTATCACGCGTTCGGTACCGCCGACGTGCGCCTGCTCCTGTCCGGCACGCCCTTTCGCAGCGACAACAACCCCATTCCATTCGTCCGCTACACCTTCGGCGATCACGGCGATGCCGTCGCCGATATCGAATATGGCTACGGCGATGCCCTCACCGAAGGTGGGGTCGTCCGGCCGGTCTACTTTCCGAGGTTCGACGGGCATATGGAGTGGGTAGACGCGAGCGGGGCAATCAAGGAGGCGACCTTTACTGACACGGTGTCTCGCGAAGACTGGAGCGCCCGTCTTCGTACCGCGCTCGACCCCGACGGCAATTGGCTGCCGACCGTCCTCACCAAAGCTGAAGGTCGACTGAACGCAATTCGAGCGGAGCATCCTGACGCTGGCGGCCTAGTGATTGCCACCGACCATGAGCATGCAC
>CAZTDG010000216.1:0-4635 GCA_964612655.1 uncultured Acidimicrobiales bacterium | reverse complement strand
AGGTCCTTTACGTACGCATCTCGACCTGCAGTGAAATCGAGCGTAAGCATGTTGTGTGTAGGGCCAGTTATGCGGGTTGCGAGGAACACATCGCCATTCTTCAAGACTCTCATGAAGCCACGCTAAACCAAGGACCCGACCGTCCCGGCAAGCAGAACTCAGGCCGACGATCCAGCCTCAAGCCGGATGATTTCGAACAACGCCGCAGCGGCGAGCCCGCGCACGACCGATCAAACCCAGTTGAGGACACAACCCGCCAGCGCTTCTTCGAGCGCCGGCGAACCCTCCGCCGTAATTAGAGTTGCAGCGAGCTCCGCAGCGAATCGGCAAATGCCTTCGGCCGTATCAGTCGACACTCCACCAGAATCGATCCGTATTTCGACCCCGTGCTGCTTACCCAATCCGGCTGCCGCACCAATGAGTATTGCGGTAACTGAATGAGGGTCAATTCCTCGTCGGTATTTAATACCGTGAGCCCCCTCAACGACCTCTTCGGATACGCCTGCAGCCCCGACATGGATTGCGGTCCCGAGAGCAGGGGTCGCCGTCATGAGAAGTATCACGCTCGGCCACACGCCACCGAGGTTGCGGTCTAGCTCAATCTTTAGGGCCTTCTCCTCCGGGGTGGGTTCGCTCCAAGTAACTGCTGCTCGCCAACCACCAGATGTTGCTTGCTCGTGTCTCATGGTTTGGTCAGTCCCCAGTAGTCGAAGTACGGCTGACTAAACCACTCCGAATGCTCCATTAGCACCTCCGGATCAAAATTAGCACCGAGCGGGATGTCCTCAAGAACTCTGTTGTGAGCGGCGTACTGATCCATCCCCTCCGCAACATACTGAGCTTCCAAGAGTTCATGGTCTAAGAAGGAACGCTGAGCTGGTGTCAGCTCGACACCTTCATCGATATTGCGCTGAATCCCATCAACCATTGCCCGCTGATGAGGCACATCGAGACCATCAAGCGTTTCGAGGTGTTCGATTGCCCGAGCCAGATCAACGTCGAGGTCTCCTGTACGCGGAATCGGTGCTCCATTTGCACCTCTTGCAGCTACTTCCGCACTTTCATCGGCTCCACGCCGAAGAATGCCCGCATCTTCGAGCCAGCGTTTGGCCCACTGGAGTGCTTCGTCGAGGTTGCGGAAGACTAGTCCGTCGGCTGCGGCCTTGATAGCGGGTTTGGCCAACGTTGCGGCTTGTCCGATGCCCGGCAGTAGCGCAATGGAAGACAGAGCTGCGTCGAGGTACTCGCCTTCGGCTGCGTACCAGGCGGCGTTGATGCCGTCGGCTGCGTTGCCGACTACTGGGACCATGCCGAACACGTCGAGCGTGAGATGGCCAATATCGGAGAATGACCATCCGCCACCGGATTGACTGATGCCCAGATGGTCTCGGGCGTCCTCCGAAGACTCGGCCATCGCCAGGACGATCCGTGCATATTCGACTTGTTCGTCGGTGTAATAGCCGTGCTCGTTTTCGATCATGGCCTTGAGGTCGTTGGTCGACCAGACACCGTCAGCATTGGCAGAGCCGATGCCATCACCGCGATCTTGTTTCGCAGTATCCAAGATGTCGCGGATTTGATCGAGTGCGTGCTCGGCGTCTTCGAACGGTGTCCGTTCGGGCGTGGACCATGCTTCGGCTTCTTGACGCCGGAACGCCGCCCACAGGTCGTCTACTTCTCGTTGACGCTCATCCATTCGCTCTTCGATGTCGCGGGCCTCACGCAACATGGCGTCGAGAATCGGGTCGTTGTCGCTGCCCGACCAGTTTTCGATCTCGTCGTTGAGTTCGGCGAGGCGTAACCGGTCCAGCGTGGCCTCGGGATCACGAGACTTCGCGGCTTCGGTGGCGTGATCGAACGACACGCCATCGCGCATCATGTCTTCGGCGGCTTCGATCTCTTCGGGTGTGAGCCCGGCTTGCCTGAATGCTGCGTTGAGGTCGGCGGGGATGAATGCTCGAACCCGGCCAGTGAGGCCTAGAGGCTGCGCATCGGTGGAACGAAGATAGTCCACTCGCCATGCAACATCGTCTCGCTCGATGCGTAAGTCGTTGGCCAGCGCGGTCAATGCCGGAATCGGCCCATAGGACGGATTCTGGCCAGGCTGATTCAACAGGGCGTATGCCTCGGTTACCAGCGGCGACAATGCCACCATTGCTTCGCGCGCATTGGCCGAAGCATCGCCGTAGGCGTCGACTAGCCCCTCTGCGTTGCCCATATGCATGCGAATTATTGGCATAACATGAAATGTAGTGAAAAGCATCGAACGCGTCAAGGCGCCCTTTTGCGCTACCTGGGACGCATCGAAGAGCTAGTTGCGGCTTGATTCACAATTCAGCTGGTCGACACCGGCGCCACCGTTGCACGTGTCGGTTGCGTCACCGCCGACCAGTACGTCTTTGTGGCGACCGCCGAAAAGCCTGTCGTCGCCGCTGTTACCGCGGAGCGTATCGGCGCCGTGTCCGCCGTTGAGTCGGTCAACGCCCTGACCGCCGTACAGCGTGTCGGGCCCGTTGCTGCCCTTGAGGAAGTCAGCACCGTCGTCGCCATACAACTCGTCGCTACCGGCTCCGCCGACGATGGCGTCGTCGCCTCCGCCGCCACAGATAATGTCGTCGCCGTCCGCACCGAGGATGGTGTCGTTTCCACCCAAGCCATGAATGACGTCAGCTCGATTCGTGCCGATGAGTCGATCTGCGCCGGGGGTGCCGACGATCGTGACCACTCGGCCGCCGCACCGAAGCACGTCCGCGCTTTGGCTAGCGGGCGCAGCAGCCGGAACCGGTGCTGGCGCCGGGGCCGGGGCCGGAGCGGGCGCAGGCGCTTGGGCTGAAGAGGAGCGACTCAGCGACGTGTGAAAGAACGAGTCCTGAGCAAGCCGCTTGGACGCTTGGAGCGTGTTCGAAGAAGAGTCGAGGAACCAGTCGCAGCTTGGGTGGCCAGCTGCTGCGTGATCGGAGCTGAAATAGATCACGGCGGCGAATCGATCCTTGTGCTTCCCACTCTTGAACAGCGAGTGTGCGTCGTCGATCCACTCAGCCTTGCGGGTGCCACCGGCGTCATCGGATCCGAACTCGGCCAGGATCAACGGCTTGTTGGGCTTTCGGTCCGCCCAACGAACGAACGGTTCGATGATCTCTTCAAGCGAGCGCCACGGTTCGGTGGTGGAGTTTCGGCAGTTGTTCCAGTTGTATGGGTCAGCGCCGATGAAATCGACGACGTCATCGCCTGGATACCAACGATCGGCGACACGGGGGTCGTCAGGGCGGATATCGCCGACAGCGAACGCCCAATTCGTCATGACCCAGGCGAACTGGGCGTTGTTCGCGCCCTCGGCCTCGAAGACGTTGTGGAGCTTGCGGAACGCTGCCTTGAAGTCTTCGTTATTTCCGAACGCTGAATTCGTGCCGGCCTCTGGCTCGTGATGGAAGATCACCGTCATGGAGTCGCCGTGGCGACGTACACCGCTCGCGAGTTCCTGCATGTCCCGGTACAGCGTCGAACCGGGCTGCGCATTCGCGATGTCGCGCCACTTGATGACCGCGCCGTTGTCTCGTTGAGCTTTGATTGAAACAAGAAGATCGCGGTCGTTGTCCTTTACCCAACGGTGAAGGTTGTGGTCGGCGCCGATGTTGTCATCCCAGTTGGAGAATGCGCGGATCACGGGGAGTTCAGCACCGAGTTGTCGTTCGAGGTTCTGAATCGCCGTGATGTTCGTCTGGCCGTTGACCGGCTTTACGAACGCACCGAAGGCAACGCCATTCGACAAAGCGTCAGCTTCGGAGGTGCTGTCGACGGCAACCCAAAGCACCATCGACATGGCTACTAGAGCCACCAACATCTGCATTGACTTCTTCATAATCAACCTCACAAGGTCACGAATCCGCACGGTGTGCCTCGGCACCTCAGGTACTTCGGCACATATTACGAAAACATGTAGAAGATTACGAACATATGACAAAAAGAATTGCGTCACACGCTCGCAGGCCTTTGGGACCGGCCGTGAAGATCAATCTCGAGACTCCGCCTGCCGATAAAGAGATATGCAGGAACATGTTCTTGTTGTTGAGGACGCACCGGAGTTCCAACACATTCACCGCGAATCTCTATCGAAGGCGGGCTACCGAGTCTCGGTAGCTGGCGATGGTGCGCGTGCCTTGGAGATCGCGCGGTCTACCGAGCCGGTCGTCATCATTTTGGATCTTGTCCTGCCTGACGTCGACGGCATGGATCTGTGTGCGGAGTTCCGAAAGTTCACCGACGCCTACATCATCATGGTCACGAGCCGCAGCGACGAAGTCGACAAGCTGGTCGGGCTAGCCGCCGGTGCCGACGACTACATCACCAAGCCATTCAGCAATCGCGAGCTCGTGGCTCGAGTCGGGGTACTGCTGCGTCGGCCGCGCACACTTGGAGAGGGCGAGTCCTCCAACCGAGACTTCGGTGACCTGGTCGTCGACGCCGCGGCCCGAGAGGTTTCACTCGATGGTGAACAGGTCGACCTGACCAAGATCGAGTTCGACATTCTCGACGCGCTGACTATCGACCCCAACGTCGTGCGGTCACGAGAGTCGATCCTCGAACACGTGTGGGGACCGAACTGGGTCGGCGATACGCACGTGATCGATGTGCACC
>CAZTDG010000215.1:0-4697 GCA_964612655.1 uncultured Acidimicrobiales bacterium | reverse complement strand
CCACCTGACCGAAGTCCACAGTGCGATCGCCGATGGCGTTCCCGTCGAGGGATATCTCGTGTGGTCGCTGTTCGACAACTTCGAGTGGGCGTGGGGTTACGGGCCGACCTTCGGCATCGTCGAGGTTGATCTAGAAACCCTTGAACGTCGCCCGAAGAAGAGCGCCGACTGGTACCGCGACGCGATCAGAGCCGGTGGATTCGCCTTGCCAGACGAGCCCACTATCTACCGTCGCTGACGCTTGTCCTGTGTGTATTCGCGGGCCTTGGCCCTCTTGCCCTTGACCGTGGTGCTGTTGATCGCGGCGATCACTTCACCGATCGCTTTGTCGGGCACACCCACGACCGAATAGTGGTCGTTGATGCGGATCGGTCCGATCTCGCGACCGGACAAACTGGTCTCGTTCGCGATCGCGCCGACGATGTCGCCCGGGCGTACCCCGCCGCGAGATCCAACTCCCACGTACACATAGCTGGTGTCGGGGTCGGGCTCGCGTCGCTCACCCTTGCTCTTCTTGCCTTTGCGATCGGAGAAGTCGCGGTGACCGCGGTCGTTGGAGCGCTGGTGCTTGCCTTTGCCTCGACCCTTCCCTCGTCCTTGCGACTCCCGCTCGTAGGTGGCTGAGGCATCGGGGATGTGATCGTCTTGGGCGACCGTCATTTGGCTTTGACGGAGTACGTGCAGGGCGGCGAGTGCGATCGCTCGATCAGAGGCCTCACCCTTCAGGTCGTGCAGCACGCCTTGAAGGTCTTCGTGTTCGCTCGACGTCAACGCTTCTCGGAGCTCGTCGACCATCCGAGACTGTCGCTGCTCGGCGATGTCTTCGGCCTTCGGAATTCGATGGACCGGGATCTCTCGACCCACGAGGCGTTCGATGTTTTGCACCAGGCGATGCTGGCGGGGAGTGGCAAAGGAGAGGGCGGTGCCCGTTCGCCCGGCCCGACCGACGCGTCCGATGCGGTGCAGATAGCTCTCGGGTGCGGTTGGCAAGTCGTGGTTGATGACGTGGGTCAGCGTTGAGACGTCGAGGCCACGCGCCGCCACGTCAGTGGCGACCAGTAACTGGGCGGTGCCATCTCGAAGCCGACCCATCACCCGCTCGCGTTGCGCCTGATCCATACCGCCGTGGAGCGCCTCGGCACGATAGTTGCGCTGGTTCAGTGCCACAGCCAGCTCGTCAACGTCGGTTCGAGTTCGACAAAACACGATCGCCGAACCAGGCTGCTCAAAGTCGAGGACCCGTGCGACCGCAGCAGCCTTGTGCATCTTCTTCACGACGTAGAGGCGTTGCTCAATAAGCGGAACTTCATCGCTCGACGCCGCCTTGATGGCGATACGTTCCGGGTCGCGAAGGTGCTTCTTGATGAGGGCGTTGATGCGTGGAGGCATCGTCGCCGAGAAGAGAACGGTTTGGCGGTCCTTGGGCGCATGGTCGAGCAGGAGCTCGATGTCTTCGGCGAATCCCATGTCGAGCATCTCGTCGGCTTCGTCGAGGATCACCGTGGCGACACCGTCGAGGCTGAGCGAGCCTCTGCCGAGGTGGTCGATGGCGCGACCCGGGGTCGCCACAATCACCTGCGGGTTGTTCCGGAGGTCGCGCATCTGCGGCCCGATTGGCTGACCACCGATGAGCTCAGCCACCCGCACGCGGAACTCTTTGCCATAGGAGCGGAAGGCAACAGCTACTTGGGAGGCGAGTTCGCGTGTGGGAGCGAGAACGAGAGCGCTAGGAAAGGCTTCGCGTTCGTTCGAGAGCGACTCGAGGACGGGAAGCGCAAAGGCCGCGGTCTTGCCGGTACCGGTGGCGGCTTGGCCGACGACGTCGACACCCGTCAGCAGAACCGGGATTGCCTCGCTTTGAATCGGGGTCGGCTCTTCATATCCCAACCGATCGAGGGCTTTCGTGAGATCTGGTCCTAGACCCAATCCATGGAAGCCCGCTGGCTTTTCGAGAGCAACAGCGGGCTCGATGGGTATTTCGGATATGTCAGCCACGATCGGCCCTTCAAAACGTCGACCCACCAGCCTAGGGTGAATGCATGCAAACAGGTAGCACTATGCCGATTGACACCGTCGACCTGCAGTCACCTGAAGCGGCGGTTTTGTTCGGTGCGGCCTTGGCCCGCACCGGGTTTGTGCAGCTAGAGAATCACGGCCTCGATCCAGATGTGCGCGCCCGCTATCGCAGCGCGTGTGACCAGTTCTTTGACCTCTCGATCGACGCCAAGCAGCGGTTTGTGCACCCCGAGCCCGAGGCGAACCGTGGCTATCGCTCTCGGGGAAGTGAGGCGCTGAGCTACTCCTTGGGTGAAGAGTCGCCCCCCGATCTTTTTGAAAGTTTCAATGCTGCACCCGATCCCGCGGATGGTGCGTCGCATCGGCTGATGCAAAACACGCCATGGCCCGATGAGGTCGTGCCCGAGTTCTCCAGCGCTCTCGCCGAGATGTTTGGCGAGTTCGCCAGGTTGGCTCAACGCCTCGACGCGATGGTGGAGGAACTGACCGGGTGGACAGGGCTTGCCGCGAACTCTGGCAATGGTCCTGACACCGCCGCGGCGATCAACTACCGGCCCGACCCCGACGGCGCCGAACGTGTGGTCGCTGGCCAGCAACGTATGGGAGCGCACTCGGATTACACGAGCTTCACGATCCTCGATGCCGAACCGGTCAAAGGCCTGCAGATCGTCGACGCTGATGGCGAATGGGTGGACATCATCCCCGACGCCGAGGCGGTTTTGGTCAATGTGGGTGATCTCCTCGCCATGGCGACCAACGACCAGTGGCCATCGATTCTTCATCGGGTCGTCCCGATGGAAGCTGGTTCGGCGCCGTTCCGTCGATCCGTCGCGTTCTTTCACTACCCGAACCTCGACGTAGTCGTCGAGCCATTGCCTGGCTTCGTCGCCGGTGAGGCGAACTACCAGGCTCTACGTGTTGAAGACCACCTGCTCGACAAGCTGGTCGCTCCCAAGGTCAAGCAACTCTCGCAGTCCGCTACGACGACCGCCGGACGGCTCGATTCGTCCCACTGATCGACACTTTTGCGTGAATGTGCCCCACAACTGGTGGTTCCTAGCAAAAATTGCCAGGGGTCTCACCACTTTGGCTGCTCATCAATGAAAATGGAGCTAACTCAGGCGGACGAAAGCAGCGAATGCCACAGTTACATAGTCGGCGGACCGTCCTACAGGCCCTTGCAGCCGGTGGTGCCATAGCGATTCTTCCTGTTGGTCTTCCTAGGGCTGCGGCAGCGCCCAACGGAGGCCCGTACGGGTTCCTTCAGCCTCCCGATGCCCTCGGGCTTCGGCTTCCCGCCGGCTTCACTTCGCGGCTGATTGCCGAGACTGGCCAGGCGGTAGGAGACACGGGCTTCATCTGGCACGGTGCCCCAGACGGTGGCGCGACGTTCCCCACGGGAGACGGTGGTTGGATCTACGTCTCGAACTCTGAAGTCGGTGAGGCCCAAGGTGGAGCCTCGATGGTCCGGTTCGATGCAGCCGGCGACATCGTCGATTCCCGTTCGATTCTCAGTGGGACGTTCCGCAACTGCAGCGGCGGGCCAACCCCATGGGGAACCTGGCTTAGCTGTGAGGAGATCTCACGGAACGGACAGGTCTATGAATGTGATCCATTCGGTGTAGAGCCAGCGGTGGTTCGACCAGCGATGGGTGCCTTCGGCCATGAAGCTGCTGCCGTCGACCCCGAGACGAGCATCGTCTATCTGACCGAGGACCAGCGAGATGGCGGTCTCTATCGCTTTATCCCGACGATCGCTGGCGATTTGTCGACGGGTGTGCTCGAAGTGATGACCGAAGTCGGTGGAGTCATCGATTGGGCGGTTATCCCGGATCCACGCGGTCGCCCTATCGAAACCCGGTTCCAGGTTCCGACCATGAAGATCTTCAACCGCGGCGAAGGCGCGTTCTTCGCAGGGGGCCGCCTCGTCGTGGCCAGCACCGGTGACGACCGGGTTTGGTCCTACACCCCGTCTACGAATGAGCTTGAAATCATTTACGACGAAGACACCTCGCCCGAGCCGGTATTGAGCGGTTCGGACAACGTGACGATCGCCGATGTTGGCGACGTCTTTGTGTGCGAAGACGGCGGCAACCTCGAACTGGTTGTCGTCCCTGTTGAGGGCGGAGCGAACCCGTTCCTACGTGTCGAAGGCCAGAGCGATACTGAGCTCACGGGTGTCGCGTTCGATCCAAGCGGAACTCGTTTGTACTTCAGCTCCCAACGCCACCCAGGCCAAACCTATGAGATAACCGGTCCGTTCCGTACCTCTGTGCCGGACCCGGATCCGGAGCCGGAGCCGGATCCGGGTGTGTTTGCGTGTTCGTTGGATGGTGGCGTTCTGTCGTGGAACGATCAGGGCGCGTCTCGGTATTTTGTGCGCTCGATTAATGGTGGTGTGGAGACCTATGTCGGGGGAACCGCTGGGTTGTCGCTTGCGGTGTCGGGTACCGATGAGCAGTACCTGGTGCGTTTTCGCCTTGATGGTGTGGTGACTGATGCCATCTGTGACGGCAACGTCGCCGGCGAGCCTGACCCTGCGCCGGAGCCAGACCCAACACCAGATCCGACACCAGATCCGACACCAGATCCGACACCAGATCCGACACCAGATCCGACACCAGATCCCGTGCCAGTGCCGACCACCTTCGAATGCTCAATTAGCAACGGTGTGCTGTCGT
>CAZTDG010000214.1:0-4736 GCA_964612655.1 uncultured Acidimicrobiales bacterium | reverse complement strand
CGAGAACTCATCGACGCGTAGGCCTACAAGCGAGGGATCTTCCAGCTTTGGAGATTCTCCGGCGCGCCCGCCAGATCGAGACTCGGGCCATCGGCTGAGTTGGTCAGCGCACCGGTGTGGGGTTCCCACATGTTGATCACCCGGAAGCGGAAGTTGCCGAGCCGTTCCAGTCGCCATTGTTGGCTCGGCCAGTTGGGGTTCAACTCCTCGAACCCGATTTGATCGGTGGGTTCGAAGTTCCCGCCACCGGTCGCCCGACCGACTCGGGTGAGGTAGTCGTAGGTGCCGTTTTCGTCGGGCCAGGCGGAGCGGATCCGAAAGACGTTGTCGCCTACCGGTTCAAAGGTCCACTGCAGGCTGAGCCAGTCTTCGCGGGCAGGCGTGAGCTCGCCGACAAAGGTGCCATCGCCCGGCACCTCGTTTGACGTAGCCGCGGCGCCTCTGCCGAAGAACAACTCGTCGGCGCCATTCTCGACCTGCAAGCGGCGGGTGTCGGTGCGTCGAATCGGGTTGTTGAGATGATCCTCGAAGGCTTCGATCATGGCGCGGTAGCCGGCCTTGGGTCGCAGCTCCTCACCGACGGATGGTTCGTTGAAGATCGTCGGGTAGGCGTACAGGCCTTGAGGCACGGGGCCGCCAGCGTCCCTTGCTGGGTGCAGCCACGAGCGTTCGTCGGCGAAGTCCCACAACAGCAAAGACTTCACTGCGGGTTGCTCGAGTGCGATGCGGGTGACCTCTTCGAAGATGGCACGTTGCAGCAGGCGTTCGTCTCGAGTCAGAGGCGCATCGCCCGACGGTCGGTTGACGATCTCGACATCTACTTCGGTGATGTACAGATCGAACCCAGCGTCGGCGAAGCGTTGGAGGTTCTGGCGAATGCTCCAGAAGTCGGGATCGGTACCGAGGTGGAACTGGAAGCCGACACCATCGATGGGGACACCTCGGTCTCGCATGGCGATGACCTCGGCCAAGATGTTGTCCGCCTTCTCGGTCAGCTCTTCGGCGCCGTAGTCGTTGAGGATGAGCTTTGCGTTCGGGTCTGCCTCGCGTGCCCACCGGAAGACGTCGTCGTAGTTGCCGTTGAACACGTCGTATTCGACGTAGCTGGTTCGAAGACCGCGGCCATCGACTTGCGGGTCGCCGGGATCGGCGAAGAGTTCGTTCACGACGTCCCACACCCACACATCGCCAGCCGTCGACCCGGCCACGGTTCGGACGTAGTTCTCCAGCACGTCTCGATGCCCGCCCTCAAGCGCGGCGTACCAGTCGAGTCGTTGGTTCACAGCGGGGTAGAGCAGTGGATGGCCATGTACTCGCAGGTCGCGCGCCCGAGCCCATTCGACGACGTCTTCGAGTGGTTCGGTATCGATGAGGTTCGGGGTCGGGTGGACACCGAAGGGCATGTAGGCGGTTGTGGTGATGGCGTCGAACTCGGTCGCCGCGGTTGTGGCGTAGAGCCCGTCGTCCCACCCGGGGTCGTAGCTATGGAGGACACCGCCAACGGCGAGGCGATCGGGGGCACGGTCGGCGAGGCCGGCATCGGCAGCTCCGGCCGAAGTGATCAACGAGGTTCCAAGCAATACCGCAACGAGTGCGGCAGCCATCAGGAAGCGTGGTGCGCGATGGGCCATGGCAATCCTTACAAGTCTGAGTGCCGCCCGGCGGGTCGATCTTAGCTGATCGGTGCTTGCGGCGTTACTCGTAGGTGCAGAGGTACGCGGTGTCGCGCTCGACCTTCACTTGGAACTTCTCGTTCGCGGCGACTTCGAAGCTCGAGCCCGCTGGGTAGGTCTGGAAGTCTTCGGAACCTGGCAGTGACACGACGAGCTCACCTGCGACCACGGTCATCACTTCGTTCTGGCTGGTGCCGAATTCGTATTCGCCTGGGGCCATCACCCCGACCGACGACGCCAGTGGATCTCCTTGGAATCCCACGGACTTTACGTTGCCATCGAAGTATTCGTTCACGTTCAGCATGCGGGTGCTCTCCATCAGTGGTTTATGGGCGAGCGAAATTCTACGGTTACGCGACGGGACTTGGCATCCCAGGGCGATGAAGAGGTGGAGGGCCGCGCTCGGCGTGTCCAGTTATGACTCGGATTGACTTGATCGTGACCCTGATCGACTGCGGTTTCGTAACGCTTCTTAACGCGGAGAGAAGAGCTTGTGAACCACTGTCGCATCTGTTGGCTAAACCGCGCGGCGGAAAATAAGTTCATGTCGAACGCAAATCGCAATGGAGGTAAGACAGCGATCTTGTGGGCAAGTGCAGCCACCGCATAGCCCGCAAACTGGCACATGGCGTCCCGTACTTGGTCCTGCGGGGCGCTATCTGCCCGTCTCTCGCTCTCCGTCTAGTTATGCGCAAGTCACTCTCGCTCTTCTGGTTCTTCTTCAGCTTCTCGCTCGTCGCCGGTGCCTCCCTCCTCATGGTGGGGCTGGCTGGCGCTCAGACCATCGACTTCGATCCCGAAGAACGATTGAACGAGGACGCCCCGACCCTCGACCCGTTCGTGGTGTACGAGTGGGCGGGCAGCGGTTCCTCGTGTCGGGTTAGCGGTGAACTCATTGGTGCGGTCGCAAGCGCGGCCTCCGATCATGGCCTCCTAGAGGGATTCCAATACAACGCGAGCGGCACGCTCATACCCTCGCTCTACGGCGAGTCGGGCGACGGCAGCCGTGCGAACCTCGCAACGTTGATCGACACCGATTTCGGCGCTATCGATGACGATGATGTTTGGGATCGTCCCGTCGGGCCTTTCCAACTGTTGCCGGTTTCATGGCGGCTGTACGGCGGTGACGCAAACCGCGATGGTGTCGAGGATCCTCAGAATCTTTGGGACGCATCCGCTGCGGCAGCGGAGTTCCTCTGCGCCATGGGTGCGGGTCCTGACGGCGACGACGTACGTGCGTTGCGCGCCTACACCGGTAGCGAGCGACTGAGCCAACGAGTTCTGGCCCGCTACAACGACCTTCTCGCTGACTCACCGATCGCGAAGTTTGTGGGCGGCGAGACCTCCAGCAAGGTGGACGCTGAAGACGCCGAGGCTGAAGACACCGACGAAGCCGAGACCGATGAAGCCGAGGACGGCGAAGACGTCGCAGAGGAAATCGCGCTGCAACTCGGCGACTGGAACGGCGACGGCACAGCCACGGAATTCGTGTGGGAGACCGGCGGCAGCTCGATGATGTTCTTCTCGCCGATCGCTATTGCGATTCCACTCGATGAGCACGGCCGACCTTACGGCGCCCAGGTGCGGGTCGAGACTGCCCCCGGCGCTGAAGCCCTCGTCGGCGATTGGAACGGCGACGGACTGGATTCGATCGCCATCCGATCAGAACTAAGCGATACCACCGACGTCGTCGAGTTCTACGACCGGTTCGGAAATGCCGACGAAGAGGTCGTCATCATCGGAACCGACGATGGCATCGAGGCCATCTGGGAAGAACTCGCCCCGGAAGAAGAAGAGCTCGAACCCGACACGCAACTCTTCGACCGCTCGCTGACCGCCGCAAACGGCCAGGACATCGATCTGGTGACGGTCGAAGGCATCGTCGTAAACGTCGAGATCGCCGATTCGCTCGAAGCGCTGATCGAGCGTGCTCGTGAGGACGGGGTTCAGCTGAACGGTTGGGGTTGGCGCAGCAACGAACGACAGATCGAGTTGCGCATCCAGAACTGTGAAGACCCGTGGGAGACCCCGTCATCGGAGTGCAGCCCACCTACTGCACGTCCTGGTCACTCACGACATGAGCTTGGTCTCGCGATCGATTTCCATATCGAGGGCCGTGTGATCACACGCCTCGACCCCGCGTTCGTCTGGCTCGAACAACACGCCGGAATCTACGGCCTGTTCAACCTGCCTTCTGAGCCATGGCACTGGTCGGTCGACGGCCGCTAGTTTCTGGTGATGGGCGACGTCCAGCTCTCTCCATTTGTTACCGCTGTTGATCTTCGGGAGATGCTCGACGGTGCCTCGTCTGAGGTCGTCGTTTGCGACTGTCGGTCATACCTCGACGAACGAGAGGGCCTCGACGAGTATCGGGCCGGGCATATCCCGGGTGCCCGTTTCATCGATCTGGAGACAGCCGTTTCGGGGCCGGTCGAGTCTGGCACTGGCAAGGGTCGCCACCCGCTGCCCGATCCATCGGACTTCGCAGACGCGCTCGGACGGGCGGGTATCAGCGAAGACACGACCGTTGTTGCCTACGACGATGTCGGCGGCGCTATCGCAGCTCGGTTCGTCTGGATGCTTCGGACCCTCGGGCAACCGGCCGCGGTACTCGACGGGGGAATCGCTGCCTGGGACGAGCCACTCGAATCCGATGATCGGACCTTCGATGGGGTAACGACTCCGGCGCGGCCTTTCCCACCTGACGCTCTCGCTACCGCCGATGACGTCGCCGCCGTGATCGAAGCCCGGGGACTGGTCGTCGACAGCCGAGGCGCCGACCGTTACGAGGGCAGGATCGAACCGATCGACCCCATCGCCGGGCACATCCCCGGTGCGATCAACCTTCCCTTCGCGGAGAACCTCGAAGACGGATCGCTCGTGTCGATCCAGGAACTGACCAGTCGTTTCAGGGAAGAAGAGGTCGACGCCGACACCATCTTCTACTGCGGTTCCGGCGTCACCGCCTGCCACAACCTGCTCGCCGCGGAACTCGCAGGGCTCGGCCAGGCGAAGCTGTATGTCGGCAGCTGGAGCGGCTGGGTTGATCGAGACGAACCTCCG
>CAZTDG010000213.1:0-4737 GCA_964612655.1 uncultured Acidimicrobiales bacterium | reverse complement strand
TGAGCCATCAAATGCGCCGTCGAATGGCGCAACGTTTCAAGACCGAGGTCATCGCGGTCGGTAACCAGCGATACCTCCGCACCGTCGCGAAGGGGAACATCGAGGTCCACAGCCTCACCGTCGACAGTGGCGATTAACGCTGCTTTGGCGAGACCAGGGCCGATATCGGCCGCCAGGTCAGCCGCGGTAGAGCCTTCAGCCAATTCACGCTGAGATCCATCAGGAAGGGTCACGACTAGGTCACTCATAGTCAAGAAACACTATCGTTTAGCCGAGTACTTGTTCGACATCGCATGTGGTGGTCCATGCAAGATCGAACAAGTAAGTACGATTACCCCACGCGGGCATGAAGGGACCAACAAACATGACGCTCAGGAACGCAAAGCTGGGATCGGCAATCGCCGCCGCCCTTATCGCTTCTCTTTTCGCAATCGCGCCGGCCGGCGCCCAAGCGACCTGTGGAGGCCAAGTTCCCACGATTGAAAGCAACGCCTCGACCATCGTTGGCACGACCGGGGACGATGTCATCTTGGCTGGCCCCGGCAACAACATGATTCGAGGACTGGCCGGAAACGACATCATCTGTGGCGGAGACGGCGACGACGAGATCATCGGCGGTCTCGGCGCTGACATCATCTTCGCCGAAGAGGGCGACGACTTCGTCAAGGGCGGCAGCGGCGCCGACGACATCTTCGGTGGCACGGGTGACGACGAGCTGCGTGGAGCGCTCGGCAATGACGAAATCCACGGCAACGAAGGCGACGACCTCATCAAGGGCGGCGCCCGTCACGACATGATCTTCGGAGGCTCAGGCAACGACGAACTGGCCGGCAGTCCCGGCGATGACATCCTGGACGGCGCTGAGGGCGACGACGTCATCTTTGGTGGACGGAACGACGACATCATCACCGGCGGGTCTGGTAACGACGTGATCGATGGCGGCAACCACGACGATCAGATCTCGGGCAACGCCGGGGACGACGACATCCTCGGAGGGCTCGGCAACGATTTCATCGACGGTGGCGGTGGCGCCGACCACCTCCTCGGTGACGATGGCCAAGCCTTTGATGAGCCGATCGGTAGCGGCGTCGAACACCCCGGTGGCAACGATACGATCATCGGCGGCGGCGGCCCGGACTATCTCGGTGGCGAGGGCGGCAACGACAACCTCAGCGGTCGAACCGGCCTCGATGTTCTCGATGGTTTCCACGGTGACGACGTCGTCGCTGGCGACAACGCGAACGACCTGCTCAGTGGCGGCACCGGCGACGACGAACTCGATGGCGGCAACGGCTTCGACCGTTGCTGGCCAGAACTCGTCGTCCTTAGCGATGGATCGGTGGCTCCGAACAACAGCGGTGACTCCGCCGCTGGTTGCGAGCAGATCAATCAGGTTCTGAACTAAGCGAGACTGACTCCGAGCAGGTTCGCTCCATCAACAACGTTGACGCCATCGGCTGCAAACGAGTCGATGGCGTCGATTGCTTTGGGGACGTCGAGGTCGTCGTCGAGCGCTGCTCGTACGACTTTGAGCACTTCGCTCGGCGAATCGGCCTTGCTATCGCCATGACGTCCCCAGCTCGCTAGGCGATCCTTCGCCTCATCGAGCAGCGCGTCCTTCCACTCCCAGCTGGTGGTGCGATAGTGCTGGGACAGCACAGCCAATCGAATCACCATTGGATCGTGACGCTCGAGGAGCTCACGAACGAAGATCAGGTTGCCGGTGGATTTGCTCATTGGTTCACCGGCGAGATGCACACACGATTGATGCATCCAATGCCCGATGGGCGCTTCGCCGAGCGCATCGAGTTGTGCGGCACAGAACTCATGATGGGGATAGACCAGGTCGCACCCGCCTCCGTGAATGTCGATCTTGGAAAGTTCCCGTATCGACAAAGCCGTGCATTCGATGTGCCATCCGGGGCGGCCGGTTCCCCACGGCGCCTCCCAGTACGGCTCGCCTGGTTGTGATGGCTGCCAGACGATGGTGTCTAACGGGTGCTGCTTGTTCGGATCGTGTGGGTCCTCGCCACGCCCGGCCCCGATCGCGCGCATATCGACCCGACTGAACCCGCTGACCGAACCGAACGTCTCTGACGCTCGATGATCGAAGTAGACCGTCCCGTCGACGGCATAGGCGGCCTCAGATTCGAGGAGTTTGGCGATGAGGCCGCGGATCTCGGGAATAGCCGAGGTTGCCCGTGGCTCGCTCCACGGGTCGAGTACCCCAAGGGCGGCGAGGTCATCATCGAAGCGTCGCTTCTGGCCGAAGGCCAGGTCGAGATAGTGCACCTGGTCACGCTTGGCCCGCGCGAGCAAGTCGTTGTCGATATCGGTGATGTTGCGCACCATTTGGACCTCGTGGCCTCGATCGACAAGGCGGCGGTGCAAGACGTCGTAGGTCACGTAGGTGGCAGCGTGGCCGAGATGTGTGGCGTCGTAGGGAGTAATCCCGCAGATGTAGATGCGCACCACATCGTCGACGATGAGTGGAGACACTTCGCTAGTCGCCGTGTCATAGATCGACATGTGAGCCATCGCACGACGCTAGCAAGCACCGCCGCGAAAGCTCGCTCAACCGGCGCTCGACCCAAGGTGACCTGAAAGTTGGATCGCATGTTGGACGTTTCACGCATCGTGGTCAAGACTGCCGGGATGGGAATCCTTGATGGAAAGAACGTTCTGATTACCGGTGTGCTCACCGATGCATCGCTCGCATTCGGCGTTGCGCAGTTGGCGCAGGCCGAAGGGGCAAACATCATCTTGACCGGCGCCGGCCGCGGGCTATCGTTGACCAATCGCACGGCTCGCAAACTCAACACCGAGCCCGACGTACTCGAACTCGATGTCACGAACCCCGATCATGTCACCGAGGTGCGTAACGCCCTTCAGGAAAAGTGGGGCCGAGTAGATGCCGCGCTCCACGCGATCGGGTTCGCTCCTGAGGCATGCCTTGGTGATGACTTCATGGGAGCGTCGTGGGACGACGTAAAGGTTGCTCTGGAGATTTCTGCCTACAGCTACAAGACGCTCGCCGAGGTCGTCACGCCGTTGATGACCGAAGGCGGCTCGGTCGTGGGCCTCGACTTCGATGCCACCGTCGCCTGGCCGGCCTACAACTGGATGGGTGTCGCAAAAGCTGCCCTCGAGTCGACCAACCGATATCTAGCCAAGGCTCACGGCCCTGCCAACGTGCGTTTCAATTTGGTGGCCGCAGGACCGATCCGCACGATTGCGGCCAAGTCGATTCCGGCTTTCTCCAAGTTCGAGGATGTTTGGGACGACAAGGCGCCGCTGGGTTGGGACGTTCGGGACTCCTCCGGTGTGGCCCGCTCGACGGTAGCGATGCTTAGCGACTGGTTCCCTGCGACCACCGGGTCGATGATCCACGTCGATGGCGGCTACCACGCGATGGGCGCCTGAGCGACTTGACCACCGCACCGGAAACGCATCGTTTGCCCGTCGTGGGCGGCAGCGGATTCCTGGGCCGAACAACCGTCGCCTGGGCGATTGCACAGGGTGTATCCGTCGACGCCACGTATCTCAGCAGCGCTCCCCAACCGGCGGACGCTCTCGACGATGAACACTGGCATCGATGCGACATCCTCGACCTGGAACAGGTGCGAGGCATCGTTGCGGAGGTTGCGCCCACTGCGATCATCAACGCCGCGTATCGCCAAAGCGGTGAGCGGGCCGAGGAGATTTGCTCCGACGGCGCCGGGAATCTGGCGAGCGCAGCCGCCGACGCGGATGCCCGAATCGTGCACGTCTCCACCGACCTGGTCTTCGACGGCGACCTCGAGCGCCCCTACAACGAGGATGACCCCGTCTCCCCCATCAACGATTACGGCCGAGCGAAGGCTCGTGCAGAAGAACTTGTCGCAGCAGCGAATCCGAATTCGGTGAGCGTCCGAACTTCGCTCATCTATGGAGCGTCCGACGCTCCACAAGAACGCCTCGTGCGGCGCGCGATCGACCAGGGAGACATTTCGTTCTTCACCGATGAATGGCGGAGCCCGATCCATGTCGAGCACTTGGCAGCCGCCGTCGGCGCTTTGGCGACCGAGGTTCCGGCCACGGGAGTGCTTCATGTCGCTGGCGCCGAGCGACTCAACCGACTGCAGTTCGCATCCGTCTTGGCCGAGAACATGGACCTTGACGCTGCATTGCTCACCGGTGGCCCCGCCGATGCCTCGCTTGGGCCGCGGGCGAGTGATGTCGCCCTCGACATACAGCGGGCACTCGAGCTCGGCTTCGAACTTCCCGGCCCCGCGGCAGCACTGGCGATGACAACATGACCACGAACAACTCCGCCGCCGTTATGGAGATGGAAGGGGTCCATCGCAGCATCGACGGAACAGCGATTCTTCACGGCATCGATTGGGCGATTAACGAGGGCGAGCGCTGGGCTGTCCTCGGCCCAAATGGGTCCGGCAAGACCACACTTGCCCGAATCGCGGCACTTCGTTTACACCCATCGCAGGGACGCCTAGCCGTCCTCGGCGTAGAACTCGGACGAGCCGACATTCGCCCGATGTTGCCCAAGGTCGGATACGCCTCGGCTTCGCTCGCCGACCAGATACGTAACGATCTCGTCGCCTCCGATGTGGTGATGACCGCGAAGTTCGGTGCGCTCGAACCGTGGTGGCACGAGTACGACGACGCTGATCGCGCCACTGCCGTTGAGGCGTTAACCCGGGCTGGTGTTGGGCATCTCGCGGGGCAACGGTTCGGGAC
>CAZTDG010000212.1:0-4784 GCA_964612655.1 uncultured Acidimicrobiales bacterium | reverse complement strand
CGTGATTCTCAAGCCCGAACAGGGGAGCTGAGCTCACCGCTAACGCCTGCCAAAATGCGTCGTTGGGGACCTCGTCGCCCGGCAACGCAACAGCGCTGAGCGACTGTGTCGGTTCATCGGGTGTGCCCGTCGTCAGGGCGGGACGATCAACAGGTGCCATGGTGAGCACGGGTGGCGGCTCGCTTTGCTGCACCGTGGTTCCCGGAGGAAGTAGTGAATAGTTCGGGGGAGGTGCCTGTCGTCCCCAACGCCAGGTGCGTGCTTTCGCAGGTGGTTCCTGGGCCAGTGGGCGACTCCGACCGAAAAGGCCGCTGCCCAGACGGTCGAGCGCGATCAGCGCTACTGCGGCCACCGCCCACGCGATGAGCACGAGCTGGAACATGTCGGGAGCGGTGATCGAGTCACAGTCGAGGGCGCCTTCGGGGCACTCCGTGAACTGCTCACGAAACCACTCCACAGGACCAAGGGATAGAAACCATTCCCTCACGTCAGTACCCCAGGTTCAATTGCCGCTCGAATGATCATTGACCTCGCCGAATCTGCGTCGACGGTATGCACGTGGCTGTGGGGAGCCGATATGTCCTCGCTCACGATGGTCTTTCCTCGGGTTTCAACAGAATCCGTCTCGACGAGAATACGCGAAGGTGAATGGGCGAACAGTTCAGGATGGGTAGCACCTAGTACAGCACACGCATCGTGAATTGGTTGCCCAAGTTCTTCACTTGATGTGGTCGATCGGTAGTGCGAGAGAAAATCGGCCAACTGCACACTCGTTGGGGTGCCAGCGTTTCGTAGCTCGGCGATCGCCTCGTTGTTCAAGCGAACTTGATAGGTGAGATCAAGTCCATACATCGATAGCGGGCAGTTGCTGGCCAGGGTCACCGCTACCGCGTGGGGGTCGGCCCAGGCATTGAACTCCGCGTGTGGTGTCGTGTTCCCGGCCTTGGCCGAGCCGCCCATCCAATGCAGCTGGCCAATTCGATCCGCGAGCGTGGGGTCTTCAATGAGCGCCTGGGCGATGTTGGTGAGCGGGCCGATCGCGACGATCACGGCGTCGCCAGTTTCGCAATGGGCAAGGATCGCGTCGACAGCCCTGACGTTGCTCACCGGGACGGACGAGTCAGGGGTAACGAAGGTTCCCAGGCCCGAGGCTCCGTGAATGTCTTGGGCAAAGACAGGAGCGATTTCCAGCGGGGCGCCAGCTCCAACGTGAACCGGTACATCGTGCGCGCCTGCCAATTCCAGAATCCACCGAGCGTTTCGAGTCGTATTCTCGACCGGGACGTTTCCGCTCACGGTCGTCACCGCGGCGAGATCCCCATACGTCAATGCGCACAGAATCGCGAACGCGTCGTCGATTCCGGGGTCACAGTCCACCAGTAACCGGGTCTGTTCCAACGTCGCTAGGCCCAGGTTTGGGGATTGGGGAAGATCCGGTGTTCGGTCATCATGTTGGCGGTGAGCGAGTCGAGGTTGAGAAGTTCGCTATCGAGGAACGGTTTGAGGGCCCGACTCGTGAGGGTGTCCGCGGGATCGGCTCCGCGCGGGAACGAAAGCGAGATGTTCACCGTGGTCAGATCCGATGCTTCGGTGGCCATCATCGTTCGAATACCGACATCTGGCAGCTTCTCTGCGCATTGCAGAAGAACTTCTTTCACCCAGTTCGTGAGGCTCGGCGTATCGATTCCCGGGGCACTGTTCGCTCGAAACCGAACCGCGGTTCCAGGCGTTGCGGTTCCCGGCCAACTCTGGTCACGCTCGACGATTTCTATGCGGTCCACTTCGCCGTGGCTAACAACTGTTGCGAAGTTCTCTGACAGCTTCGACATGTCAGGCTGAGCATCGATCTCCTCTTCTGCAGAGATAGCGATAAGTACGGCATCGTCAGCACCGGGCACATCGAAAGCATCTTGTGTCTTTTCCAAGACGCGTGGAATGTCAACGAGCACATCGGTGATCGAGGATCGCTCGGAGAGCAGGGTCGCTACCGCTCCTCGGATAGCACCGTCTTCAACCTCGAACTTGTTGACGTCGCCGTGAGGTCGAAGGGTGAAGAGCTGGTGATGCACGGGCCAGACCCTACTACCGACCTAGTGCTCATTCGGTCTTATTGCCGGCCCGGTTTCTCGTTACCTCCGAGCGAATTCGGAAGGCGATGAAGATGAGCCCGCTAAACAAAAGTACTGCGAGACTGAGTTGAATGAGCCCACCTCGATCTCCCGCGTCTTCGGGTGCGGGACCGGGGTCGGGTGAGCCGGTGATTCGACCGAGAGTAGGTGCTTCGTCGGGCTCGTCCTCGAGGGGCGTGACTTGGGCTGTCGCCGGGGCAACTTCGTGGACGACGGCCAAACCCGAGATCGCTACGATCGCTACCAGGACGCCAAAAACCATGGCAGCACGTGAGCGAGGTAGCCATTGCACCTCTTAACGCTACCGATGGTTTGCTCAGCGAGGTGCCGTGAGTTGCAGAGAAATCCTGGGGGTGTCGCACAATTCTGGTGATGGCGCGGCACACTTGCGCAGGTGAATTCGACGCACGAAGAATTCAGCCCCTCGGTTCGTCGAGTACTCGAGAACCCTCGGCCAGCCTGGCGGGGTCGAATGCATCGCTGGATGGTTCCCGTCGCCGCGGTCGTAACTCTCGGGCTTGTATTGCTTGCCGAGAGCGTTGGTGGCGCTGTTGTGGCCCTCGTCTACGGACTCGCAGGCATTGCGCTATATGCCGTTAGTGCCGCAGCGCACCACAAGGTCTGGGATCCCGCCCGCCTGCACTTTCTCTTTCAGCTCGATAAGTCGATGATCATGGCCTTCATCGCGGCTTCGACGCTGCCGGTTGGTTACGCCATTGGCGGGGCCTCGGGATTCTGGTTAACCCTCGGCATGGGGATCGGTTCTGCCATTGGCATATTGCTCATTTGGGCGCCGTTTCATCCGCCACGGGGATTCACGAATGCCCTGTTCTTGGTCGTTTCTTGGTGGCCGATTCTGTTTATTGGGGCGATCGCTGATGGTTTGGGCTCAGCCGGGCTGACGCTGCTCCTCGCGAGCGCTGCGATCTACACGTTGGGGGCGTTTGTGGTCGGTAGCCAATGGCCCAACCCGAATCCTCTCGTGTTCGGCTACCACGAGATCTGGCACATCTTCGTGATCGTCGCTAATGCCCTGCATACTGTGTTAGTGGCTCTGATCGTCTCGGGAAACCTCTGAGTCCTGAGTCCAGACACCAACCCATGACCACTCACGACGACGACCTTCCACTCGCGTATCGAAAAGGTTCATCCACCGAAGGCATTTTGCCTATCGCTGGATTCGTCATTGGGGAACAGCTCGGATCCCGGCTCTTCAACGACCTATGGGGTGACAGGCTTGCGGTCATCCTCATGACCTTGGCTGCTGCCTGGGCGGTCGTGCAGCGCCAGCGTCGCGGTGAGGCCATCGGCTGGTGGATTCCCTCGATCGCGGTCTATCTCTTCTTTCGCGGGATCGCCGGGCTGATCTGGGGCGAGGACGTCTTCTTGGCCATCGGAATCGGCCTGAAGGTAGCTCTTGGATTGGCCGCGTTGGTTTCGGTGCTTATCGGTAAGGCCCTCGCTGCGAAGCTCGCACCGCTCGTACTGCCCTTTAGCGAGCAGACCCAGGCTCACGAACGCTACCTGTCGACCATGCGCAACATCACGTTGGCCTACGCCGTCTATCAGTTGGTCACCGTGGGCTTTGAGATCTGGCTGCTCGGTGAGTCCGAATCGGGCACGGCCTTTTTGATCATCCGAACCCTGGTTGGGACCGCCGCCGGCTTCTTCGGCTTCATTTTCGCTGCGTTCTACGCCGACCGCAGCCTTCGTTCCATCCCCGGGTTCCCTGGAGTCCTCAACATGTTGGAAGAGATCGGGCTGAAGCTAGAGGAACGGCGCGCCGCCGATCGCGATAAGTCCTAGGACCCTGTCAGCTCTTCAAGCCAATCATCGGCTACCGCCAGGCGATGTTCGAGTTGTTGAACAGTCGCCTCGGTAATTCGGTGCACGCCGCTGCGGCGGTTGAGTTCGCCGTTCACCGCCCGGTGTTCCCACCCGACGATACGGGCAATGGTGCGAGCACGATCGGCGTTGCGGTCTCGTAGTTCGCGCTTACCCGCGAATCGGCTACGAAGTTGTGCGAGTTCTTCGGGGACGGCCGGCGTCGCCCCGCGCCCGGCAAGCGGCGGTGGCGGTGGCAGGTCGAAGGGGTGCCCGACCAAGTCTGCTCCCGACGCGATGATGGCAGCTTCACTTGGGTCGAGCCCATCGGCGGTATCGATCTCATCGACGACGGTCGACGACAGGGCCGCGAACAGCGACATCTGTTCGGTCGGGTGGTCGAAGTGGGCTTCGCGGATGGTCTCGGTCGTCGGACGCTTGTCGACCGAGTGGCGGCGTTCGGTTGCGATCATGGCAGCGTGTTGACGAAGACGGTGGTCGTCGGGGATAAAGAAGTAGGACGGTTGGGCCTTGTAGCCGGGAATCCAGCGTGCGATTCGCCCGACGGCCTGTCGAAAGAACAACGCGGTGGTCGTCGTAGTAGCAAAGACCGCCACACGCAGTCGCGGAACGTCAACGCCCTCGGAGATCATGCGCACCGCAACTACCCACTTGGCGTCGCTCTTGGCGAACTCATCGATCTTGGTCGACGCGGACGGATCGTCACTGAGGATCAGCGTGGGCGGCTCTCCGGTCAATGCCGTGAGTTGCGTGGTGATGGCGTGTGCATGCTCATGGTCGGTGACAATTGCTACGCCGCCAGCGTCAGGA
>CAZTDG010000211.1:0-4815 GCA_964612655.1 uncultured Acidimicrobiales bacterium | reverse complement strand
GCTCCAGCAATGCCTGAGGCTCCGGCTGCGCCGGTCATGCCTCCGGCCGCTGCACAACCGGCACCAATGCCAGCACCGGCACCGGCACCGGCACCAATGCCTGCACCAGCTCCGGCTCCAATGCCTGAGGCTCCGGCTGCGCCAGTGATGCCTCCGGCCGCTGCGCAACCTGCCCCAATGCCAGCGCCTATGCCGGCACCTGCCCCAATGCCAGAAGTACCGGCTGCACCGGCTGCACCTGCATTCCCGACGGTTATGCCGACACCGGCATCGGCGCCAGCTGCACCTATCGCTGGAGTTCCTCAACCCGAGGTTGTTGCTCCACCTACGGCACCCCTCGATGTCCCGACGCCTCCTCCCGCTGCGGCCCCGAGCCCCGTTGAAGCGCCTGCAGAGGTAACGTCGTCGGGTCTCACAAAACGCAAGCGTTCTTCCAGCTCGGAAGAAGAAGCAGTAAGTCTCGATGATGACCGAACGGCACCATCGCAAAGATCTCCTGATCAGGTCAGGAGCATGTTGTCCCGATATAAGACAGGACTGGAGCGCGGTAGAGGCTCCCGAACGGATGGAGAATCATGACCCAGGTTGAAGATGTCAGCTGGCTGATCTCGAGCTTTGTCGACCAAACCCCAGGTGTGGTCGAAGCGATCGTGGTCTCATCGGATGGTCTCTTGATGGCCATGTCGAAGGGCTTGGACCGAGCTGGTGGTGATCGCTTTGCAGCGGTCGCATCGGGTCTAATCGGTCTTGCCTACGGCGCTGCAGGCCGCTTCGGCGGCGGCAAGGTCAACGAAGTCATTGTTGAGATGGATAACGCACTCTTGCTCGTAACGGGCATTAGTGATGGTTCAGCTCTCGGCGTAGTCGCTGATGCGAACTGCGACATTGGCTTTGTTGGCTATGAGATGGCCGTTCTCGTAGAGAAGGCAGGTCGTGTTCTCACGCCTGAACTTCGAGCACAGCTTGTGAGCTCATTGCCACGATGACCGCCCAGGACACGAGCAACGAGCAGAGCGGGGGACGTTCCCGGCTCCGTGTACCGCCTTATGCGGTCACCGGCGGCCGGACGCGTGTCGATGTCGACATTCCCTTCGAAGCGCTCGTTCGAACTACACAACGCGGTTTGGAGAGCATGCAAATGGCTGCTTTCGAACGCCGCGATATTCTCCGCTTGGCCGAGTCGCCTATAGCGGTAGCAGAACTTTCTGCCCACCTTCGACTACCCATTGGCGCCATTCGCGTGCTCGTGGGTGACCTAAGCGTCGAAGGGCACGTACAAACCAAGGCGATGACGGTTAAGGCCGACACTGCTCTCCTGGAAAGGGTTCGTGATGGTCTCCGTAGACTCTAGTTTCGATGCACCGAGCGAGACGGAATCAGTTCCGCTCCCAGTAAAGATCGTGGTAGCTGGTGGCTACGCCGTTGGCAAGACAACCTTTGTTACGTCCATCAGTGAAATCGACCCCCTGACGACCGAAGCGGCGCTGACCACAGTGTCTGCTGATGTCGATGATGAGGGTGACGCTGGCGAGACCAAGACATCCACCACCGTGGCGATGGACTTTGGTCGAGTCGGCCTCGGTCAAGACCTTGTCTTGTATCTATTCGGTACGCCTGGTCAGGACCGTTTCCGCTTCATGTGGGATGAAATGACCCGTGGTGCCATCGGCGCTGTGGTCTTGCTGGATACCCGACGCTTCGAAGATTCCTTCGGTGCTGTCGAGTACTTCGAGAAAGCCCAAGTGCCATTTGTGGTTGCGATCAACGCCTTCCACGGTGACCTGCACCACTCGCCAGAATCTGTTCGCGAAGCACTCGATCTGCCTCATGACATCCCGGTCGTCGCCACCGACGCTCGTGATCGTGAGCGGACGAAGGAAACGCTGCTCGTTCTCGTTGAGCACGCACTGTTGCGAGCACAGACCTAAGCGTCCAACGCACCGATAAAGAACTACGCGTTAGATCTCGTCGACAGCGATGTCGGCGAGATCTCCGCGTTCTAGCCGATCGAGCACCGGTCGGATCTTCCAGAAGTAGTACGCGGCTGCTGGGACTCCCGCGAAGACGACTCCGGCCCCGACGAGAAGCCCTGCGATCCAAAAGATCTGGGTTCGTCCTGACATCACCCACGCCCACTTGGGAGCGCGCGCCGCGTGCAGAAACGCGAGCCCGACGAACACGATGGGCAGCGCGGCAAGGGCGATGAAGAACGCTGTTAGCCAGAATTCTCCAAGACCCTCCACGCAGACAACGGTACTAGGATGTGGCCGATGGAAGATGGTCTCACTTCGACATGCCCACGTTGTTCACAATCGTTGGGCGACGCCGAATATTACGGCGTTTGTAGCGTCTGCGCGGAGCAGTTGCGCTCGACCTACGACGGCACCGCTCGAGAAGATGTCGAAACGGCTGCCTACGAGCCGAAGATGAACGTCACGCCCAACGCGGTGGCGCTCAAGGAGTAAACGCGAGCAGGGTCGGCAACGCTTACGAAGCGTCGGACCATTGTCCTCGCTCGATGAGCACGTCGCGCAGCACCGTTGGACGATCGGTCATGATGCCATGGACGCCCATATCGAACAGTTCGTGCATGCGGGCGGGGTCGTCGACGGTCCACACATGAACCGGTGAACCGGTCGCGTTCCCGGCGGCGACGATCTGGGGGAATGGCATCGGCAGTGGACCAAGGGTGTCGGGCAGTTGCATCGGGCGGTTCCCAATCGAGTCGCTGGCGGCGCCGAACTTGCCGCGGGCGAGCGTGATGATGGTGTCGAACGGGCCCTGGCTAACGCAACCCGAATCGCCGACACGGTCGCGCACCTTGGCCAACCGGTGATCGAAGAACGACGCTACACATACGCGATCGAGTGCATCGGCGGCCTCGATCACATCGAGTAACGGGTCGACGACCGCGGTGGTCTTGGCATCGATGTTGAATCGAGTGTCCGGAAAATCTCGTAGTAGTTGCTCGATGCTGGCCAAGCGGCCACCGCCCTGCTCGGGGTGGACTATCAATTCGGAGAGTTCGTCCCACGTGAGTTCGCTGACCGCCCCTTCCCGATCGGTGACCCGGTCGACGCTGGAATCGTGGAATGCCACCGGGATTCCGTCAGCGCTTAGCTGCGCGTCGGTTTCGATATAGCGATATCCAAGGTCTATGGCGTGCTGAAAGGCCTCAACGGTGTTCTCCGGCGCTTCCGCGGCTCCACCGCGATGGGCGAAGGCGATTGGATTATCGGAGAGGAGGTACGGGTGCGAGGACACGTTCCAAGAATAACGCTGCGGGGCAGGCTCCAACTCGCAAGTACCTACGTGTGCGCCCCAGGTGAACAGTTCGCTATGGAACGCCGCCAAGCGCGCGCCACTGAGTACCCTTAGATGTATATGCGTAGGACAAAACTCGTAGCCAGCCTTGGCCCAGCAACCGATGACAAAGAAACTCTTCGCGGAATTATCCGCGCTGGGGTGGATGTGGCGCGGATCAACCTTTCTCATGGGTCGATCGATGAAGGAATGGAGCGCTTCGACGCGGTCCGGTCTATCTCTGCCGAAGAGGGCAAGAAGGTCGGCATTCTCGCCGATCTCCCTGGTCCCAAGGTTCGTGTCGCCAAGTTCGCCGAGGAATCAGCTTTCGCAATGGGCGACACGGTTCGCATCGTCGCCGGAAGTGATTCTTCGAGTCGAGAAGTAATCGAAGTCGATTACCCCGACACGGTGACGAGCTTTGTGCCTGGTGACCGTGTGGTTATCGGCGACGGTCGACTCATTCTCGAAGTTGCGTCCATCTCTGGCGACGAAATCGTCGCCACGGTTGTGCACGCGGGCAAGCTCACCGGTCAGCCCGGGGTGCATATTCCTGCGGACAAGCTCACCATGCCAACGCCGACTCCCTACGACTTGAAGTTGCTAGATGCCTTTGTTGACGTCGGCGTCGACATGGTCGCCATCAGCTTTGTGCGATCAGCCCACGACATGCGTCGTGTCGGAACCGAGCCACATCCGCGCGGGCCATTGCTCGTCGCGAAGGTCGAAACTCGGTCCGCGATCGCGAACCTCGACGGAATCATCGAAGCGTCGGGCGCAATCATGGTCGCCCGCGGCGATCTCGGCAACGAATTGCCCATCGAAGACCTCCCGATCACGCAAAAGAAGATCATTGAGCGTTGCATTGCGGGTGGCAAGCCGGTCATCACCGCCACACAGATGCTCGAATCGATGATCACCGCTCCTGCGCCAACACGTGCAGAAGCAAACGATGTTGCTAACGCCGTTTGGGACGGCACCAGCGCGGTCATGCTCTCTGGCGAGACCGCCGTAGGCGTCGACCCGGTCAACGTTGTTCGAACCATGGGTCGAATTGCGCGCAAGGCCGATGAGGTCTTCGACCATTCGCGCTGGGCGAACAGCGTTACCGATATTCGAATGACCGGTGATGGCTCTGGACGCGAGGTCACCGACGCGATGACCTTCGCTGCCTGGCGAGCGGTCCGCGAGATCGACGTGGCAGCGATCGTGTGTGTCTCTGGCACCGGCTTCACCGTGCGTCAGATGGCGCGTTTCCGTCCGGAATGTCCGATCATCGGCGCGAGCACCGATCCGGCAGCGGTTCAACAGCTCACCTTGAGTTGGGGAACCATCCCGGTAAGCCTCACGAACGGCGAATCCGCCGAGGCGATGCTTAACGAGGCGATCGAAGTGGCCAAGGCTGACGGATTACTCCGCTCTGGCGATCGGGTTGCAATCCTTAGCGGCGACGGAATCGGCGCAAAGGTCACCAACAACCTGCAGATCGTCTCGGTGCCGTGAGCAATACCC
>CAZTDG010000210.1:0-4843 GCA_964612655.1 uncultured Acidimicrobiales bacterium | reverse complement strand
GCTCGACGGTCTACCTCGGCCTCAAAGTCTTGGAGGGCACGAACGGCCACTTGCTCGCCGGTGTCGGGTCACGCACAACAAAGTCGAAGCTCGCGTCCTCGGTGAGCGAACCACCAATCTCTCGACTGATGCCGGCATAGAGACCGCCGACTACCACCGCGGCGAGACCGAACAACAGGATCGAGTACAACAACGCGATTCGGAACCGAACCGAGCCAACCCACGACGGCAAGAAACGGTCGGTGTTGATGCCGACACTCATCGGGCGCCGAACCGTTTGGTTACGGGCTTCGGCTACCTCCGGTGGACGGAACTCACCGGTGATATCGCCATCGGGACGGACAGCCTCGCTCACTTGGCAGGGACCTCCGAGTCGAGCAGTCGATAGCCAGAACCGATGACGGTCTCGATCAGCTGCGGTCCATCGTCAGCTTGGAGCTTGCGGCGCAAGGTTCCCACCGTCACTCGGACGGTGTTCGTAAACGGGTCAGCGTTCTCGTCCCACACGTGTTCGAGCAGATGCTCTTGGCTCAAGACATGGCCTGGGTGGGTCATGAAGTAGCGGAGCAGTGCGAACTCTTTGGGGGTGAGATCGAGCAGTTCGTCGCCCTTGCGCACCTCGTGGCGAGCGGTGTCCAGAGTGAGAGGCCCCACTTCGAGAACCGATGAGCCCGCTTCGATATCTCGACGCAGCAGCACCCGGATTCGAGCCGAAAGTTCGCCGAACGCGAACGGCTTCACGAGATAGTCGTCGGCTCCGGTGTCGAGCCCCAGGATCCGTTCGTCGATGGCATCTCGGGCCGTCAACATCAGAATTCGCGGGGCACCGGTCTCTGGAGGGTTCTGGCGAATGTGTCGACACACATCCAATCCATCGACCACCGGCATGGTCAGATCGAGACAAATCAGGTCGTACGGCTGGAACTCCAACCGGTCGAGAGCTTCGGCCCCGTCGTGCACGACGTCGACGGCATAACCCTCGCGTCGAAGACCCGTCGCAACGGCTGTTGCGAGGTCCACCTCATCATCGACCACCAAAATACGCACACTTCCACAGTACTCCCCTGTGGATAAAGAGGAGATCAAGGGGTGCGCGGTTAGTGCTATTGGACTAGTGAGTCAGCTAACTCTTCGTCTCGCTTCGCACCGCTTCCGTAGTTGCGCTCGATTTCGCTGCGTTCGCTGACGACCTTGGACGAACCGCCTGGTTCCATCGTCACGCCGTAAAGCGAATCGGCGGCTTCCATAGTGCGCTTCTGGTGCGAAACGATGACGAGCTGGGCTTCGTTGCGGAACTCTTCGACCAGGCTCAAGAAGCGGTGAAGGTTCACGTCATCGAGGGCTGCCTCGACTTCGTCCATCACGTAGAACGGCGATGGGCGGCTGCGGAACACGGCGAACAGGAACGCGAGCGCAGTGAGCGAGCGCTCTCCGCCGGAGAGAAGTGAGAGCTTCTTGACGTTCTTGCCAGATGGCTTGGCACTGACCTCGATCCCGGTTTCGAGAAGGTTGTTTGGTTCGGTCAAGCGCAACTTTCCTTCGCCACCGGGGAACAGTCGACCAAACAGCGTGGTGAAGTTGTCCGCGACGTCGGCATAGGCGGAGGCGAAGACGGTGACGATCTCTTCGTCGATTGCGCGAATGACCTTGTTGAGCTCTCGTCGGGTTGAGCGAATGTCTTCGAGTTGGCCCTTGAGGAACTCGTGGCGCTCGGTGAGCGCTTCGAACTCTTGGAGCGCGAGCGGGTTGATCGGCCCCATGACTTTGAGGTCTCGTTCCAGCTCGCGTGCCCGCGCTGCGGGGGTGACCCCGTCGGGAAGCTCCGGATGTGGTGCTTCCATAGCGGTGCGAGGGTCAACGTCGAGGTCTCGGCGCATTGTTTCGGTGGTGGCCTCAAGACGTACTCGAGTTTCGGCCTCGTCGATCTCGATGCGCGAGGTCCGCTCGTTCAGTTCTCGAAGTTCGGTTTCGGTCGCGCTGCGTTGTCCGCGCAACCCGTCGAGCTTGGCGCTCAACTCGTTGACCACCGCTGACTGTGCCCGACGCTCTTCGCGACGAGCTTCCAGATGCACTCGCAGATCCGAAATCGTCGCTTCGAGAAGTGACGCGATCCGTTTGGTGAGCGACTCGGTTCGATCGAGGACGACACGCTTCTGCTCCGCCTCGGTCTGCTCGACGGCGAGACGTTCGAGACGATCTTGGACTTCACCGAGACGACGGCGGAGCACGCCGCGGCGCTCTTCGAACGAGGCGGTGCGCACCTCGAAGTCTCGACGCTGTTCGGTGAGAGCCGAACCGCGATCGGTCAGGGTCTTGCGGGTGGCCTCGAGTTCACGGGCACGCTCGGCAGACTGCACTTCTGCTGATTCGAGACTTGGCAGGAGTGAACCGAGTTCGTTCGCTCGCTCGGTCTCCCGGGCGAAACGAACTTCGAGCTCTTCGCGTTGGGTAGCGAAGGCGTCCTTCTCCACTTGGATCTGACGGAGCTGGGCGTCGATGTGATGAAGTGCCTCGGTGGTCGAGTTCAATTCGGCGTCGTTGCTGTCCAACGCGGAGGCTGCCGTCCGGTCCGCTTCGAGACAACGAGCAACGGTTTCGCTGGCGATGGTCAATTCTGAATCGCAGCGCTCTCGATTGGCATGTGCTGCGGCGACTGCGGCTTCGGCCTCTTCGAGTGCGGCGCGGGTGGCACCGACACCTGAGGTGCCAAGGCGCCACAACCCGCCTCCGATACGGTCGCCGTTCTTAGTGACGACAACTCGACCGGTTTCGATCGAACGGTCGAGGGCAGCGCGCCAGTCACCATCGATCGCATCGATGTTGGCGAGCAGGCCGCTGAGCACCCCAGCGGCATCGTCACGTTGCGGCGTGACTCGGTTGATGACCGATTCGGCTGTGGCGGGAACGCTCCCAACCGATGAGTCGAGCGCGATAACGGCACCGCTCCCCTGCCCGCTTGCAAATACCTCTAGGGCAGCTCGACCCGAGTCGACCCCTTCGATCACCACTGCGGACAACGCCTCACCGAGAGCCGCCTCGACAGCGCCCTCCCAGCCGGGCTCGATAGCTACGACATCGAGCAGGGTTCCGACGAGCCCGTCGACATCTTTCAATTCGTCCGCCCCAGCGGCAGCCCGGGCTGAGTTCAGCGCTTCGCCAAGTGCGGCGAAACGGGCCTGAGCCGAACGAGACACGGCATCGGCCTCGGATCGCTCAGCCTGTAGCGCAGCCAACGCTTCTTGGGCGCTGAGATGCTCAGTTGCAGCCGAGTCGGCGGTTGCGACAAGTTCTTGTTCTCGCTCAACGGCCGTGTCGAGCTTGGTGCGCTCTGTTTCTTGCTTGGTATGCAGATCGGAGGCTTTGCTCTCCAGACCTGTGGCCCTGCTGTCGATGCTCGCAATCTCCGATGTTGCCGCCGTTATCGAATTGCGAAGCGCCGCGAGCTCACCGCGCACTTCGGCGGCGCGACCGGCTGCGGCGGCCTCGGCGCTCTCCTCCCCTTGGGAAGAAAGTGCGAGTTCGAATGTGGAACGGTCCTCGGCAAGGCGTTGCTCGGCCTGGACCAACAGCTCTTGTTCGGGGGCCAACGCAAGGATCTTGCCGTCGACGTCGGTGAGTTGATCGCCGAGCTGGCCAACTTCGGAACGCATTGCGGCAACAACGTCGCCGTCGATCGTGGCCTGACGTTCCCGGGCGATTCCGCGGAGTCGTTCGTCGATCAGGTTCTGGGCACCATCCGCGCGCTGGCTGAGGCCTTCGAGGCGGGCCAGGGCGTCGCCGAGGTCGACTGCACCCTGTGCGGAAAGATCGCTTTCGAGACCAATGATTTCGGTATCGAGGCGTGAGAGAAGGCTGCGGAGCTCGCGGTCCTTGCTTGCGAAGTCACGGCGGTCGGTGGCGTGGGTGTCCATCTTCTTGCGAAGGGTTTGCAGCTCTCTGCCGGCGAGCCACACCTGGCATGCGTGCAACTCGGAGACAACATCGCCGTGGCGGCGAGCCGCGTCGGCCTGCTTCTCGAGTGGACGCAGTTGACGGCGAACCTCTCGGAGAAGGTCTTGGATGCGGGTGAGGTTGGCTTCGGTTGCGACGAGACGGCGCTGCGCCTTCTCGCGTCGCTTGCGGAACTTGAGCACCCCTGCGGCTTCTTCGATGATCAGGCGACGGTCTTCCGGGCGAGCGTTGAGCACCGCATCGATTTGGCCCTGGCTGATGATGACGTGCTGGGTGCGACCTACGCCCGAATCCGAGAGGAGCTCTTGAATGTCGAGCAAGCGACAGGGAACACCGTTGAGCGAGTACTCGCTGTCTCCGGAGCGGAACAGGGTGCGAGAGATCTGGACTTCGTTGAACTCGGTGGGCAACTGGCCGTCGGTGTTGTCGATGGTGAGCGAAACCTCTGCGCGACCCAGCGCTGGCCTTTTAGACGTACCAGCGAAGATGACGTCGTCCATCTTTTGAGACCGAACCGACTTGGGGGCCTGAGCACCAAGGACCCACGCGATCGCATCGACCACGTTGGATTTACCACTGCCGTTCGGTCCGACCACGACCGTGACGCCGGGTTCGAGCTCGAGGTCAATCGAATCAGCGAAGGACTTGAAGCCCTTCATTGTCAACGTCTTGAGGTACACAGTGCGCTCCGGGGGATCTCACGACGCGTCGCCGCACGCCATCTACGCACCGTATCGCGGCGAACTACATCGATGTAAGTCGGGCCGCAGGCCGTCCTCCTCTGCTTTCCCGCTCGTTCCTCGCTCCAGCTGTCGCAATCCGAGCCCTAGGGGGCTCTCGATGCTCGCCTTCTGGCCGGAGGCCGCGTCCGCCCGCACCAGCAACCCGCAGG
>CAZTDG010000209.1:0-4859 GCA_964612655.1 uncultured Acidimicrobiales bacterium | reverse complement strand
TAATCGCACGTCCCAGGTGCTCCAGAACTGGACACACGCGGTCGAGGTCTTCGGGGGTACCGCCGGCGAACAGGGTTAGCTTGCCGTTGCGAGCACCGTCGACGGCCCCGGTCACCGGCGAGTCGACCACGGTCACGCCGTCGGGGGTCGATCCAGCAAGTTCGATCACAAAGTCCTTGCGATTGGTGGTGAGGTCCACCCAGATGTTTCCGGCCGAGAGTTCATTGAGCGCTCCCCCGTCGACCATCACGGCTTGGACGTGATCGGGGCGAGGAAGTGAGGTGAGCAAAAGGTCAGCGTGGCGTGCGCAGGCGTTGGCGTCCTCACCTGCGGTGCAACCGGCTTCGACCGCTTCAGCCAACGCGTCGGGGTTGATGTCGTAGGCCATGACGTCATAGCCCGCTGCGACCAACCGACGAGCCATTGGACCCCCCATGTTTCCAAGCCCAATGAATCCAACTTTTTCTGACACTTCACACCCAAATTCAGCTAAGTGTTTGAACGGTAAATGCTGGTTTACTGGCGGTCAATCCCTCGACCCTCGCACAGCGTTTCTGGCTCCACAAGGCGTCCGGCCGAGAGGTTCAGTCCGCCAACGCCGTGGCAGACTGGCGACATGAGCACAGCGGAAAGCCGGACCACCAAGCGGGCTCGCGCTCTCGTGTCGGACGTTCGCGTGGCAGTGGCGGTGCCCGCGGAGCTGCAATTCGACGAGGCGCCCCACCCCAAGAAGCGCGGATTCAAAGCGCTGATAACAAGTTCGATCAGCCCATCAGCTGACCCCGGGGCCCGAGTGCTCGCCTTTACGCGCAGCGGCACGATCATCATGACGACCAAGAGCTCCAACGGTGGCATTCCCGATGAGATCAGCGCGCAGACCGAGTCGTTCCCCGAGGTCATCGACGATTCGGGCCCGGAGCTGATCATCGGCCTCGACGACGGCACGTACCGTGTCAGCGCCATTCACCGCGACACCACACTGTCGGCCATCGCCGGCGCTCGCCTCAGCGAGGAACCCGAGGTCAACCAATCCGACCTCGTTGAGCCCGAAACCAGTGTTTCCGAACCGACTGTTTCCGAAGCTGATGTTTCCGAAGCCGAGGTCGACGACACACACGATGATGTTGGCGATGTCCAAGAAGAGGAAGAGCGAGAAGTCGACGACTCCGCTATTGACGATCTTGAGGAACAAGACGTCGAACAAGAGATGGCCGAGACACACGACGATGTCGAGGCCCAAGAAGTTCAGGCCCAGGAGGATCCGGCGCAAGACACCGCGGACACGCTCGATGAACCCGAGACGTTGTTGGCTCCAGCGGAACCCGAGCCCGCTGAGCCATCGGCGATTCAAGACGCCGTGCTCGACGAGTCGATCGATCCGGCACAAAGCACCGAGGCACCCGTTGGCGCCAGAGCTGCGGCAGCAGCGGCCACATCGGGCATGACCGCCGCAGGCATTGCCGCGTCGCTCAAGCGCACCTTCCTGACCGATGAGTTCGGCGAGATCGAGATCGAGACCCGGTCCCGCCCGACCATGCAGTGTCAACGCTTGCTGCGCGACCGATACGTGTACCTATCGGTTCCGGGCAAAGCCCAGCCGCGAGAGGGCACCGACCAACCGAAGGGGAACGCACTTCTCGCGTTCACCGACGAAGGCGTGATGCTGTTCAAGCCCAGTCGCGGCAATGTGGCGCTCCCCCGAGATGTCATTGGCCCGATCGAGTCGACGCCGATTACGTTCGAACCCGCCGGCTACAACGACAAACAGGGCGGAGTGCTCACCGTCGGCAGTCGGGATTATGTGATCTCGCGGCCGTACGTGAAGAGCGTGATGACCCACCTCGCCGAATTCCACGACGGACCCCGGCCACTGCCGTAGCCCAGGGTCGGCGCTACTCTTCCTCGTCGCTTTGACGCAGGCGCAACTTCTCGGCGAGAAACTCCGCGGTTTGACGCCATGCAACAGCTTCGGCTTCGGCGTCGAATTCAGGGCGTCCCTCTTCGGCGAAGCCGCTGGTGGTGCCCTCGTGGTGTTCGAACCGGAAGTCGAGGTCAGCCATTTGCAGGTTCAGGCCGAGGTCAGCGAGTTCGAGGTCACTGACCAGCATGTCGGTCTCTGCCCAATGGGATAGGTAGCAAGCCTGCGCGCCGGCCATCGGAATGTCCTGGGCTCCGTAGTAGGTCACAACAGCACCTACCTCTTCGGTGAGGCGAGCCGACACCCACAATGCCCATGACGCTCCGGGGCCATAGCCCACTACCCCGATCGGGGCGGTCGCATCGTTGGAAGCTTTCCGCAAGACGCCCAAGCTCGACTGCACGAGGGACGCGATCACGTTCATGTCGGCTTCGTGCAACGCGGCCAATGCTTCGGCGGGGTCGTCATAGACCTGGCCCCCGTTGAGGTCAGGTGCGACCACGGTGAACCCGTGATCGGCCAGGCGGTTTGCGGTGTCTTTGGCTTGACGGTTCAGCCCCCACAGCGAATGCAAGAGCAACACGCCCGGGCCTGGGCCTGCTTCGGGAGAGATGAAGTAACCCGAACCCGCGTTGCCGCTCACAATTCGGTGCCGGAATCTTGTGGCGCCGAAACCGCACCGTCGAGCACCTCGGGGAGCACCACTGCCTGCGCGACGTAGGTGGTGGTGCCGTCGAAGGTGATGCTGGGCGAACCGTAGAGAACGTAGCCCTGGGCGAGCGCATCGGAGACACGCTCACAAAACGCGGATGTGTCCGGGCCGGTGAGCAGTTTGTACCGCATTGGCGAGTCCTGATCCATGAATTCGAACCTATCGGAGCTTCCCGAAGAATGGTTCGGATCGCCGCGGAGGGAACCGTGGGACGTTGGTCGACTCCCCGATAACCGTTCCTAATCCAATCTCAATATGCTCATCACTCATGACCTACGCAGGCGAACTATCTCCTACCGACGCGCACACCTTGCTTCTCGAAAAGCCGAATGCCGTGCTGATCGACTGTCGCACCCAAGCCGAATGGTCCTTCGTCGGTATCCCAGACATGCCAGGCACCCGCCTGGTCGAGTGGACGAGTTGGCCTACCGGGGCACCGAACCCCGAATTCGTACAAGCGGCAACCGAAGGACTCGACCCAGACACCCCGATCGCGGTCGTGTGCCGTTCGGGCGCACGCAGCGCCGCTGCGGGTAATGCACTCGCCGCCGCCGGCTTCACGCAGGTCTTCAATGTGCTCGATGGTTTCGAGGGGCACCTAGATGCCAACGGGCATCGAAGCGGCGGATGGCGCGGCGCCGGACTTCCCTGGCGTCAGTCATGAGCGACCCGACCGCTGCCCTCGATCACGTGTAGGTGACGTAGCGCAAGGCGCCCATTACGATGGGGGTATGGCCTCCAAAGAGTTCACACAAGAGACCTTTGATCGACTGAAGGCCGAGCACGACGATCTCACTACTCGCGGCCGCATCGATATTGCTCGCAAGATCGAGACCGCTCGAGAACTCGGCGATCTCTCCGAGAACGGCGATTATCACGCCGCCAAGGAAGAGCAGGGAAAGATGGAGGGACGCATCATGTTCCTCGCAAAGAGCATTGAAGACGCCGAGATTGTCGAAGTAGTCGATGACGGTACCGTGTCGACGGGCATCATCGTGGAGCTGCGTTACGAAGGCGACGATGACACCGAGAAGTACTTGGTCGGATCGATCGAGGAACGTCAGGAGGGGGTCGAGATCCTCTCCCCTGGTTCGCCACTTGGTGAAGCACTCATCGGCTCAACCGCCGGCGACGTCGTGTCGTTCGAATCCCCATCCGGGGCCACCTTGAAGGTAGAGGTAGTCAGCGTCGGGTGAGTTCCTCCAACGCACCCGCTGCACGGCTCCCCGAGCCGACGAGGATCGAGCTGAACGAGCGCGCAACCACAGCTATTTACGACAGCGGGCCACCCGCGGGCGACGGCATCGAGCCTCCTGTCGTTCTCCTGCACGGCTGGTGCATTAACTCCTATGTGAACTTTGGGTCGGCCTATGACGAGCTCGCCACCGATCGTCGGGTCGTGATGATCGACCTGCGTGGCCACGGCAACGGCGCTCCCCTCGACGGCCAGTTCGACCTTGACGTCTGCGCTGAAGATGTGACCCGAATCCTCGACGAACTCGGCATCGAGCAAGCGACTGTGGTCGGTTACAGCTTGGGCGGTGCAGTGGCGCAACTCGTCGCCAAGCGCGACCCCGAGCGGGTCACCGGCCTTGTTCTTGCGGCGACGAGCGAGTTCTTCTGTGGCCACCTGGCAATCCGATGGCAGTTCAAAGGTCTCGAGCTCAGTGCAGCCGCTCTTAGGCGGGTGCCGTCACCGGTGCGAACGCCGATCTTCCGTTCGCTCGCCACCATCTTTTGTGCTCGATATCCCGGTTGGGTCCGACCACAGGTTCTCCAATGTGACCCGGTCGCCATCCTCGAAGCTGGCGCTTCTCTCGGGGGGTTCAACTCCACGGACTGGATCGGCGACCTTCCAATGCCGGTTTCGGTGATCGTCACCGCACGGGACCGCGTGATCCCCACAGATTCCCAATACCGGCTGGCCGACGACGCCCACGCGGTCACGACCATTCAGGTCGACGCCGACCACGACCTCCCGGTCCGAAACGATCCTCGCTTCACCGACGCCCTTGTCGAAGCGATCCGCGCCGTCGAGCCCAATCGGATCGTTGCCCTACGCTGAACCACCTGAGCGGGCCTGAGCACTAAAATCTCGCCTAGTGAAATCTGCTCGTTTTCTCATAGGCGCCGTCGTCTTCGTACTCGCGGTCGCAGCGTGTGCCCCTCGCGACGGCGACCAGATCGGCGGCGAGCCCATTTTCAACGGCACAACGCCCGACGGACAGG
>CAZTDG010000208.1:0-4895 GCA_964612655.1 uncultured Acidimicrobiales bacterium | reverse complement strand
CTGGAATGCCGATGCCAGTTTGGCGACGGTTTCCACGGGGAACACGAGTAGCACCACAACCATTGCGGCCACCGTCATAAGAACAGCGTTCACCGGCGTGCCGAAGCGGCCGAGAGCGGCGAGCTTCTGCGGGATCAGTTTGTCCTTCGCCATTGCGTACGGGTAGCGAGATGCGGAGAGAATGCCGGCGTTGCCTGTGGAGGCGAAAGCGGCGATTGCGGCGACCACGATCAAGATCACACCGAGGTCGAATGGCACCCAGTCGAGGAAGACGGCGCCAGCGTCGGCGACCGGGGTGAGGCTCTCTTCGAGGACCGGTTGGTCCAGCGCGTGGATCAAGATCAATGTGCCGAGCGTGTAGATGATCGTCGCCGTGGCCAAGGAGAGCGTCATCCCGAGGGGGATGTTGCGGTCAGGGTTTTCGATTTCCTCGGCGACGCTTGCGACCTTGGTGAGACCGGCATAGGAGACAAAGACCAAACCGATGGTCGAGGCGAAGCCCACGAAACCAGATCGGAAGAAGGCTTGGTCGACACCGTTAGGAGCCAGGGCGTCGCCCCCGGCGGTTTCGGAGATCCCGAGGATGATGAATGCGGTGAGGATTACGACCAGCGAGCCGACGAGACCTCGCTGCAACAAGTTTGTTTCCTTGGCACCCACGATGTTCAGAATTCCGAACGCGGCGGTCAAGATGACCGCGAGCAGGGTGAAGGACACGTCGAGGTACAAGCTCAGATATGCACCCATACCCACCAGTGCAAATGAGCTCTTGAAGACAACGGCGACCCAAGATCCGAGGCCACCGATGGTGCCCATCATTGGACCCATGGCTCGGTCGAGGAAGTAGTAGGTACCGCCGGCCTTGGGCATGGCGGTCGAGAGTTCTGCCATCGAGTACATGGCGGGCAGGATCAGAAAACCTGCCAAGAAGTAGGCGAGATACACGCTGTCTCCGGTCAGACCGGCAGCAATTCCAGGCAACAGAAAGAGGCCGGAACTGAACATCGCTCCTGTCGAGATTGCGTATACGTCGAAGAGGTTGAGGTTCTTTTTGAGCTTGTCGGGCATGGGCATCCCTTCAGTAGCTAATACCTATAATCTACTTCAGATATGAGGTATTGGCAACCTGTCCCGTTCCAAATCGGTCAAAACAGTCAGAACCAAAGCGAAACGTGGCTAGATATTTGGCGGAACTACAACCAATTTTCCCGGGTATTGCTTGGATAAGAAGTCAACTTGGGCGGTGCTGAGGTTTCTCTGGGATCTCACTCATCCCCAGACAGTACCCAACAACGTGTAGCGATTTTCGGGTTGAGGATCGCTGTTTCACGCCGGCGAAAACCATGCCAGGGTCATTTGGACCAATACCCCATTTTTCAACTTGGGACTTGTTAATCAATGGCGTGGGTCGACGGGTTCTATCCACCGCAAATCGCTTCAGAAATCGCGGGATCTGGACGAAGCTCGGGCATGGCAAAAAAGCGGATCATCGGTGGAATTTTGGCAATCGGAGCGGTACTCGCTCCAGTAACGGCGGTAGGGGCTCAGAGCTCGATACCTCGCTGCAACGGTCTCGAAGCAACACTCGTTGTTGAACTCAACGATGAGGTATTCGAGGGAACCGAGGGTGACGACGTAATCGTGGCCACTCTCGCCGACAGTGCCGACTGGGCGGACGTATATGGGCTTGGCGGCAACGACACGATCTGCACGACCGACGTCGGCATCGTCTACGGCGGCGACGGTGACGACTACCTGTCTTCGACAGTGCACCGAGACGACGTCAACGCATCGGTGCAGTCAGTGATCGTTGCTGGTGCTGGCGATGACATCATCTATGGCTCCAGTACCACCGGCATCGAGATTCTGGTCGGGGAGGCAGGCGACGACCGGATTTTCGGTCGAGGTGGCGATGACCTTGTCTATGGCGGTGACGGCGACGACACGATCTATGGCCAAGCAGGTGTCGACATCCTTGTCGGTGGTGGTGGTGGTGACGTCTTGCGTGGCGGAGCGGACATCGACTTTCTGTTCGGCGGTGAACCCAACGAACTTCCCGATCCAGAGGGAGCAAGCCTTGAACCAGACGGCGACGACCGACTCTTCGGTGGAGCCGGCGACGACAACCTCGTCGGAGGCCTTGGCGCCGACTTTCTCCGAGGTGGCCCCGGTAACGACATTCTCGTCGCGAACGACGCACAACCTCTCGATGCTTTCGACGCAACCACCCCGGCGGGCAGCGAAGACACCGCTGGATCACAACTCTTTGGTGGAGCCGGCGACGACATTCTGGTCGGATCCGATCACGCCGATGAGCTGCGTGGTGGGCGTGACAACGACACCCTCTGGGGTTTCGAAGGCGACGACTTCTTGAGCGGCGGCCGCGGATCTGACCTCCTCATCGGTGGCGCAGGCGGCGACTCCCTCAACGGCAATCAGGACGCCGATCGAATCATTCACTCCAACCAGGACGCCACCAACGGCGGCTCCGGTGTGGACACCTGCCAGTCCGACCCGTCACTCGGGGCCTTGTCACGGAATTGCGAGCAGTCCGGTGATCCCGTACTCGACTGGGAACCGCCTACCCACTACGAGATCGTCAACTTCAGCTTCTAGAGCCCGAACGCTCGAATTGGTTTGCCCAGCAAGGAAACTTGCTGGGCATTCCCCGTTTTCTAGCCTTGCCATTCCGCGCTGCCGAGGCGGTAGCCGACGGAGCGGACGGTTGCGATGAGCTTCGCGTGTTCTTCGCCGAGCTTTGAACGAAGACGACGGATATGGACATCCACAGTTCGGGCGCCACCGTAATAGTCGTAACCCCACACTTCGCTCAACAGGATCTCGCGGCTGAAGACCTTGCCCGGCTGAGCGGTGAGGTAGCGGAGCAGTTCGTACTCCATGTAGGTGAGGTCGAGGGCGCGCCCAGCGACCATCGCTTGGTAGGTCTCGACGTTCAAACTGAGCGGGCCGTAGGTGATGATCGCTGCGTCGGGGGCAACATCTTGGCGACGCAACAAATGCTCGAGGCGCGCTTCGAGCTCGACAGGGTGGAACGGCATCAGGCAGAAGTCGTCGAAGTCGTCGGTGTGATCGCTGAGTTCCGGGAGAACTTCGGCCGAGGCCAAAACCAAGACCGCGGTGTCGACTTCATCTCGACTGCGAAGCCACTGAGCGATACGGAACGCGACATCTGGGTTGCCATCCATCGTGAGGATCGCGCCCGCCCAGCCCGCTGGCGGCTCGAGCGTCTCGGCCGCTGAGAGATCAGCGACGGCTTTCCAGTTGTAGCCCAAGGTGTCGAGCACCTTCGTAAGGCTGGTCCCCATTGGTGTCGGGTAGACCATGACGAGCGGATTGTTCACCATCGTGAGAAATATCGCTCCAACTCGAAGGGGGACACGGTCTGGGCGTACTCGCTCCATTCGGCTCGTCGGTTGCGCAGGAACCACTCGAAGATGTGATCGCCGAGCGCCTCTCGCGCTAGCTCGCTCTTCTCCATCTCGGCGAGGGCCTCGTACAGCGACCGAGGCAGTGTCTCGACACCGGCCTCTTCGCTATGTCCGAGCTCTCGGAGATTGGCTGTGGTCTCGGGCTGGAGCTCGTAGCCATCTTCGATGCCCTTCATGCCTGCGGCAAGAATGAGGGAGTAGGCCAGATACGGATTGCATGCCGGGTCGATCGCTCGGTACTCGATGCGTGTCGCGGCAGGTTTGTTGGCCTTGGTGACCGGAACTCGAATGAGCGTGCTCTGGTTGTTGCGAGCCCACGACACGTAGCGGGGTGCTTCGAGCCCGGCGTTGAGGCGCTTGTACGAGTTGATGAGTTGGCTCGTAATCGCCGTGATCTCGCGAGCGTGGGTGAGCACGCCCGCCATGAACGATCGAGCGATGTCGGAGAGGCCGTACTCGCCGTCGGGGGAGTAGAAGGCATTCTCGCCGTCCTTCCACAACGACATGTGGGTGTGCATCCCCGAGCCCTGCACGCCATCGAGCGGCTTGGGCATGAAGGTCGCATGGACGCCGCGTTCTTGGGCGATCTTCTTGACGACCAGTCGGAACGTCATGATCGAGTCCGCCATGGCGAGCGCCTCGGTGTATTGCAGGTCGATCTCGTGCTGGCTTGGAGCATCCTCATGAAAGCTGTACTCGACAGGGATCGAGAGCGCTTCGAGGTTGTGCAGCGTCGACCTACGCAGATCCGACGAGACATCGGCTGTCGTGAGATCGAAGTAGGAGGCGGAGTCGAGCGGCTTAGGAACGCCGTCGTCCTTCTTGAAGTAGAAGAATTCGATCTCGGGCGCGGTGAAGAAGGTGTAGCCAGCGCCATGAGCGCGATCGAGATTCCGTCGCAAGACCTGGCGCGGATCGCCGGGGAACGGGGTTCCGTCGAGGTGTTCGATATTGCAAAACATGAGCCCGGACGGTTCGTCATCTTGTGTCCATGGCAGGAGCTCGAACGTGCGAGCATCAGGGCGAGCGAGCACATCGCTCTCCTGTACCCGGCTGAATCCATCGATCGAAGAACCATCGAATTGCAGGCCTTCGTCGAAGACCTTTTCAAGTTCGGCTGGAGAGATGGCGACGGACTTGTGCTGACCGAGGACGTCGGTAAACCACAATCGGATCAGTCGCACACCACGTTCTTCGACCATGTGGAGCACATAGTCCTGTTGGCGCTGCATGCTTCTATGGTCGCAGCCCGAACCGGAAAGGGCCATTTGATGTGACGGATGCCGAACGCGGTTAACGCGGCGTTAACACAAAGGAATTAGGGCGCGGCCCGAGGCTCGGGTACGTTCAAGACTGAATCATCCGCGATCACAAGGTTGAACATGAAAAGCAAGTTGGAATACATCTGGCTCGACGGCAACGAGCCGACGCAGACCCTCCGTGGAA
>CAZTDG010000207.1:0-4895 GCA_964612655.1 uncultured Acidimicrobiales bacterium | reverse complement strand
GTCAGCAACCCGCTGTCGAGCACAACTTCGAAGGGATCGACGAAGTTGGGAAACGGGAAGACCTCGAGAACTGCGACAAGCTCATCGTCGGTTGTCGCGAGGTCGACGAGGAAGCCATCTTGTGGGAGCCCCACAGTCGGTTCGACATTCCAGTTGACGCCATCGGTTCCTCTTGCCACTTCGAAGCCGTCGGGGCCTTGGTCGATTCGGACGAATCCGCCGTTAAAGAAGGTGACCGGGCCGGGGAAAGGCTGGAAGAAGAAGTCCTCATCGAAGGCTGCCTCTTCAGCGGACTCTGAGTCTTCGCTAGCCGCATCGCCGGATGCCGCGCTGTCAGATCTCGCAACAATCGTCGTCGTTACGGGAACCGGTATGACCGCCGCAGGTGCCACGGTGGTCGTGGTGGTCGGAGCCACCACCACGGTTGTCGTTGGTGCTGGCGCGACCGTGGTCGGCGCAGCAGTGGTCGTAGTAACCGGAGCTGCGGTGGTTGTCGTGGTCGACGTCGTGGTAGTCGACGATGTCGTGCTTGTCGTCGACGACGTGGTGGTGGTCGTCGAAGTTGTGCTTGTCGTACTCGACGTTGTGCTCGATGTCGTTGAGGTCGAGGTGGTCGGTGCAACCGTCGTGGTAGCCGCCTCTTGCTCCTCTACCTCGGGTTCCTCCGCCGCTTCTTCGACTGCTGCCTCCTCGGTTACAACCGCATCAACGGCCTCGTCGGGCGCGACTTCGGTCGTGCCTTCGACCTCGGTCTCCGGCGGTTCGCTCGCAACCTCCGTGCCATCGCCTCCCTGCGCAATCGCAACAACACCAATCAGAATCAGTCCGAGCAAAATAAGCAGCCCTAGACCCTTCGCCAAGCCCTTTTCCACCGCATGACCTCCCGTCACGTCGCCTCGCCACCGCCCTCCAGCCGTGGACTTGTACGGACACTAACACTGAGCGTGACCGCGAGAAATATCGCGTTCCTGGTCGTAATGGACTTGTAAACGCCAAATACAAAGGTGAACAGGGTTGTGCCTACTCACGTCAGCAAGAGTGACCAGGTGCTACAACGTGAGCAATGACTGGGTTCTTCTCTCGCTTCATACAACGCTCCTTGGCCGCCGATACAGCTCGAATCGCCGGTGCCCCAACGTCGAGCAACAAGGCGTCCTCGTTTCATCTCAACTGGGATATCGCCCAAGCTCCGCTGGCCGAAGTGCGAGCAACCATCGATGTGATCGAGCCGCCCGTCATCGACAAGCTGTACTTCTGGGCGCTGCAGGTGAGCTTCATGGGCCCGAACGGCCGCATCGGCGGAGCCCACATCGGCTTGCAGCATCACGCCAGCTATCCCGACAGTTGTGCGGTGAATTGGGGTGGTTACATCGACGGCGCCGGTGAACTCGATGGATCGGTGTCGAACCTGCCCTCCGCGCTGAACAACATCAACACCCGCACGTGTCGGTGGTACCCAAACCGGCCCTACATCTTGCGGGTCTACCGCTCACCCGAGCGCGGCTGGCGTGGTTCGATCACTGATACCACCACGGGCGAGGAGACGGTCATCCGCGATCTCTGGGTGGACGCCGATCATCTCGCAAGCCCGGTCGTATGGAGCGAGGTCTTCGCGCACTGCGATCACCCGTCCGCGGCGGTTCGCTGGAGCGACCTGACCGGCATCGGAACGGACGGAACCGTACACAACGTTCGCTCGGTTCGGCTGAACTATCAGACCCACCAAGACGGCGGTTGCGCCAACACCAACACCTCCGTCGATGGCGCTGGCCTCGTACAGCGAACAAACACCGAGCGCATCACCCAAACCGGCCAAACGCTGTCGCTATAGCGATCGCAACAAAACGACGAAAGGCTCGCACCACAAGGTGCGAGCCCTCTGCCGGGGGGATCTTCCGCAGATCGCGGACGGGCGACGTTGTGAGCCCCTAGGAACTCGCCGAGTTCCCGGCGAGCAACTCGTTAGAGAACGAGGCGCTAGCCGAGTGAACGACGGCTTTAGCTAATCGCGTTGCCTTCAGCGTCGAGTACCCACCAGATGTCGTTGACGCCCTGGCCGTTGGTGTCGCTTGGAGCTTCGTCATTGGCGAAGCGGTAGAGCGGCCAACCGTTGTAGGTGGCTTGGACGGTGCCGTCGCTGCGCTCGATCGAGCCGACGAGGTCAGCGTCGAGTGCGCCGCTTGGCGAGGTGATCTCGCCTACGACTGGCCATGCGGCAATGCAGTCACCTTCGCAAGCGCTGGTGCCAGCACCCTGCTCATCGTTGGTGAAGAGGTAGACGGTGTATCCGCCTTCGTCCTTGAGAATCTGACCGAGGTCGGTCTGCTCGAGGTTGAGGTCGTGGATGACGTCTTCCATTGCGTCATCTTCCATGGCCTCTTCGTCGTCCTCCATGGCTTCTTCATCATCTTCCATGGCCTCTTCGTCGTCCTCCATGGCTTCCTCTTCGTCTTCCATGGCCTCCTCGTCGCCTTCGACGACCTCTTCCACCTGAGCGGCGGCTGCGTCGACGGTTTCCTCGACGTCGCTACCGCACGCAGCGGCAATCAGTCCGAGCGCCATCATTAGCGCGATGATTTTGTGCTTACCCATTTTGAATATCTCCGTGTTCGGGGGGTTTCGGGAACCAATCACACAGCACGCGCCCCGATCTTCCACGTCGCGAACGGCAGCTCTTGACCGCTTTTTGAAATCGACGTGACAACGGACAAACCAGATAGGAAGACCTTCGAAACACGGCACAGTTTCGGTAACCGATGTGCGCGTCAATTCGTAGTGGAAACGCCAGCCTTTGCGCTAGAGCCGGTCCGAAAGTTCGCTAGTGGCCGTCGTGAAACTGACCAGCCGCCGGGTTGCGATACACCTCGGTGTGGTCGGGAGCGATCTGTTCGTTTCCGAGGATCATGTCCGCGGCGCGCTCAGCGATCATCATCGTCGGCGCATAGATATTGCCGTTGCTTACGGCCGGGAGCACTGAGGCATCGACGGCGTAGAGGCCTTCGGTGCCATGCACCGCCATGGTGCGTGGGTCGACGACGGCCATCGGATCAGAATCCGGACCCATCTTCGCGGTACAACTCGGGTGTAGGGCGGTTTCCGCATCGCGGCGAATCCAATCGAGAATCTCTTCGTCGGTTTCCACTTCCGGGCCCGGCGAGACCTCCCCGCCGTCGTAGGGGCCGAACGCCGGTTGGCTCAATATGTGACGGGTCGTGCGAATGGCTTCGACCCATTCCTTGCGATCGTTCTCTGTCGACAGATAGTTAAAGACGATCGCCGGTTTCTCACGCGGATTGGTGCTGCAGATCTTTACCGAGCCACGAACATCGGAGTACATCGGACCGACGTGCACCTGGTAGCCGTGACCACCCTCGGGCGATGAGCCGTCGTAACGGATGGCGATCGGCAAGAAGTGATACATCAGGTTCGGGTATTCGACGGTGTCGTTGCTGCGCACGAATGCACCAGCCTCGAAGTGGTTCGTGGCGGCGGGGCCGCGCCGGGCCAACCACTGCAAGCCAATAAAGGGCATGCGCCACTTCGCGTTGTAGGGCTGCATCGACACCGGCGCCTTGCACGAGTGTTGGATGTACACCTCGAGGTGATCTTGAAGATTCTCACCTACCCCAGGCAGGTCACTGACCACATCGATACCCAACGAAGAGAGATGCGCCCCGTCACCGACGCCGCTTAGCTGGAGAAGTTGAGGCGTATTGAACGCTCCCCCACACGCGACCACATTGTCGGCGTGGACGACCTTGGTCTTTCGCCCGCGGCGATATTGCACGCCCGTCGCTCGATTCCCATCGAAGAGAATCTTGTCGGCGGTGGCCAACGTTTCGAGGGTGAGGTTCGGCCGGTCGAGAACGGGGTGCAAGTACGCACGAGCCGCGCTCAGTCGACGACCGCGCACCACGTTTTTGTCGAAGACCGCAAAGCCCTCCTGGCGAAACCCGTTCACATCGTTCGTTGCGGGGAAGCCTGCCTGTGGGCCAGCGGCAAGCCAAGCGTCGAACAGCGGATTGCGGGCTGGGCCGGTCTCGAGTTGCAGCGGACCTTCGTCGCCGCGGTAGGCGTCACCCCCACCGAGGCGGTTCTCCATCTTCTTGAAGTACGGCAGGCAGTGGGCGTAGTCCCAGTGCTCCATGCCGTCGGCTTGAGCCCAACGGTCATAGTCCATTGGGTTGCCGCGCTGGAAGATCATGCCGTTGATGCTCGACGACCCACCGAGCACTTTGCCGCGGGCGTGATAGACCCGGCGACCGTTCATGTGGGGTTCGGGTTCGGTCTCGTACTTCCAGTCGTAGAAGCGACTGCCGATCGGATACGTGAGCGCCGCGGGCATGTGAATGAACACATCCCATTTCCAATCCTTGCGACCGGCTTCGAGCACGAGCACCGAGTTGGAAGGATCCGCGCTCAGACGGTTGGCCAAAGCGCACCCGGCGCTTCCTCCGCCGACGATCACATAGCTGTACTGCACCCGCAGAGTCTCGGCCACAATCGCCGAGGATGTGAAGTCGAAACCGACCGGGCCTTAGCGGAGTTGAACGGCTCCCGAGCCAGGAATGATCTCGCCGATCGTCGTGGCGGGGTGGCCATGCTCAAGCAGCAGGTCACACACGGCCTCGGCCTGGTCCGCCGGGACGACGACGGTCATGCCGATGCCCATGTTGAAGGTGCGGAACATCTCGTCGGTGGCAACATCGCCGATGCGTTGGAGTTCGGTGAAGATCGGTGGCACACCCCAGGAGGATGTGTCGATCGACGCGTCAGCATCGGCTGGCAGCACGCGGTTGAGATTGCCGGGCAATCCGCCACCGGTGATGTGCGCCACCGCGCGCACGTCATGTGCCGCGGCAGCTGCGAGAACGGCGGGGGTGTAGATGACGGAG
>CAZTDG010000206.1:0-4937 GCA_964612655.1 uncultured Acidimicrobiales bacterium | reverse complement strand
CAGCAATGATCTTTCCCTCCGCCATAACGACTACCCAGTCCGAGATATCTCGGACGACGTCCATGTCGTGTTCGACGAAGATGACCGTACGTCCTTCTGCTCGGAGCTTCTTGACGTGGCCGAGGAGCGATTGTGTGAGTGCCGGGTTGACTCCGGCCATTGGCTCATCGAGCATCACCAGTTCAGGGTCGGTCATCAGCGCCCGTGCCATCTCGACCAACTTGCGCTGACCGCCGGACAGAGTGCCTGCGAACTGATCCGACATGTGGGTCATGTTGAACCGGTCGAGCAGATCTCGAGCGTGTGCCTCGACTTCGTTCTCACGACTGCGCCACAGAGGCGTAAACAGCGCGGACAGGAACTTCTCGCCCGGTTGGTCCTTCGCCCCAAGCTTCATGTTCTCGAGAACGGTGAGGCGAGAGAGCGCCTTGGTGAGCTGGAACGTTCGCACCATGCCTCGCGCTGCGAGCTTGTGGGAGGCGACACCATTAATCGACTTGCCGTTCAACGAGACATCACCGGAGTTCGGAGTGTCGAAGCCCGTGAGCAGGTTGAAGAACGTGGTCTTGCCAGCTCCGTTGGGGCCAATGAGCGCGGTGATCGCTCCGCGCTGGATGCGGACCTCGTCAACGTCTACCGCGGTCAGGCCGCCGAACTGACGAACGACATTCTTGGCGACGAGGATCTCGTCGGGCTTCGTGCTTCCGGGAGTGGGGTCGACGTCGTCGAAGACCCCAGCGACCGGGTTCGGGATGTTCTCGAGTTCAGCTGCGCCCGCGCCGCCACCGCCGGCCGTTGAGCCGAGCACGATTTCTTTGGCGTTGGGGTCAACGACAGCCAATGGATTTTCCTTATCGGTCATCGAGTGCCATCTCTTCCCGATTGCCGAACACACCTTGCGGTCTGAACCACATCAACAGCATCAGTGCGCCACCGAAGATCACGAATCGCAGCTGGTCGACGTTGAGCACCGACAAGCTCAAGAAGCGTTCGAGTTCGGGGGCGAAGTCGGTGCCGATGAGTTCACGCATGAAGGTGATCAGTCCGGAGATAAGCGCCCAATAGATCATGGACCCGGCTACCGGTGAGGCCACCTTGCCGACGCCACCGATGATCAGAATTGTCCAGATGAGGAAGGTGATCACGGGGTTGAACGTGTCTGGCTGCACGGACTGGCGGGAGATGACCTGCAACATGCCCGCAACACCGGCGATCACGCCGCCGAGAACCAGTGCTTGCAACTTGTAGGCATAGGCGTTCTTGCCGAGGGCTCGTGCGGCGTCCTCGTCCTCACGAATCGACTTGAGCGCGCGACCCCAGGGACTTCGCATGAGCTGCCACGTGAGCAACAAGAAGAAGGCGACGAGCGTCCATCCGATCAGCAACACCCAAAGGTCTCCGGCACGGAACTGAAAGATCGTCAGACCGAACGGGGCGAAGTCGTAGGTTTCGGTTCCTGGGCGGGTGAAGATGTTGAACTCGAAGAACTCGTCGGCAAAGTCATTGATGCCACCAGACGACCCGGTCCGCTCCTGGTTACCTCTCCATCGCACAAAGATTCGCAGCGCCTCCGAGGCCGCGATGGTGGTGATACCCAAGTAGTCCGCTCGAAGTCGCAGGGTTGGGATTCCGAGGATCAAGGCCATGACCGTTGGCAGCGCGATGCCGACCAAGATGCCGAGCCACAAGCTCTGGTCGAGCCAGAACACGGTCATGCCAACGCCGTAGGCGCCCGCCGCCATGAAGCCGACGTGACCAAAGTTCAACAAGCCCGTGTAACCGAAGTGAATGTTCAGCCCGATTGCGGCCATCGCGAAGACCATCGCGTTGATGCCCACGGCTTGGGAGAAGAATTGCTGGATGATGATGCCCCAGTCGATACCCATCTAGCCGATCCTCTCTGAACGTCCGAGGAGACCTTGCGGACGGAACATCAACACCAGAACCATCACGAGCAAGGCGACCATGTTCTTGAGTTCCGCGTCGAGCACCAGGGTCGACAGGTTAATGACCATCCCGATAACCAGCGCTCCGAGCAGTGCGCCATACGCGGTGCCGAGACCGCCGAGGGTCACGGCCGAGAAGATGAGGAGCAGAATGCGGAAGCCGAAGTCCCACTTGGCTTGGTCAAGGGCGAAGAACGCACCACCGAGAGCTGCTGCCGCAGCACCGAATACCCACACGGTTGCGATCACTCGCTGCACATCGATTCCGGATGACTCGGCGAGATCCTTATTGTCCGACACGGCCCGCATGGCCTTACCCATTTGGGTTCGGGTCAAAAGCACGCCGATCATGAGCAGGACGCCGATCGACACGCTCATCGCGATGATGTCTTTCGGTACGAGTTGGACGGGGCCGAGTTGCAGCGCTGTTTGAGCGGAGAAGTCTCGGAACGAGCGTGGACCGCCACCGAAGAAGTAGAGGAAGAGGTATCGCAAGACGATCGACAGACCGATCGTGATCACCATCTGGGCGATCAGGCCAACACCTTGGCGGCGAAGCCGTCGAAAGAGGACACGATCTAGGAGGTAGCCCAGGACACCGCCGGCGATCATGCCAAACACGATCGCGAAGACGAGGTTGACCCCGTCGCCGAATGGACCGGGCAGCGGCGCTAGGAAGCCTGCCACGCCGGCGAGACCGTAGAAGTTGAAGAAGTACGTTGCCAGGCCACCCCAGGTGACCATTTCGGCGTGGGCGAAGTTCACAAGGCCGGTGGTTCCGTAGATGAGCGACAGCCCGATCGAGGCCATAGCGAGATAGAGGCCCTGCTTGAGGCCTTCGGCGGTGAGCTGAGCTAGCCGTCGACCAATGCCGCTTCCCTCGGCAGCTGCTGCGGCGGCGCCGGCTTCGGATTGCAGTGCGAAGAGAACGGTTCGGTTTTGTCCTTCTTCTACGAGGACCATCACGCTGGCGCGGTCGACAACACGCAGGGATACTCCCGCAGGCAGCGTGGTGGCGTCGATGGTCACGGTGTACTCGCCGGCCTCGGGCACCGGGATGTTAATCATGCCGTTCTCGTCGGAAACGCCGTCGCCCACGCCCTCGACGGTGACAACCGCTCCTTCGACGAAAATGTCTTCACCCGTCTCGTCTTCGAAGCGAAGTGTGGTGACGACCCCTTGGCCGCCTTCATCGTCTTGGGCGAAAGCTGGGGATGCCAAGCCGACGACGGCGATGATCACCAGCCACACACCTACTAAAAGCTTGGACGGCGCGGATCGTTGTTGTGGATCCGGGCTGCTAAATGATCGCGTCACGGCCTACATCTCAGGGTTAGACGACATGTACAGGACACATATCGCGGGATGGTAGACGGTACTTCGCCTGCGGTGGCCCACACAAAGCGCGTACGGCACCTGCAACAAGAGATTTACTGTGCTGTCATAACTTGTGTGACGCCCGAACGGCGTAGTAGCCCTAGCCCATGAACTCCACCGATGCGCGTACGACCGACGTGGCCGTCATTGGTGGTGGCATCGCTGGTGTGAGTGCGGCCGCAGCGATTGCGCCGGCGCATCGCGTGACCTTGCTCGAGCAAGAGTTTGAGCTCGCCTACCACACCACTTCTCGGTCAGCCGCGGTCTACATCGAGAACGAGGGCGGCCCGGTCTTTCATCGGCTCGCCAGTGCCAGCCGTCCGTTCTTCGACGCGGAACATGAAGTCGAAGGAATGGCTACCCGTTACGTCGAGCCGATGCCCGTCCTATCGGTGGGCAACGAGTCGAACCGGGAAGCCATCGTCCAAAGTGCGAAGGCTGGCCAAGCGGTCACGCCATCGATTCGCATCGTCGAAGGCGACGAACTTCTACAGCACTGCCCGGTACTCGACCTGAGTTCGGTCATCTTGGGCATGCTGGAACCAACCGCTGGATCCATCGATGTGATGGGGGTGCACCAACATTATTTGCGGAGCGCTCGACGAGACGGTGCCGAGGTGTTGCGGTCAGCTCGTGTGACCGGGGGTCGACGCGACGGCCAGGGCTGGATACTTCAGACCGAGGCAGGCGAGGTCCGCTCTGATGTGGTCATCAACGCCGCTGGAGCCTGGGGAGATGTGGTTGCGGCCGTGTGCGGGGTTGCGCCTATCGGTCTGCAACCGAAGCGGCGGACCGCCTTCACTGCGCGCGCTCCCTTCGACCCGACCGGGTGGCCGTTCATCTACTCGTCGATCCCGGGGCTTGAGTGTTACTTCAAGGCCGAGGCGGGTTCGCAACTGTTGTGCTCGCTGAGCGACGAGCAAGACTCCGAACCCTGCGATGCCCGGCCCGAGGAAGTCGACATCGCGTTGGCCATCGAGCGGATCAACACCATCTCGACGTTGGGGGTGCGTTCGGTGACCACCACCTGGGCTGGCCTGCGCACCTTCGCTCCTGACCGCAATCCTGTGTTCGGTTGGGACGATGCCGCCGAGGGGTTCCTCTGGATGGTCGGCCAAGGAGGTTGCGGCATCGTGACCGCACCCGCTGCCGGAGCGGTCGCCGCCTCGCTAGTAGCCGGTGAGAACCTTCCCGCAGCGGTCGCCGACCTTGGCCTCACCGCCGAACAGCTAGCGCCCCGCCGCTAACCAATACATCTGTAATCAGTCTGTGGTGGTGTGGTGGCAGGCGACGAAATGGTCAGGGCCGCGACGAGTGAGCATCGCGGGATCGCCGGGTCCGTGCGTACAACCGTCGAGTTGCCAGAACACATCGCCCGGCTCCTCCCCAGCGAGTGCAATACCGCCAGCAACTCCTTCGAGGCCGGGGACCGCCGAGAGCAACCGCTTGGTGTACGGATGCTCGGCGCGCTCAAAGATCGAGTCGGTGTCGCCGATCTCCACCACTCGACCGAAGTACATAACCATCACCCGGTCGGCGATGTTTCGTACCACCGCTAAGTCGTGAGAGATAAAAAGCATCGTGAGTTCGTGCTCGGCTTTGAGTTCCTCGAGC
>CAZTDG010000205.1:0-4952 GCA_964612655.1 uncultured Acidimicrobiales bacterium | reverse complement strand
CCGGGGTCTTCCTACTCTCGCGGCCCAAACTCGTCGACGGCTACGCGTCACGGTCCAAACTCGAAACGCGTCTTCTTGATTCACTTCCCGCGGGTTCGCCGAGGGCTCTCGCTGACGTCGCCCCAGGGGCTGTCGAGCGACGAGCGCTCGATCAACTCGTGGGGTCCGGTCTGGTCGCCGTTGCCGGGTTCACCCCATCGGATGCAGCGCATGTACTTGGGCAACAGAACATTTGGGACACGGCCGGAGCAACCGCGGGCGCTGCGCTGTGGGGTTGGTACACGGGCGACGATCCAGACGCGTTCGCCCGCCGAGTCCAGTCGGAAATGGTGCGACGTAGCGCGGCATGCGTGCTCGAAGTGAGCCTCGACACCGATGCCATCGACGTATTCGATAATCCGATTCTCGATGCCGTCATCTCCGGAACCGGGCACCTAGGCGTGGTCGATGTCGAACTGTCGACCGAAACCCCACTCATCGCTGTTGGAGGGCCTGCCGGGGTCTTCTACCCAGACGTCGCCGAACGGATCGGAGCTCCCCTCGTTCTGCCCGTCGGGTATGCGGTGGCAAACGCGGTCGGCGCCGCGGCGGGCAAGATCGTGGTCAGAAGCCGTGTCGAGGTACAAGGTGACGGCCCAGGTTCGTATCGAGTCGTCTCGTCCAAGGGCACCCAACGCGTCGACGACGCCGTCTCCGCAATCGAAGACGCGACACAGACCGCCCGCGACATCGCGATGGAAGGTCTCGCTGTTCGGTCTCGGGGAATCGGCGAGATCGGTGATCCGATCGAACGGGTCGACATCGTCCGCCACGACGACCCCAATGCGAACGAAGACGAAGGTCTCTACGGCGCGGTGATCACCCTGGAGCTACGCGCGCAACCGTTTCGGTGAATCCCGGCGAGGAGAATCTAGGGAATCGGAACGACTAGCTCCGCGCCACCCCAACCATTGACAAGGTCTCTGCCTTGCACGGTTACCTCGGTGACTCCTTCGGGAATCTCGATGCCGTTTTGGCCGCGGGTGAAGGGCTGCTCGTTGGCGTGATCGTGGGCCAAAACACGTATGCCCAGTTCGTTGCCGTCAGGGTCGACTACTCGCCAAGCATCTGCATAGCGCTGCGGAGTGTCGTAGGGCGATGACACCGTTACGGAGAACTGCCATGCTCCTGAGGGTTCTTGGGCTGCTTCCACGCCGATGATGTCGGGGAAGTCCTCACCGAAGGTGGCTTCGCCTGATGCGCTCGCCCTCAGAGGTTCTGGTTCTTCTTCCACCGCTACCTCCTCGGCGGGTTCGGGAGCGACGGTTGTCTCGACCGGCTCATCTTCGATCGGGTCGGGTGCCGCCGTGGTGGTCTCGGCGACATCGGCCGAGCTCTCGAGTGTTCCTTCGACCTCAGAAGCAACCGCGTCGGTGTCAGTACCGCAAGCGGCTGCGGCGATTGCGAGAACGACGAGCAGCGCGGTGATTCGAAGAAGTTTCATTGTGAAGGAGAAGCCACAGCTTGGGTCTCCGTATTCCGTGCCTTGCGCTGCCACGGGAGTTCAGCAGGCCGACTTTCGACGACCAGTGCTGCGGTGATCAGCGCGAGGCCGATGACGAGAGCTGAACCAATCGCATCGCTCGGCCAGATTTCGCTGGAGAGGATTTGGCGAATCGCAACAACGATGGTGAGCACGACACCTAACTCGATGAGGATTTGAACGATCAGTCGAGGTAGGCGAACCCACCACGCCACTAATGCGACCTGACCCCAAAACACTCCCGTTTGAACTACTGCGAGACTCGGGAAGGACTCACCGGTGAGCTGAGGGTTTGGTGGCATGCGTCCAACCACCCCTTGGAGAAGTTGGGCTACCAGCGTGCCGATGATCGACGTGACGACCACGGCGACCGCCACCCGCCAATCGATGAAGATCGAGATCGCTACGAGGATCAGTGTTCCACCGATGAGCAACGCTGGTGAACTGATGACCTGTGCGGCTTCCCATCGGCTCGTGTCCGTGCCGTCCAAGAGCCAACCCAAAACGGGTTCTTCGAACGTCAGCAGCCAACTCAAACGGTCACGGGCGACCGCCGCTGCAGCGACGATCAGGGCAACTGTTGCGAGCCAGGCGCGTATCCAGGTGGAGCGCATAGCAAAACAATAATCCACAACGGCCACCGGTCGGGGTCCCCCAGGCACAGAGATCTACTTTTTGGCGAGAGGCGCCCTTTTCGCAGTGGCGACTTCAGTGCCCGTTCGTATCCCTAAGTCGACTGGCCGTACACTTGGGCCGATGCGTGCCTCGGCCAAACTGCGGACGGTTCCAAACCTGCCCACAATGCTGTTCGCGTTGGCGATCGCGCTCGTGCTCTCGGCTTGTGGCGGCGACCGAAACGCAGCTCCCGCCGACGAAGCGAACGATGCTACCGAGGAACCACAAGTCGTGGACGTGGCCGCCTCTGGGGTCCGAACCAGCCCCGACATTTCCGAACCGGTAGCCCGCCCCGATATCGAGGTCGTCGATGAGTCGATTGTTCGAATCATCGGCTTTGGTTGCGGCGCCCCTGCGCTCGGCTCCGGTTTTGCCGTAAGCGAGAACCTCGTCGTCACCAGCGGCCACGTGGTTACGGGCCGCGATCCTGAGAGCCTCGCGGTTCTGCGTTCCAGCGGTGAAGAGTTCGCCGCAACGCTGGTCGGCTTTGACCTCGACCTCGACCTTGCCGTCCTGCGTGTCGACGGCATCGGCCTCGATCCCGTCAACCTCATCACTGACGTACCCGTTGTCGACGGGGTAGCCGTCGGTATTCGAAGCGAAGCTGGAGAGCCCTTCATCAACGAGGTCGACTTCACCGTTGACGCACCGGTAAACGTGAACTGGGACGGCGTCTTCCGCGACACCGAATCACGATTCCGCGGGGTGCGAATCGACGCGACGATTCGTCCGGGCGACTCCGGCAGCGGGCTCTTCGTGAACGATCACGACGTCATTGGACTCATCCATTCGAGGAATCGAAACGGCGTCCCGCGGGCCTATGCCGTCGGCAGTGTGGAGATCGCAGACTTCGTCGATTCGATCGACCCAGACATGGAAATCGTCGCCGATCGCTGCGCATAGACATCGGTTGGGTGAATGAAGAGCTCGGAAATTCAAGCGGTCTTTGCACTCGACAAACAGACACAGATGTCTATTGTGAGGACATGTTCTTGCGTCGAAAGATCGAAATGATTTCACAAGCAGACGCCCTTCCCGGGCGCGATGAAGCAATACCAGTAGCCGATGCTCACCTCGTGTTGGGCAACCCGATGGTTCCGCCATTCCCCGATGGCATGGAACAGCTCGTCGTCGGTATGGGCTGCTTCTGGGGCGCGGAACGCTTCTACTGGCAGACCGAAGGCGTCTACACCACCGCGGTTGGCTACGCAGGTGGATTCACGAAGAACCCGACCTACAAAGAGACCTGCACGGGCAAGACCGGTCACACCGAAGCCGTACTCGTCGTCTACGACCCCGCGGTTGTTTCGCTCGACAAGCTGTTCGAGATCTTCTGGGAAAACCATGACCCCACGACGGCCAACCGGCAGGGCAACGACGTCGGAACCCAATATCGCAGCGCCATCTACACCTCTTCGCCAGAACAGATGACTGCCGCGATCGCGTCCAAGGATCGCTACCAAGCACTCCTTACCGAAAAGGGCTTCGGGGAGATCAGCACCGAGATCGCCGAAGCTGGCGTGTTCTACTACGCAGAGGACAGCCACCAGCAGTACTTGCACAAGAACCCGGGCGGTTACTGCAACCACGGTTTCTGTCAAGTGAGCTACGCCTGACATAGCGATCTGCCAGTACACTTTCCGCTGGCCCTTGCAAAGGGCGTTTTGCAAACTGAGGGAAAGTATTTTTTAGATGTTCGATGATGACGAAGACGAAGACGGCGGCTTTTTCCTGTTGGTCATGGGCCTCCTGGCATTCATTCTTCTTGTTGTCACGGTCATTGCGCGCTCGGGTGACGATCTGCCAGCTGCGACCGTGACGGGACCGACCACTACTGAGGTAGCGGCCGAAGAACCCGCCCCAACGACCGCAGCTCCAGAAACCACCACAACGGCGGCGCCAGAGACAACGACGACCGTGGCTGTCGCAGCTGCACCCTTCACCATGTGGGATGCCCTCAACGGCTCCGGAGAAGCGGGACAGTTCGCCGCAGTCGGCGGAGCGTTCGGTCTACAAGCTGACCTAGAGGCCTTGGAAGACGAGAACGGCGACCCGGTCATGCGCACCTTGTTCGCTCCATCGGATGCCGCGCTTGCTGACTTTGGGCCCGAGGCGATCGGTGCACTGACCTCCGACCCAGACGGCGCAAACGCTCTCGTCGGCTACCACTTCCTCACCGAGCCACTCGCAGCATCAGACCTCGCAGAACTCGACGGTCAGACGCTGACCACGCGTACCGGGCTTCCGTTGAACGTGACCGTCGAAGACGGCGACGTAGTTCTAAACGGCGTAGCGCGAGTGGTCTCCACCGATTTCGACGCCGACAACGGCGTGGTGCACATCGTTGACATGGTGCTCACGCCACCGACGGTCAACCAAGCTCTCGGGCTCGACAACATCGAGTTCGAGGTTGCGTCGGCGACCATCACTCAGGCCGGCCAGGACACGCTGCAGCTCGCGGTCGACTTCTTCTCATCGAACACCGCTAACGCAGTGATCGAAGGTCACACAGACACCGACGGCTCCGAAGAAGGAAACCTCGAACTGTCTCAAGCACGAGCTGAGTCGGTCCTGGCGTTCCTCGTCTCCAACGGTCTTGAGGCCGAACGCTTCACCGCGGTTGGCTTCGGTGAAGCCCAGCCGGTCCTCGACGCTGCTGGCGTAGAGGACAAAGAAGCGTCTCGACGCATCGAGTTCAACGTCCGCTAGCGGACCCTCCCGCAATCGCAGCTTCGCTTCGCTCGGGCTGCTCTGC
>CAZTDG010000204.1:0-4962 GCA_964612655.1 uncultured Acidimicrobiales bacterium | reverse complement strand
GGCTCCGGTGTGGTTGCCGGTTCCTCTGCTGGGATCTCCGTCAGCACTGGCGCCGGGTCGACTGGTTCCTCGCTTGGATCGGCGGCGCCACCTTCGGGGTCTCCAACCTCACGGGCAGGACCGTCCGGAGTCTCGCCGTCTTCGCCTTCGCCCTCTTCACCCTCAGCTGGGGCGTCAGGGTCAACGGTGGTGGTCGTCGTAGCGAGCGGATCGAACGCACCTGGCGGGCGAGCATTGGCAATGCATCGCCCGTCACGCTCGATAAGTAGCGCTGGGCAGCCACTTGCGGCGGAAATGTTCACCGTTGCACGGCACCAATCCACGTCACCGTCACGGTCTTGGTCAACCTCGGCCGCAGAGTTGCCACAAGGGCTGATGCGGACAACGGTTGGCTGTTCGATCTCTTGTTCGTTCGTGTCGGCCTGGAGCCGTTCACCGCGGCGACCGAACTCAGGATCCTCAAATTGGATAACCGGCAGCGACGCCATGTAGTCGTTCATGAAACGACCCCACAGGATTGCGGGCAACGAACCGCCGGTAACGCCGGGATCGGCGAACTCGCCGAAGGCCTGCAGGTATTGCGCTCGGGTGAAGTCGGGGTTGTTCGGGTCGTAGCGCATCGAGAACTGGCCGTCTTGGTTGCCAATCCACACTGCGGTTGCGAGCTGAGGGGTGTATCCAACGAACCAGGCGTCGAAGTTGTCCTGACCGGTTCCGGTCTTACCCGCAGCTGGGTGATTGGCGAGCTGCGCACGACGACCCGTGCACGCACCAGCCGAGCAGCTGACGTTCTTTTCCAGCACCGAGGTGACCTGGCGTGCGGTCTGCGGGGTAATGGCTCGGAATGGCTTTGGATCGTGCTCGAACACGATCTCGCCACCCTGGATTACTCGCTCGACAAGGAATGGCTCGACACGGACTCCGTCGTTAGCGATCGTGGCGTAGGCGTTGGCCATTTCGAGTGGCGTGATGTCGAACACGCCGAGAGGCAATGCCGGAACCGCCGAGATTTCATTCTCAATACCGAGGGCCCGAGCGGTGTCGACCACGTTGTTCAAGCCGACCAGCTGACTGATTCGGAGATAACCACAGTTGGTAGAGCGAAGCGTGTGCTCTTCGATCGTCAGATCGCCCGAGCGGCGCCCACCGTTGTAATCGCCTGCGGTATAGACGGGAGGATCGCCACCGGGGTTATCGAAGGTGCACGGCGACGTGGCGTTGATTCGGTCGCTCGGGATCAGGCCACCGTTTTCGATTGCTGCGGCGAGAGCGAAGGTCTTGAACGACGAACCGGTCGGCCGGCCGTTCTGGGTGGTGACGTTGAACTCGAACTCTTCAAAGCCCGGTCCACCGACCATGGCTCGAACAGCGCCGGTGCCAGGCTCTACCGAAACGAGACCGGCAATGATGCCGAGTTCGTTCTCTGGGAGTTCGCTAGCAACCGCGTTCTCGGCCAGGCCCTGGGCTGCTGGGTCGAACGTGGTGTGGATCTCAAGACCACCTTGGAACACGGCGTTGACACGATCAGCGCGGGTCTCGCCGAGGCGAGGATCGTCGAGAAGGCGACGCTTGACCTCTTCAACGAAGTAGGTGTCGAGGAATGCGTTGCCTTCGATCTGGCGGTAGCGAGGCAATTCGCTGGCTTCCCACACTGCTCGTTCTTCAGAGTCGATGAAGCCTTCGGTCTCCAAACGGCCCAATGCAACACTGCGGCGATCGAATGCGTTGTCAGGTCGATACACCGGGTCATAGAGGCTCGGGTTCGAGATCACGCCGGCGAGCAATGCGGACTCGCCATAGGTCAGGGTGTCTGCGTCTTTGTTGAAGTAGAGCTCTGCGGCTGCTTGCACGCCGTAGGCGCCACCACCGAAGTACACGGCGTTCAGGTAGCGCTCAAGGATCTCGTCCTTGGTCATTTGCTCTTCGAGGCGCATCGCGATGGCGGCCTCAGGGATCTTGCGGTCGAGGTTCTGTTCGCTACCGACAACGCTGAGCTTTACGAGCTGCTGGGTGATGGTCGAACCACCCTGCTCGATGCCACCGGCGGACACGTTGGTGACCGCGGCACGGGTGATCGCACCGACGTTGACGCCGCGGTGTTCATAGAAGCGGTCATCTTCGACAGCCAAGACCGCTTCGACGATGCGAGGCGAGATGTCGCTGAGCGGCAAGTACTCGCGGTCGATCTCCGCACGGAGCTCCGCTATGAGTTGGCCGTTGGCATCGAAGACCTTGGTGGTCTGTTCGAGCACGGACAGGTCGACCTGTGCCGATACCGTCGACTTCGCACTCCAGATGTCGGCGAACGACGGGACGAGGGCGGTCAGAGTAAACGCTAAGGCAAAGCCGCCCAAGGACAGCACCGCTACTAGCTGAACCAGGTTCGCGAGGGATCGCAAGATAAGACGCACGGCACTTAATTTAGCCGTTCGCGTGCGCTAGGTCAGCTCACAAATGAAGAGTTCCCGAAGATAGGTGAATCTGGCCCGTTTCCCTCATTTTTGAACGGTTTCGACAGACGCTTTCGAATGATTTCAGAAAACGCGAGGCCAGACGCGAAAGAACCCCGCCGAGGGGGGGATTCGGCGGGGTTCTTTAAAGGCCGTGAGATCTTGGGGGAAGACGATTCACAGCTGCGATACACGTGGTATCGCTTAGGGTCTCATTGTACGAAACTATGCGGGCAGAAAGAAGACGAAATCTTGTGACGTCAGACACCGGATACCACAACGTTGCGAGAAAAGGAACGCGCAAAGCGCTGCTACTAGCCGCCTTAGCGGTTGTTAGCGCTGCGTGCACTAGCACCGTCGCGTCAGATCTGGGCGTTGACACCGACGATCCAGCGTCATCATCGGCGCCGACGCCGGGCACGGCCGCACAGACCGTCGTCCCGACGAGTCCGAGTTTGAACATCACAATCGACCGGGTCTCCGACGGTGACAGCGTGCGGGCATCGAGCGCTGAGGGCGATCTCGAAATTCGCCTGATCGGCATCAACGCGCCGGAAGCCGACGAGTGCTTCGGTGACCGAGCCGCCGACGTACTCGACGGCCTTCTTTCCGGAGCCGACGTGCAACTGCACCCCTGGCCTCCCGAGCTCGACGACTTCGGACGCGAACTCGGTTTCTTGGTCGCCGACGGCCAGTTCGTGAACTTGGCGCTAATCGAAGCGGGCGCTGCGGTTGCCCGAGCCCAAAGCGACCATGGGTTCGTGAGCGAGTTCGAAGCCGCCGAGAGCCAGGCGACAGATACACAGATTGGATTGTGGGCACCCGACGCCTGCGGAGAAGCAACCGGCGCGCAGGTCGAGATCGTCGATGCCGAAGCCGATGCTCCGGGCAACGACCAGGAGAATCCGAACGGCGAATGGATCGAGATCGAAAATACGGGCGAGTCAGACGCGTCGCTTTCAGGCTGGAGCCTCCGCGATGAATCCACCCGTCACCGTTATGACTTCCCCGATGTGACGATCCGCCCCGGACAACAGATTCGAATCTTCACCGGCTGCGGTTCCGACGCCCCTGACTCCGGCGAACTCTTTTGGTGCAGTCCCGAGCCGCCGGTGTGGAATAACGGCGGCGACACGGCCTTTCTTCTCGACCCAAATGGCACCTTTGTGGCCACTCGAGCCGTCGGCGGCTAGTTCATGACAATTGTGTCAGCACGAAAACAACTGCATTCTCGACTTTTGAGCACGGCGCCCGTCCATTAACTTTAGGGTATGTCTACGAGCGAGATGCGACGAGGCCCAGGGTGGTGGATGGACCTAGACGGTCAATGGAAGCCACCCCAGGAATGGCCTGAATCCACTCCCCCTTTGCCGGGATGGATCCGTAATGCCGACGGCATGTGGTCCAACGAGGCTCTGCAGAACCTTCCGAACACCGAGACGGAGATTCGCGAGCCCACCGTAGAAATGAACCTCGAGGTCACTGATGTTACCGAACCGACGACAGCTCCCGCTGTGGCAACTCCGTCTCCAGCGGCTACGCCTTCGGTGACGCCCGATGCTCCCCGTTTGAGCTACTCCCACGATGCCATCGCCAGCGATCACATCGTCCAGGATCACCCGGCGCTTCCCCGCCGGGCACTCACCGCAGCCGTCACGGCGGCGATCATCGCGGTAATGCTGGGCGCCGGGATCGTCCTGCTGATCCTGCTCTAACGGCCCCCGCCTAGCTCGCTCTAGGCCTATGGTTACGGCGTGACCTCATTTCCGCGGCCGGTGATGCGCGTTTTCCGGGCTTTGCCGGAAGGTGTTCGACAGCGGGCGGTTCGTGCTGTCAGCCCCAGCTACACCCTCGGCTCGCAGGCCCGTGTGCAGCGCGACGACGGACGGATCCTGCTCGTAAAGGCTTCGTATCGATGGCGTTGGGGCTTGCCGGGCGGGCTCCTCGACCCGGGCGAAGCCCCCGCCGACGGCGCCAAGCGTGAGACACGCGAAGAAACTGGTCTGGTGATCGACCTGGTCAGCGAGCCACTCGTGATCGTGGAAACGTCGCTGCAACGCATCAATTTCATTTACGACGCGGTTCCAGCACCAGGCGTAGACCCTGACGACATCACGCCCCAGGCATCAGAAATCCTCGAACTCGGATGGTTTGGAACCGACGAGCTGCCGGCCACGGTTCCCGACGACTACGAGAAGATTCTGCTGCGCGAAGCACGAGCAGAACCTGGAGCCGAGGTACTCGTCACCGAAGCGATCCAATTCGACGAACGAATCGACGGCCAGTAGGTGCGCTACCTCTCGCTTAAGCGCTACACTCAAGGCTCCCGGGCGTTTAGCTCAGCTGGCTAGAGCATCTCGTTTACACCGAGAGGGTCGGGGGTTCAAGTCCCTCAACGCCCACCAAATCGTTCTCTCTCACACCCCAACCCTGTTGATTAATAGAGTCGGGATCAGAGGGGCAGAGCGAAGCAGCAAGTGTCTTAGTATTAGGAACCTGATCATCCGGGACG
>CAZTDG010000203.1:0-4986 GCA_964612655.1 uncultured Acidimicrobiales bacterium | reverse complement strand
ACTCATGGGGTGATTCTGTCACGAGTTTTTGTGGTTGTGACCCTATCCATGACTCGCAGGCGCCTTCGTCGCGCTGTCATACTGGTTTGGTGGCTGTGTTCTCTCCGGGTGGCGTGTGACTGGGGATGCCGCGTTCACCGCGAAGGACGGAGCGGTCGAACGCGTTGTGCAAGGCCTCGACGCGTCAGAGACCAGCTTCGCTGAGTTCTACGACACGCATCGCGACGAGGTCGTTCGCGCGCTGACGTTCACTGTTGGCTCTCTGTCGTTAGCCGAGGAGGCCGCCGACGAAGCGATGGCACGCGCCTATCAGAAGTGGTCCGAGGTCAGTGGCTATGCGAATCCGTCGGGGTGGGTGTATCGGGTCGGGCTGAACTGGGCTCGGTCGTGGAAGCGCTCCACTGCACGACGGAAGCGTCGTGAGGAGAAGGTGGCGCATTCGGAGCTGCGCACGACTAGCGCTACCGATGCTCCCCAGCCGGAGAGTCAGGTCCTGATCGATGCGCTCGCCCAGCTCTCGATCGAGCAACGGGCGGTTGTTGTGTTGCGTCACTACTGCGACTGGTCTGTCGCCGAGGTCGCAGCGGCGTTGAACATTTCGGAAGGCACAGTGAAGAGTCGGTCTAACCGTGGACTAGAAAAGTTGCGAGCAATCCTGGCCGAGGAGGTGACCTGATGGAGTCCAATGACCTCCGCGATCGCTTTGAAGCCGCGGGCAAAGAACTGGTTCCTTCAGCCGGCTCTGTAGAGGCCGTCAAGGCCCGGGCGCGTCAGCGCACGGTGCGAAGTCGAGTTGCGGCCGCCGTGGCTGCGTTGTTGGTCATCATCGGTGTTGCCATCGCGACGACCGTGATCATCGGCTCCGACGACGACAGCGCGAGTAGCGCCGCGGCGGTCTATACCTCCAATGGTCTGGTTGAGGCGGCGGACTTTGCCTATGTCGGTTCGTTCGCTGCACCCGAGGATTCGAGCGGCGTTGAAGAATTCGGCTTCGGTGGCAGTGCGGTGGCGTACAACCCGGCGGGGGAGGGGTCGCTGTTCATCACGGGCTTTGCCCGCAACGAGATGGTGGCCGAGATCTCGATTCCGCAACTCCGGGCCCACGAGGGTCAAAGCGATAGCCTGTTCGATGCTGAGGTCATCCAGCCCTTCACCGATATCACCGAGGGTCGAGGATCAAGCCTGATCGGAAGTAGCCAAGTGGGTGGTCAGGATGATTTCCGGATCGGTGGTCTCGAGGTAATTGAGGGTCCCGGCGGTGCCCGCCTGCATTGGACCGCGTGGCAGTTCGGCAACGTTGCGGTGAACGATGTTCCCGGGCACGGACACTCGAGTGTGGATTTTGGCTCCCTTGACGTACAAGGGCCGTGGTTTCTTGGAGAGTTCAACCAGTACGAGACCGCGGGCTACTTGTTCGACGTCCCCGTCGGGTTCGCGGACCTCGCTCTAGACGGTGCGACGGTGCTTAGCGGCTTCCAGATCTCTGGCTCAGCAATCACGAGCGCTGGCCCGCCCTTCCATGCCTTTTCCCCACCCGATTCGCTGGCCGCTCAGGAACGGCTAGCGGTGACAGAGCTGGCGAAATTTGAGCCCCCCGATGAGTCATCGCAGAGCTTCCCCGACGGGGCGCTGTTCTCCGGAGGGGACTGGATCACTACGTCAGATAACCGCAACGCCATCGCTCTTGCGGGCAACGCGACCGACATCGACCCCAATGTCTGTGGTTTCAGCGCGGAGGCTCCGGTCGCTTCGACGGGACCACAAATTGCTTTGTATGACCCGTCGGACCTCGCCGAAGTCGCTGCGGGCGTGCGCTTGCCCTCCGAAGTGGAGCCCTATGAGATCTTCTCCCTTGAGGGCGATGTCATCCCGACGTGCGGCGAGCAGATATCGGGCATCTCCTACGATGCCGAGAACGGCCGACTGTTCGTGGTGCAGGAACGAGTGACGACGAGCTCGACGCTGTTTGACGCCCGTCCCGTCATCCACGTCTTTTCGATCCGCTAGCGACTTCGGGGCAACCCGAGTACAGTAACCGGTGATATATCAGCCGTGTATCACCGGTTCAGGAGCGTGCTTGCACGTCGCCGCGGATCGCTACCGAACGTGTCGGAAGGAAGAGCGCACATGCGGATTTTGTGTTTGGTTAAACGGGTGCCCGCGCCGGGTGCCCGCATCAACATCACCGAGGACGAGCAGTACGTCGACGACAAGAATCTCGGCCACGCCATCTCTCCCCACGAGGAGTGCGGAGTGGAGGCAGCGGTGCAGCTCAACGAGGCGCACGGCGGCGAAACCACCGTGCTGTCCATGGGGGGGCCAGAGACCGAAGAGCAGCTACGTGCGGCCATCTCGGTCGGAATCGACAAGATGGTGCTGGTGCCCACCGACGGATCGCCGATGGACCCGCAGCAAACCGCAGCTGCGTTGACGGCAGCCATCCAGGAACTCGAAGCGGCCGACGGTGCGTTCGATCTGATCATCTTCGGCAACGAGTCCGCCGATCAAGGCGGCTTCCAGGTCGGGATCCGTATCGCACATACCTTGGGGCGTCCGATGGTCAATGGCATCAAGGGTCTTGATCCGGACGAGGCTGCGGAGGGCCACATCATCGCCCGCCGCGAAGTCGACGCCGGGTTCGAGGTGTACGAACTGCCACTGCCCGCTTGCGTTGGTGTGAAGGAAGGCATCAACTTGCCTCGGTATCCGACGATGCGTGGTCGTCTGGCCTCGAAGAAGGCTGAACTCGCCAGCGTTGAGGCCAGCGCTGAGCCAGGTGGTCAAAGCCAGGTGAAGTTGAAGTCGCCTCCTGAGCAGGTGAGCGAGACCGAAATCTTGGGCAATGGCCCCGAAGCAGCGTCGGCAGTAGTCGACATTCTTGATGAATTGGGAGTCCTCTAATGAGTGCAGTTCTTGTTGTTGTCGAGCACGACCGGGGCCATGTACCCGAAGCGACCCTCGAGGCGTTGACCTCGGCTCGTGGTATCGCCGGAGGCCTCAGCCTTCCCGTGCACGCCGCAGTGATGGGGGAGGGCGCCGACCTCACGTTCCCGAAGCTGGCCGAATTCGGTGCAGCCGCGGTTCATCACCTCACCAGCCCGAACCTCGGCGACTACAACCCCGAGGCATGGGGGCAGGCGCTCGCCGGTGCGGTAGCTGCTGCTGGCCCCACCGTGGTCATGGCGAGCGGAACCGACCGCGGCAACGAGCTGATGGCTCAACTCGCCGCTCGTGCGGATCTGCCATTCGTGGCGAACTGTGTTGACGTGGCCCCCGATGTCACGTCGATGACCCGCAGTCAGTGGGGCGGTGCACTTCACGAGGAGTCGACGCTGTCGGCTGACACCAAGCTGATCTCGATGGCGCCACACACCGTCGAGGCGTCGCCAGAACAAGCAGCGGGCTCGGTGGCCGAGATGGCCGTTGACGTCGACGATTCGCTCGTGCGTTCGGTGATCAAGGATCGTGTCGTGCTGAGCGAAGGCATCACGCTGTCGACCGCGCCCGTCGTGGTCAGCGGCGGCCGTGCCGTGGGCTCAGAAGAAGCGTTTGCGCCCATCGATGAACTCGCCGAAGAGCTCGGGGGCAAGGTCGGTTGCAGTCGTGCGGTGACCAATAACGGTTGGCGTCCGCACGCCGATCAGGTCGGCCAGACCGGCACCCGAATCGCGCCAACGATCTACATCGCCAGCGGTATCTCGGGAGCCACCCAGCATTGGGTTGGCGCCATGGGTTCCAAGAACATCTTGGCCATCAACACCGACCCCGAAGCCAACATGGTCACCAAAGCCAACTGGGCCATCATCGGCGACCTCCACGAGGTCATCCCCGCCATCACCGCAGAGGTCCGCAAGCGCCGGGGTTAGTGAACAGCGCGGTAATCTGGGCCTATGGCCAATCGATCCGTGCGAGCTCAGTGGACCAATGCAGTGATGTTCGCGTTGGCGGCTGTGGCGCTGTTCTTCTTGAACGGCCGCAGCGGGCTTGGCGGGCTGATCGTGCCGCTGATTCTGTTGGGCATAGCGGTGACATCGACACCATTGTTCAAGCGCGAGTCGGTCAGTAGATCTGCAGCGCTCGCTTCGAATAGCCACGTGGTGATCTACCACCGCCCCGGTTGCACCTTCTGCATGCGTATGAAGGCAATGCTCGGCAAGGACGGCGCGCAGGCGACGTGGGTGGACATATGGGACGACGAGGAGGCTGCGGCGTTCGTCCGGTCCGTCAACGACGGCAACGAAACCGTGCCCACCGTGGTCGTAGGCGGCAAAGCGCACACAAATCCCGAACCAGCTTTCGTACGCGACCAGCTCGCCGCGTAACCGCTCGAGGGCTAACTGACGATCACCAGTCCACCGACCAGCGCTGGAGGGCTTCGGCCACGGTGGCTTCTGGAACCTCAGGCTCGATTAGTTCGACCGTTGGTAGTGGTTCAGACTCAACCTCAACTGGCTGTAGTCGCTGCTGAATCTTGGGGGCCTTCGGTTGATAGCCGGAAAGGTTCTGGAGGATGTCTCCGTAGAAGGCCTCGATCGAATTGATGGCCGCCTTGGCGAATCCGGGCTTCTTGCCGGCCTTGCGCCCGAGTCCCATTTCGCTGCGGGCGACGAGGCGGAACTTCACCGGGTCCTTCTTGTCGTCGCCGATTAGGACGGACGAGTCTTCGCGAACGTCGGCGAGTCGTGCAGCCGTGCCAGTGCGGGCGTTCTTCGTGTATGCCTCGATGACCAGTTCGCCGGGAGCTTCTGTTAGTTGGCGCACGAGCCAACCGATCCGTCCCTTGCCACCTTTGTCGCTGGGAGCATCGAAGCTGGCTGACACAATGTTCTGCCGTGCCTTGAGATCGACGTCAATGTCGAGATCAGCGATGGTGTCAGGGATTCGTAGCGAACCCTCTAATCGACCCTCATCCGCGATCGACTCGATAAAGCCCTTGGTTCGGAGCGTCGGGTCGGCCTGGTGTGCCCGCGGTATGACCTCCAAGAC
>CAZTDG010000202.1:0-5005 GCA_964612655.1 uncultured Acidimicrobiales bacterium | reverse complement strand
CGGTGGCGGAGGTCAATGTCAGCGAAAGGTTGTCGACCTCGCCAGTGAGCAAGTCGAAGCTGTCGCCGCTCGGTCCACCACCGTCGTCAATACGAACGAGTGATGGGTCTATCTCGAAGAAGCGTTCGCCGCTCTCGACACGAATCGACGTCGGAGCGACCGGAGCTTCATCGACACTGGCTGCCTGGTCGTCGTCTCCGAAGAGGCCACAGCCCGCCAACACCAGCGCTGCAACGAGCCCTAGAAGTAGTAGACGCAAACTCGGTCGACGACGTCTCATAACAGCCTCAGTTGGGGCCGCTCAATCCCCCGTAGCTCGTCGTAGTCGACCTCAACACAATCAATCGACCGTTCGCTCGCAAGAACCTTGGCCTGCGGCTTGATCTCTTGGGCGACGAACACGCCCTTCACCGGCGAGAGGCGTGGGTCTTGGTTCAAGAATTCGAGATACCGGCTGAGTTGTTCGACCCCGTCGATTTCACCGCGTCGCTTTACCTCGACGGCGATCACTTCGTCGTTCTCATCTCGGCACAGCAGATCGACTGGACCAATGTCGGTTGGATACTCCCGACGAACCAAGGTGTAGCCATCCGAAATCGAGGTTGGGTCTGCGGCCAACAGTTCCTGGATGTGGGCTTCGACCCCATCTTTTTGGAGGCCCGGGTCGGTTCCCAGATCCCAATTGCTGTCGCTCAGCACTTCGTGGATGGTGATGATCAGCGTCTCGCCCTTGGGGCTTACGACTCGCCATTGCGCACCGTCTTCGACCAAGCGATTGGGTGCGTTCATCCAGTTGAGTGGCTTGTAGGCGCCGCCATCGGCGTGGATCGCGACACAACCATCGGCCTTCACCATGATCAGCCGGGTGGCCTCAGGAAGGTGGGCGGTAAGTCGGCCGTCGTAGTCGACGGTGCATCGGGCGATGACAAGGCGCACGAAGCAAAGATTAGAACAGCTTTGGCGATTCGCCCATTCGCGCCCCTAGGGTGCGCACCCCAGGAAATCTAGGAACGGCGGACATGACTATTTCATGTCGAGTGTTCCTAGATTCAGGGGTGTGGTGCTAGCGGCGAAAGCGACTGAAGAAGCCCTGTGGCTCGGCGTCTTCATGGTCGTCGTGATGGCGGTCGTGCATCCGCTTATGGATGAGGTCTCGACGGGCCTTGAGGTCGTTGTAGGTAATGGCCTCGGTGGAGCGGTCTACCCCGATGCTGTCCTTGAATGACGTCAGGTCGACTTCGATGCTCTCACCGGCCTTACCCATCTCTGCCGCCAGTTGCTGGCCGTGGTTCTGTGCGAAATATGTGGCGATGTGGGTCACCTCGCCAAAGAGGTCCAGGTCTGGGGCGAGTGTTCCGATCGCGGCATCTACGAACATGAGGTTCTTGACGAAGAGCATCAGTTCCTTGGGTAGGTTCGCACCGTAGCCCAAGAGCAGTTTGACGAACTTCTGCAGCTCTTCGATGAGTTCATCGGGGGTGAGGGCAACCGGATCCATCGGTGCATGGTCGAGGCCGAGATCGTGGAACACCACGTCGAGGTCGGTGTCGGGCGGTAGAGCACCGAGGTCTCGAATAGCGGCGAGTTGGCCCTTCACATCGCTGACCATTCCGCTCATGAGCAGCCGAAGGAACGCTTGGCGCTTCGCCTCGGTCAGTCGACCGGTGATGCCAAAGTCGAACAGTGCGGTGCGTCCGTCCGGTTGAACGAACAGGTTGCCGCCGTGAAGGTCCCCATGAAAGACGCCGTGGATCATCGCTCCTTCGAGGAACCCAATCATGGAGGTGCGAACGATTTCGTGAGTATCGACGCCCGCGCCTTCGATGCCCGCGACGTCATCGAAGTTGAATCCGCTCAGGCGTTCCATCACCATCACCCGTCGGGTTACGAGGTCGGGGTGCGGGCGTGGAATCACGTAGGCGGTTTGACCGAGCTGGCGAAGCGACATGGCGACGTCGAGCATGTTGGCCGCCTCCACTCGGAAGTCGAGCTCTTCGGTGATGGTCTCGGCAAAGACCTCCACGAGTGCAGGAGGATTCGCCAAGGCAGCGACAGGAATGCGCCCGATCAGGAAGGGAGCTAGCCAGGCCATGACCTTGAGGTCCTGGTGGACGAGTTCGCTGACCGTGGGGCGCTGCACCTTGACAACGACCTCTTCGCCGCCGCCCGGGCTGATGTGATCGGCGAGTACCGCTCGATGCACCTGGGCGATGGATGCTGCGGCGAGAGGCTCCCGGTCGAACTCTGCGAAGACGTCTTCGATGCGAGCTCCGAGTTCGCTCTCGACCACACCGCGGACGGTCTCGAAGGATTCTGCTGGGACCTGGTCGCGGCACTTGATGAACTCGTCGACGAGTTCTTTGGGGAAGATGCCTTGGCCACTCGAGATGATCTGGCCGAGCTTGATGTAGGTCGGTCCGAGGACTTCGGCTGCTTCGCGCAGCCGCAGCGAAAGGTCGGCGGTGGATGCGTTGAACTCCGCAGTGGCACCCTTGCGCTTGCCGAGGACGTACCAAAGGGCGACCGCTTTGCCGAGACGGCCGGCGACTTCGACGAGCCGTCCTCCAGCGGGAACCTTCTTCGGGCGGATGAGCCCGGGGATCTGGCGTTGCACCGTCGAGCGGATCGTCGGGACTTTGTCTCGCCAGCGCGCCTCTTCGAGCACGACTTGCCATGGGCCGCGGTCACTGAAGGCGGCGAGAGCAAGGTCGCCGTGAAAGTCCGGTGTTTCTGCGGGGGATTCGAGGGCGGACATATCTACCAGTGTGCGCCCATATCCATCACGATGTGTGCCCCATCCGGTGTGACGTTTTCCTGGAATTCCTACGCTGTGCGCCGGGATCGACGCAGCAGCGCAGGAACTTCACGGGCGTTTCGGATTAGACCTGACGGCCGAGGAATGCGGCGAGCTGGTCTGCGGAGCAGGACCCGTCGGCGCAGTGTTGTTCGGCGCCGAATGGTGCTGGGCTTTCTTCTGGGCCGCGCCATTCAGGGGAGATTGCGTGCTGCGCCTGAGCAAGAATGCCTGCGGCGAGTTCTGGCGCAAGGTTGGTGTCTTGACCGGTGGCCTTGGCGATGTCCCAGCCGTGGGTGAACACGTCGGTCATCGCGATGCCCATAACAGCCGAGCCTGGCATCTCGCCGAATGGAAGCGCGACGGTTGCCTCGAGGGCGCCTTCTTGTTCGAAGCAGTCAACGCATTCGGCCGCTGCCTGATCGAACGCTGCCATGTAGTCGCCTTCAGCCCAGTTCTGGCCTTCAGCGGGTTGGGTGCCCTTCATGCCTGCGGTGAAGAACTGCATGCCGCCGATGACATGGTTGATAACGCCTGCGACGTCCCATTCAGGGCATGGGCTTTGGGCGGACATCTGGTCTGCTTGGACGGAGTCCATGACCTGTCGGGTGCTGGCGAGGGCTTGTTGGAGTGGTGCGGTGGGGTTCATTTGGTATTCCTTTGCAAGGAGGTGGGGAACCGGAACTTATCAGAGCTGTGTGACACGCCGCGGCGCGATGAACGTGTGGAGCGCCAGCGTTCCTTCACCTATGGTCGGGTCATGACCGAACACTCCTCGCACGCACCAGGCACGCCTAGCTGGGTAGACCTCATGGCCTCCGATCTTGACCAAGCGAAAGACTTCTACACCGGCCTCTTTGGCTGGGACCTTCAAGATCAGTTCGATGATGAAGGAAATCGGATCTATTCGATGGCGCACGTCGACGGAAAGGCGGTAGCGGGGATGGGCGAGATCCCTCCAGGCGTCGAGATGCCATCGGTGTGGAACACCTATGTGGCTACGGCGAATCTTGATTCGACCGTCGCTGCAGTCGAGGCTGCCGGTGGTTCGGTAATGATGCCCCCGATGCAGGTCATGGAAGCTGGCCGTATGGCGGTGTTCGCCGACCCGACAGGTGCCGCGTTTTCTGCGTGGGAACCCGGACAACACATCGGCAGTGAGCTTGGGAACGTTGCCAACACACATTCATGGAACGAACTCATGACCCGGGATCTGCCTGCGGCTCAGGCCTTTTACTCAGAGGTGTTTGGCTGGGCCTATGAGGCCCAGCAGATGCCCACCGGTGAGTACCAGGTGATCGCCGGAGGCGAGAACGGCGGCTTGGGTGGAATGATGACCATGCCTGCGGAGGTGCCCGAGATGGTCCCGAACCATTGGGGCGTCTACTTCACCGTCGACGATGTAGACGCGTCGGTGGCCAAGGTGCAAGAACTCGGTGGTCAGGTGGTCATGCCCGCGATGGACATTCCTGGAGTCGGGCGCATGAGCACCGTTCACGACTGCTGCAATGCAGCATTCACGATGATGCAGCCAGCCGCCGAGGGCTGAATGCCTTGACTATTGCGTGACGTCAGCTGGGTCGAGTTCTCGACGGCTGATTGCGACCAGTGCGATACCGATCAAGATTGCCGCGAGTCCGCCGAGCGCGAGTGGGGTATCTCGCGGGCCGGTGAGGGCTAGTTCAGGGATCGCTTCGTTGGCTGGAGCCGTCGTAGCCGTAGCCGCCGCTGGAGCAGCGGTCGTCGTCGTGGAATTTCCCTGACCTGCAGCACCAGCGATAGTTGGATCCTCGGTGGTGGTCGTTGGGGCAGCCGTTGTGGTTGGTGCGGCCGTTGTTGCAGGTGCTGCGGTGGTTGCTGGGGCGGCGGTTGTGGTCGTTGGAGCAGCCGTTGTGGTTGGTGCGGCCGTTGTTGCAGGTGCTGCGGTGGTTGCCGGGGCGGCGGTTGTGGTGGTTGGCGCAGCGGTGGTGGTAGTTGGCGCCGCAGTGGTGGTTGGGGCGATGGTTGTGGTCGGGGCTGCAGTGGTGGTGGTGGTGGTGGTGATGCCGTGGCCTGCAGTGGCGTCGTAGCACTAGGTGATCGGATAGTGCTGGGTGTGGCTGGTATAAACGGTTGACGCCGCTGACCTGTCCTTACCTATAGAATACGGGAGAGCCTGGTTCGTACACTAGAATCAAAGAATTGCTGCTGGGTGGGTTCCGTACGACAGAT
>CAZTDG010000201.1:2010-5085 GCA_964612655.1 uncultured Acidimicrobiales bacterium | reverse complement strand
GCCATGAACTTGGCTCGCCATGGTTGATACCGCCGCTCCGAGACTCCCTCGGCGAAGTCCAGGCCCGCTTTCAGGAGGTCTCGCCTCTCGAAGACGTGGACACTACCGACGCCTTAACCTCGCTTCTCGGAGTGGACTCACCAATGACCTACTTGGTATTGCTCGGAAACCCTGCTGAGGCTCGAGAGCTTGGTGGGTTCACCGCTGCGACTGCGGTGGTTTCGGTCAACAACGGGAGCGTGGAGAGCGTCGAAACGATCAGAAATGGAATCCTGAATCAAAACGCTGCGCCACCGGCGGTCTACATCTCTCCCCTCCCCGATCGCTATCTCGAACATCGGCCACACGTATTCGCTCAGAACTACACGGGGGCACCGGACCTACCAACAGTTTCCTTAGCGATGCAGCAGATCTTTCCCGCAGTGGCAGGCCATGAGATCGACGGCGTGATCTACATGGATGCATTCGCGCTCGACGCCATACTCAACCTCACTGGCGACGTATCGGTCGAGACACGAGACTTGACTTTCGGTCCAGGTGAGTTGGGTCGATTCTTGACCCGGTCGCAATACGCGATCGACTTCGAGAGCAGCGGTGAGAGAGAAACGCTGTTTGCTGAACTGGGCGAGGCGGTGTTCGGCGCTCTCGCTAGCAATGACCTCAACGTCGATGCACAGTCTCTGCGACAGCTCACCCAGATGGTGAGGGAAGGCCGGATCGCTCTAGCGCCATTCGGCCAAGAGGAGCTTTCCTTCGTAGACGCATTTGGCCTCTCCGGCGCCATCACCCCCCTTCGCCCGGAATCGGACTTCGTGGCCGTGACGACCGTAAACGGTGGCCCCAACAAGCTCGACAGCTATCTCCACCGTTCCACCCACTATGACGTGGAGATCGATGGCACCGACCTACGCGCCTCTGCCACAATCACCCTCGACAATCGTGCTCCTAGCGGCCTCGGAAGCTACGCCGCCGGCAACGTCCGGGACCTTCCCACAGGGACAAATCGCTTGACCCTGGTCATCCACTCCCCCCATGAATTGGTGGGATGGGACGGACCCGATGCTGAGCCTCTCTTCACCCGTAGCTTCCGAGAATATGGCCGCTGGCGCCATGAACGAATCGTGCATGTCCCCGCCGGTGAGAGTCGCGAGATCACCGCGCACCTCTTCGGCGAAGCGCCATCGGGCAACTATGAACTCGATGTCGATGCTCAGCCAGGCGTTCATGCCGAACAATTCTCCGTGGGCATCAGCGAAGTCGGTGAATCTCTGACACGAATTGAACCGTTCGCGTTGCGGCGCAATTCGACGTTGATGCCTGCGCAATAACTCTCAACGTTGTCCCCCGTCGGACCGATTGAAGATGCGAGGATGGTCGACAAGGACCGCTACCCAAATCACGAGGACAGCAATGTTCAGCAACGTATTTGACGGCAAGAAGGTGTTGGTTACTGGCCACACCGGCTTCAAAGGCACTTGGATGACTATCTGGCTTCAGCAGATGGGCGCCGAGGTTGTCGGTATCTCCGACAAGGTGCCCACTGACCCCGCCCATTTCATCGCTGCGGGGCTCGAAGACTCGATGAAGACCCATTGGCTCGATATTCGTGATGAAGAAGCCATTCCCGCTGCCGTCGCGGAAGAGGCACCGGACTTCGTGTTCCACATGGCAGCCCAGGCCCTGGTCAAGGCCAGCTATGACGATCCAGTCGGTACCTACACCACGAACATGGTCGGGTCGGCCAATGTGCTCGAAGGCCTCCGTCGACTCGACAACCAGTGCACGGCAGTGATGATCACTTCCGACAAGTGTTACGAGAATGTCGAGACCTACTACGGCTACCGCGAGGACGACCGCCTCGGTGGCGCCGACCCATATTCGGCCTCAAAGGCGTGCGCCGAAATCGTGATCTCGAGCCATACCCGTTCGTTCTTCGGTCAGCCCGACGAGGAACGCAATGTGCGCATTGGCGTCACCCGCGCTGGCAACGTTGTTGGCGGCGGCGATTGGGCTGCCGACCGTTTGGTGGTCGACGTCGCCAAGGCATGGACTGCCGGAGAGAACGTCACCATCCGTCGCCCGCAGGCAACGCGCCCTTGGCAGCACGTCCTCGAACCGATCAGTGGGTATCTCCAGCTCGGCGCCGAGTTGTCGGTTCGTCCAGAACTCCACAACGAGGCCTTTAACTTCGGCCCACCAGCAGAGGCCGTGAACCCGGTCCGCGACGTCGTGATCGCGTTGAAGGAACATTTGCCGGGCCTCGATCTCACGATCGACGAAAGCCAAGCTCATTTTCATGAAGCTGGCCTTCTGAAGCTCACCTGCGATAAGGCACTCAGCTACCTCCAGTGGCAGCCCGTACTGAACTTCGACGAGACCATGCAGATCACCGCCGAGTGGTATCGCAGCTTCTATGAAGATGGTGCCGAGGGCATCCGCGCAATCACCGACGGCCAACTCGCGAACTACACAGACCTCGCCAAGACACGAGGCCTCAACTGGGCACAGGGTTAAGCCTCGATGCCTGCACACTTCACTGAACTACGTCGGATAGAAACATCAGGCGGCGAGGTTATGAAAGCCCTCACCGCAGACGAAGCCGATTTCAATGGCCTCGGTGAGGCGTACTTCTCACGGGTGAACCCGGGTTGTGTACGTGGGTGGAAACGCCACAACGAAATGACCGTCAACGTCGTTGTTCCGGTGGGTCATGTTCGGTTCGTGACCGCCGAGGATTCAGGCGAGGGTGCAACATCCTTCGAGCACTTCGACCTGGGTCCGGACTTCACACATGGCCGACTCACGATCGAACCGGGAACCTGGTTTGGCTTCATGGGCGGCACCGATGGCGGGCTGGTGCTGAACCTCTCCGACATCGTCCACCGCCCCGACGAGGCCGACGGCAAAGAACTCGACGAGTTCGACTATGACTGGAAACAACCATGAGCCGCACAACCAGCTACGGGCCGATCTCGGCCGGAAGTGCCGAGACAACCGACACGAGCCACACGATCACCAATGGGCCGATCTCGGCCGGAAGTGCCGAGGAGTAAACAGTGGGTATCTGGGATCGAC
>CAZTDG010000201.1:0-1910 GCA_964612655.1 uncultured Acidimicrobiales bacterium | reverse complement strand
GGGCCGATCTCGGCCGGAAGTGCCGAGGAGTAAACAGTGGGTATCTGGGATCGACTACAACGACGCGCTGACTCCTTTGGCGATGCTTCGATTGCCGTCGTAGGTGCGGGCTATGTAGGCACGGGCGTCGTGCATGCGATCGCCCAGTCGCCCGGCATGCGGCCGAGCCTCATCGTCAACCGAAACACCGGTCGTGCGATCGATGCCCTCACCTCCATGGGCGTCAAGCCTGACGACATCGTCCATAGCGACAACGCCGATGAACTCGCCCAAGCGATTCGTTCGGGTCGCCCAGCAATCACCTCGCACTCGGGCATCATTGCGGACCTTCCGATCGACGTAGTCGTTGAGGCCACCGGCGCGCTCGACTACGGCACCGAAACAATCCTGGCCATGCTCGATGCAGGCAAGCACGTGGTGTCGTTCAACGCCGAGTGCGATGCACTTCTCGCGTGGCTGTTCCATCAGCGAGCGCGCGCCAACGACGTGATCTACACCATCGCCGATGGCGATCAGCCCGGCGTGCTCTTCCGCCTGCAACAAGAGGTGGAGCGCATGGGCTTTGAGGTCACGGCTTTGCTCAACTGCAAGCGTCACCTCGACGTGCACCAGAACCCGAAGACGGGCGCTTCCTACGCTGCTCGTGACACCACCTCGTCGCACATGACCACCGCCTTTGGCGATGGCACCAAGATGCAGGTCGAACAAGCCGTGGTGGCCAACGCCACCGGAATGATCCCGGACAAGCGCGGCATGCACGGCATTGAGTCGACCGTGGCAACCGCCCACATCGATATCCCCGCGGTGCTGTCTTCGCCGTGGCGCGTTGACTTCACCTTGGGCGGCGACTTCGGCGCTGGCGTCGGCATCGTCGCCCGGCACCCAAACCACGACCTGCACCAGCAGGCGATGGGCTTCTACAAGATGGGCGACGGACCCGACTACTTCTTCTTCCGGCCGTACCACTTGGTGCATCTAGAGATTCCCATGACGATCGCCGAGCTCATCCTCGATCATGAACCGCTCGTGACCGTCGACGCTCCTCACGTGGCCGAGGTAATTGCGATCGCGAAGAAGGACCTGACGGTCGGCGAAGAGCTCGACTGCATCGGCGGGTTCAGCGCCTATGGCCACATCGACACCGTCGAGAACGCCGCTGGCTATCTGCCGATTGGCTTGGTCGAGTACGCCTCGATGACCGGTGTCGTCCCACAAGACGACCCCATCCCCCTCGCTGCGGTGAAGCTCGACGAATCAAAGACCGTCGTGCGCGAGTGGAAAGCCATGCACGGCCTCTAGAGGGTCAGCTAAGACCAATAGTTGAATACAACGTGCGCGACAGTCTCGGGTTTGTAGCGGTCTGCCTGTTCGATTGCTCCGAGACCAAGGGGTCCGAGCGATTGGGTCAACGGGGCGTTCAGATCCGCAGCTTTGAGTAAGCGAGGCCCCCAACCGGTCAAGTGGTCGGGAATCTCCAGGTCGACGCACTCCCCCGCTACCGCCCACGACGTGCCCGGTTCAGGCTCGCTGGCGAGAACGCCGACGACGGGAACGAAACGGTTGTGCAACAGCCAGCGATTGACGCGTTCGAGCTTGACGAGATCGAACGACGGTGTCGGGTGGCCCAGCGGCAACTCGGTGGCTGTGCTGTCGAGTGCTGAGGCGAACCCGCGAGCCCATGCCACAAAATCGCGCCGACGTTCGGCGAGCTGGCTCTGCGGGTGATCGAACCCGAACCCGGTGATGCCGCGCGGCAGTTCAAACATCGAAATCAGTCACGGCTCAAAGATTGTCGCAGGTCTACTTCGCCCACGGATGAGACCCCTGCGATGAGGGCCGAGGTCGTTTCTCTGACTCGGGCGAGCGCTTCGCTGGTTTGGGTTTTCGGTTGGGGGCGATCTCTTCGGGGG
>CAZTDG010000200.1:0-5089 GCA_964612655.1 uncultured Acidimicrobiales bacterium | reverse complement strand
TCGCCGCGCTACTCGACGACGACGACGTGTGGGAGATCATGCTCAACGCTCCCGATCAGATCTTCGTGAAGCGGCATCGGGGACCGAGCGGATACCACCACGAGTCGTTCCACGACGATGCCCACGTGCTTCGTACGGTAACCCGCATCCTCGACCAATCGAGCGGAGCGCACCGCGCCCTCGACCCGACGGCCGGTTTGCAAGACGCCCAGCTCGAGACGGGCGCCCGCCTCCACATCGTGCACGGCGACATCGCTCGCGGCGGACACATGATCGTGAACATTCGAAAGTTCACCGGCATGTCGTTCAAGAGCCTCGATGAGCTGGTGTCCTCCGAGACCCTCACGCTCGAAGGGGCCACCTTCTTACGGGCATGCGTGCAGTCGAACATGTCGATGGTTTTCGCCGGGGTCCCCGGCGCTGGTAAGACCACGCTCCTTTCGTGTTGCGCAGCCGAGCTCGACCCGACCCTTCGCGTCGTGATCGCCGAAGAGGTCTTCGAGGCCGATGTGCCGCTCGCCAACGTGGCCAGCATGCAGACCCGAGGCGCACGCCCCGACCGCCCAGGCATCGACCTGAGAAAGCTCGTGGGTGGCTTCCTTCGAATGGCGCCAGACGTCGCGATCGTGGGCGAGGTTCGAGACCGCGAGGCGTTGCCACTGATGATGACGCTGTCGAGTGGCGTCAAAGGATTCACCACGATCCACGCCGGCTCCGCTCGCCAAGCGCTGACCCGTTTGCGTTTCGTCTGCCAGCTCTCCGATACCTCGAGCGATATTCCGATGGCGGCGTTGAACGACCTCGTATCCCAAGCCGTCGACGTGGTGGTGCACACCACTCGAACGCCACAAGGGCCACGGGTCAATCAGATCGCATGCGTCGAAGACCTCACCGCCGAGGCGGGCGCGACGAGCTTCACGATGACCGAGGTATTCAAGCGATCGCTGCAGAGTGGTCGACTCGAATGGACCGGCCATTTCCCTCAGCGTGCTGCCGAGGCCATGGCGAACTCGGGCATCGATATCCGGTCCGTGCTGCCTAACGACGCGGCGATGCCAGCACCTCACGTCGGCCCTGGAGTTCACCAGTGATCGCATTGCTATTGGCCATCGTTGCCGGGTACGGCGTGCACCTTGTGTACTCCTCGGTCGCGTTCGGGTGGGATGGTTTTCAACCCGGCCCACCGGCCCCGGAAACAAACGCATCGGGGAAGTCGCATTTCATTGAAGATCTCGGTCTCGGGGAGTTCGACGCACGATCTCTAGTTGCCGCCATTGCGGTGCTCGCCTTGATGGGATTCACCTTCGGCATCGTTCTTTTCAACGGCATCGTTGCCGGGGTCTTGCTCGGCATGTTCGCCGCGACCGTACCGGTCGGTGTGGCTCGAATTCGCCATGAACAAACCATCAACCTCGCACACCAAGAATGGCCGTCATTGATCGAAGAGATCCGCCTCTTGACCGGAAGCCTCGGCCGATCGATTCCCCAAGCCACCTTCGAGGTGGGGTTGCGCTCCGGTGATGGGCTTCGACCCGCTTTTGAAGAAGCGCATCGAGAGTGGACGATTTCGACGGACTTCAATCGCTCAATGCGAGTGCTCAAGGGCCAACTGGCCCACAACACCGCCGACATCGTCGCTGAGACATTGCTTACCGCTCACGAGTTGGGCGGCGGCGAGGTGGGCAACCGACTCCAAGCGCTCGCCCAAGACCGTCTAACCGACCAGCAGCATCGCCAGGATGCGGTGGCACGTCAGGCCGGTGTGCGCTTCGCGCGATGGTTCACCTTGGTCGTGCCAATCGGTATGGCCTTTGTTGGCATCTCGATCGGTGATGGGCGCGAGGCCTACGCCGACCCCTTGGGCCAAGCACTCGTTGCCATAGCTCTACTTCTCACGCTTGGCTGCTGGCTCTGGGCGGGCCAGATTATGCAGTTGCCCGAGGAAGACCGGGTATTCGAATGATTCGTCTTCTCGCTGCCGCCGCGATCTTGTTGTTCATTGGCCTCACGCTGATCCTCAGCGAGCTTCGCGTGTTCAAGACCAGAACTCTCGCGAACCGGGTGTCGCCGTACCTTCCCGGCGGAACGACGCGCAAGAGCCAAGAGCTCTTGTCGCTCGAGACCTTCGGCGAACTGCTTCGGCCACTCGCTGAAGCTCTCGGCGCCGTGACCGCACGTACCTTCGGCGTCAGCGAGGAGCTTCCGAGTCGACTGCGCCGTGTTCATTGGGAAATGGACGCTTCAGAGTTCCGCGTGCGCCAAGTTGGTTGGACCGTGGGTGCTCTAGGGTTCGCCGTCTTGGTCAGCGCGTTGCTCAGCTTGCCTGGCCCCGTGGTTTTGCTGCTCGTCTTTGGCGGACCGCTGTTGGCGTTCCTCGTGGTTGAGCAACAACTCGCCAATGCGTCCGATGTTTGGAAGCGCAAGACCTTCCAGGAGCTACCGGTAATCGCTGAGCAGATCGCCATGCTCCTCGGTTCGGGCTATTCGCTCGGGGCCGCACTCCACCGAGTCAGCGAACGCGGCACGGGCGTCACCTCCCAGGATCTTGAACGCGTCATCAGGCGCATCCGGCAGGGTTCCTCTGAGCAAGCAGCTCTGGCCGAATGGGCCGCGACTGTCGATGTACCTGCCGTCCATCGGTTGGTCAGCATTCTGGCGCTCAACGAGGAATCGGGTGACCTCGGTTCCCTCGTCGCAGCGGAGGCTCGCAACGTTCGCGCAGAGTCGCATCGATCGCTCCTCGAGGCGATCGAGAAGAAAACACAACAGGTCTGGATCCCCGTCACTGTGGCCGCCCTCGTACCGGGCGTGATCTTGATGATGATCCCATTCATTCGCGCACTGGGTAGTTTCGGCTAACCCTGTGACGAAAATTGGCCACGCCAAGTGTCCACGTGATATACAAGTCCTACTTATAACGGTGGGGCGGAGGAGAAAAAATGCATACAGTAACCAACATTGGGCGATACCTCGGACTAGCGGAGATCGCCATTCGTAACCGGGTCCGCGATGACCGCGGCGAAGGCGTAATTTCCATGGCGATTGCCGTGTTGATCATCGCAACTATCGGCGCAGGTTTGTGGGTTGTTTTCAACACGGCAGCAACCGGCCTTGGAAACGACGTAACCAACCAAGTCAACCAAGTAGGCAACTAGGCAGCTCACCGACTCGATCGGTACACGCCTATGAAGCGGGACCAGACCGACCAAGAACGTGGTGCGGGGGTTTTCAGCATGGCTATAGGACTAATGATGTTTCTCCTATTGCTCACCTTTTCGGTGAACCTGCTGTACAACCTCTACACCACGTCGGTCATCTCTAGCTTGGCGATTGAAGCCGCGCGCGACGTTGCCGAGTTCGACGGGAGCGATCCCAGCGCGGGCATCGGCGCGGCTGAAATGGAGTTTCGGTCGGAGGTCGCCGATGCAACATTTTTTGAGTTGCGCGTCGTTAACGACGCCGTCTTGGGAGACACCGTTGAGGCGGAGATTACGTGGGCGAGCCGATCGCTCTTTCCGGCATTGTCAAACGCTCGCGCTTTCGGTGTGATCGACCGCACCTTCAGGGTCCGCGTCGAGCAACAGCAGGACGAATGATGACAACTATTCGAGAGCGCTTACTCGACGACCGGGGCGTACTCGGCGGTGCGGACATTTTGCTGTTCGGCATTGTCGGCGTGGTCTTCACCTCGCTGGTCATCATGAACGTATGGTTCGCCGTCGACACGTCCCTGGCCGTTTCCGCAGCAGCGCGCGAAGGCGCTCGAACTTTCGTCGAGGGGCCAGGAGCCTCGGGCGACGCCGAGGTAGTTATGGCGCGCGTCATGAACGAGTACGGGCTTGACAACCCGGCCAACATGACCAATTCCATTCAAATTGACGGCGGTGATTTCGAACGGTGTGCACTGGTTACCTCGACCGCGACGTATCGCATCAATCTGCTCGCGGTTCCGTTCTTCGGCGACTTCGGCAGCCACACGATCACCGCTCAGCACAGCGAGATCATCGATCCATTCCGGTCGGGCGATTTCATGGGCGAGTGTGGTGGCTGATGCGACGCCTACGGAACGACGATCGCGGCCAAACCATCTTTTTGGCGCCGATCGGATTCATCATCGTGCTTCTTCTCGGAGGCGTCACGCTCGAAGTAGGTAACTTGCACCTTCGCCAACGTCAGCTGGACAATCTCGCCGACTCCGTAGCCTCAAATGCGGCCGGCGCCGGCTTTGACATCGATCACTTCCGTGAGTCTTGCGAGACAACTTGCGAGATCCGGGTGAACGTAGCCAGCACCACCACCACAAACATCGTCAACCAGTCCATTATGAGCTCGAATTTTGCCCCCGCAAGTGTCACCGTCGTACGAGTCGAACCGGTCGGCGCACCCGATCCCGGGGTTGTCGTGGACTTGGCGTACACCCACGATTTCGTCTTTGGCCGGCAAATCCTTGGTCTCTCACAGACGCTCACCGCGCAGGGCAACGCGACGCTGCTCACCTCGGAGCCATAATGCACACCCGCGGACGCATCTTCGGCGCACTCGCCATCCTGTTGGCGGTCGTAATTGGCCTGCACGTACTCGGATCGCTGTCGGGGCTGGGACTCGCGCAATGGCGAATCTGGACCGAACAGCCCGCCGAAGCCGCAACCGGCGTGCTGCGACTACTAGCACTGGCACTTTCGTACTACCTCATCGTCGTGCTGGTCGCCCTGGTGATCCTCGGGGACCGCATCGAAGGCCACCGATTCGAGAAGCTCATCCCCTATGCCATGTTCGCCACATTGGGGCTCGTGGCAGGCGTCGGCGCACTCACGGCGGCTACGGCTCCAGGCGCCCAAGTAACCGCAGACGGCCCGAGCCCGCTCACCTTGCAGCCCACCAACGCACCATTGACGCTTCAATCAGCAGCTGGGATGGCAGGCACGACGCCTGATCTATCGGTGAGTCACACCCACTTCGGTGCCGACTCCGGCATCGCAACGGCAGCCGGCGACACCTGGCAGGTTCGCACCGGTGAATCCTTCTGGTCGATCGCCGAGGAAACGCTCGAGGATGCCTGGGGTGTCCAGGATCTAACGGACGAAGAGAT
>CAZTDG010000199.1:0-5129 GCA_964612655.1 uncultured Acidimicrobiales bacterium | reverse complement strand
ATGTGGGCGCGCTCGACCCCGATGCGAACCCCATCAGGAGTGTCGAGATAGCCGTCGGCATTCGTGGGCTTGTCGTACTGGGAAGTTTGAAAGTCCTTCGGCATGTCCGGGTAGAAGTAATTCTTCCGTGCCATCACACCGGGCTGCACCGTGCAGTTCAAGGCACGCCCCAACCGCATCGCAGACGTAACTACGGCTTCGTTCATCACCGGCAACGAACCGGGCAAGCCGAGACATACCGGACACACATTGGTGTTTGGTTCGGCGCCGAATTTGTTGGCGCAGCCACAGAACAACTTGGTCTGTGTCGAAAGCTCCACGTGCACTTCGAGCCCCACGATGAGCTCCCAATCGTCCGGGATGCTCGGTTCGTGTACGTCGGGCCCGCGATCGACCATCACGACTTCGCTCGCACCTGATGGGGTCACGCTCATGGTGTTACCTCCGCAGCGGCTGCGGCACGTTCGAGCTCCGCTGCAACTTGGAACATCACAACCTCGCCCATCAGCGGCGCAAAGATCTGCACGCCGATCGGAAGATCGTCGTCTCCGTTACCGAACGGCACGGAGATGGCCGGATGGCCTGCGAGGTTGGACGGGATCGTGCAGACATCATTGAGATACATCGCCATCGGGTCGGCGCTCTTGTCCCCGATCGGGAACGCCGTCGAGGGAGCGGTTGGCGAGAGCAGCACGTCGAAGTTGGCGTAGGCGGCGTCGAAGTCCTCGATGATCCTCGTACGGACCTGTTGGGCTTTGCCGTAGAACGCGTCGCGGTAGCCGGCGGAGAGTGCGTAGGTCCCCAACATGATGCGGCGCTTCACCTCATCACCGAAACCGGCGGTGCGGGAAGCGGTGTTCATCGCGGCCGTGTTCGCGCCGTCTTCTCGAAGGCCGTACCGAACGCCATCGAAGCGGGCCAGGTTCGACGAAGCTTCAGCCGGGGCGATCATGTAATAGGCGGGAAGCCCGTAGATGGTTGCCGGAACACTGACCTCTTCGACGATTGCTCCTGCAGCCGCCAGTGCATCAGCGGCGGCACGCATTCGGACCAAGACATCGGGAGCGAGGCCTTCGATTACTTCACCGGCCATCTCCTTGACGATGCCGACCCGCAGACCATCTACCCCGGCGCTGAGCTTCGAAGACACGGCGAGCGAGGCTTGGGGAGCAAGGGTCGAGTCGAGCTGTGGATCACCGTCGCGGTGACCGGCGGTTACCTCGTAGACCGTGGCCGCATCGGCGACGTTTGTTGCGAATGGACCGATCTGGTCGAGGCTGCTCGCAAAGGCGATCAGGCCGTAACGAGATACGGCGCCGTAGGTCGGCTTCACGCCGACCAAGCCGCAGAACGATGCTGGTTGGCGGATCGAGCCGCCGGTATCGGAGCCGAGCGAAATCGGCGAGAACCCGGCGGCGACCGCTGCGGCCGAACCGCCGCTCGATCCGCCAGGGACCCGGTCGAGATCGTAGGGGTTCGAGGTGGTGCCAAAAGCCGAGTTCTCGGTGGAGGATCCCATCGCGAACTCGTCGAGGTTCGTCTTGCCGGTGACGATGGCGCCCGCTTCGACGAGTCGTTCGACGACGGTCGCGGTGTAGGGCGGTTGCCAGCCTTCAAGAATCTTTGAGGAGCATGTCGTCGGGACGCCGCGCATACACATGTTGTCTTTGATGGCCACCGGCACCCCGGCGAGTGGGCCGGGCTCTTCGCCAGCGTCGAGGCGCTCATCGAGGGCAGCTGCGGACTCTCGGGCGGCATCGGCGGTGACGAGGTTGTACGCGTTTACGTTCTCGTCGTGCTCGGCGATCCGAGCCAGATGTTCCTCGACGACGTCGACGGCGCTGCGTTCCCTGGCGCTTACCGCGTCAGCGATCGAACTCGCCGTTCCAAAGGCTGCAGGTGCTGAAACATTTTGACCCATCAGTGCTCTCCGAGCGCTGGTGGCACTTTGAACCGGTCTTCTTCGACCTCGGGAGCTTGGGATAGGACCTCGCCCCGGTCAACCGATGGCCGAACCTCATCGGGTCGAGTCACATTGACCAGCCCCAAGGGATGATGGGTTGGCTCCACCCCGCTGAGATCGAGTTCGTTCATCTCGTGAGCGGTGGAAATTACATCACCCAACTGCACCGTGAAACGGTCAATCTCCTCATCGGAGAGGTCGAGTAAGGCCAGCTTCGCGACGTGGGCAACCTCATCGCGCGACAACGGAGCAGGAACAGCGTCGGACATTTGGAAAAGACTAGCTAGCGGTGATGGCGCTCAGACGGCTTGCGATCTCATTCGCCAGCTTGAGTTCGTCGGGGTCTGTTGGAGGTGGAGCGGCCGCGAAGGCCATGACCCGAGCAACATCGCCAGTGACCAGCACCTTGCCCATCATGAAGGCCTCCATGGCCTTGGCCGGATCCCGATCAACAAAGAGGGTCTTGGCGGTGGCGTAGTCGGTCTTTACGGTGAGCTCGGGATCGTCGATGTGGCCCTCGTCCACGCTGATCGAACCACCCGTGGTGTCGACGTGACCTTCGATGTCTTCCTGGGTGAAGGGAGCATCCGTGATGACCAGATTGGCCCGAACCTCTTCTGTTGGTTCAGGGGCACGACCGGAGAAATCGTCCCGAATTTTTCGGGCTTCAAGGATCCACTCGGGCGAAAGAAACGGGTGTGCGCTCACCCGCCCGAGGTTACTTGGCAAATGGGTTACTAAGCGCAGTCACTCAAGATGATGTCGACGCTGTTGCCAGGCTGGATCTCGGCTCCTGCGGGTGGATCGGTTCCCGATACCGAACACGCCGCCTCGCCCGAACCGAGAAGCTGACCGGCCAGGAACCCTTCGGCCATGAGCAAGTCGAGGGCGTCGCCCAGCGTGAGATTGGCCGTTGCTGGAATCGGCACCGGCACCGGGCCATCGGAGATGATCACGGTGACAATGGATCCACGCTCAACAGCGGTTCCAGGTGGCGGATCAACCGAGATGAACTGATTTGCGGGAACCGCATCGTCGAAGGCCCGACTTTGCTCAACCCCGACCCCAGCTGCCTCAAGGGTCGCCACAAACTCGGTGGCGTCGGTAGTTACGCCAACGTCTGGAATGACCCTGTCTTGCGGGCCTCCAGATACGACGAGGTTTACCGACTCGCCCTCCTGAAGTTCCGAGGCGGGAATGTCGACCTCGATCACGTTGCCCTCGCCAACATCTTCAGAGTTAACGCGGGTGACCTCGCCGACGCTCAGCTCTAGCGCCTCGATCGTCGCGGTGACTTGAGCCTCGCTACGACCGAGCAGATCGTTGACCGGAACACGAACGAGCGGTCGACCGAGTGAGACCCAATAGGAAACAACGGCCCCTTCCTCAGCCTGCGTGCCTGCTGCGGGGTCGGTCATGATTACCTGACCGACTTCGACCGCAGATGTTCGTTCGAACTTTTCGTCGAGTTCCCACGTGTCGCCGAGTTCCGCCAGCGCTTCTTCTGACGAGAGCCCCACCACATCGGGCACAGCTGACGTGGCCACGGTCTGGTCTGAAAATTGTTGGAATCCGAACCAGCCCGCGGCAGCGATGAGCGCAACGGTCACGAGAAGCCACGGCCATCGACTTACCTGGTCCTCGTCGACCTCCTCAACCACCGGCGTACCGGCGATCTGGGTTTGCTCGGTCTCGGGAATCTGGGTTGCGTCGAGATCCGCCTCGCCGGGAGCACTAACTTCCGTCGGCGACGCAGCGTGAGCAGGCGCGTGTTCTACGACTTCTTCTTCTGGCAGTCCTGCGAGGGCGATGGGCTTGGGCCGAGGCAAACCCTCGGCAGCCTTGAGCAAAGCCACACCCGCTTGTTCCGCGCTCGGACGGGCCTCTGGCTCTCGACGGGTCATCGCACGCAGAATGGTTTGGAGTCGTTCAGGGGCGTCGGGCATCGGGACATCTGTTTCGACGCGAGCCGTCAATGTGCCTAGCAACGTGTCGGCGGAAAACGGTGCCGAACCGCTGAGGGCCTCAACCAAAATCAATCCGAGCGAATACACATCGGAGCGCTTCGAAAGGCGCTGGCCGCTGGCTTGTTCGGGGCTGGCGTAACGAGCGGTCCCCACGAGGTCGGTTCCCTGCGAGGTCCAGCCTGAAGCCGCAATCGCTTTCGCCAGACCAAAGTCGGCGATACGAAGACGCCCCTTGTCGTCGTAGAGCAGGTTCGCCGGGGTGATGTCGCGATGCACGAGACCCTCGGCGTGGGCATAGTTCAATCCCCGGCACGCCTCGAGACCCAAGGCGATCGTCTGTGACGGCGTAAAGGAAGCCCCGCCGTCGAGAATTGCGCGAAGCGATCCACCAGCAAGCAACTCGGTGACCAGATACGGGACACCGTCCTCGCCCCAATCGTGCACGGCCATCACGTTCGGATGACTCAGCGCAGCGACAGCCCGGGACTCGTTGCGGAATCGCTCCAAGAACGACGGGTCCGAAGCGAGCTTGGGATGCAACACCTTGACCGCCACCCGACGCTCCAACGTTTTATCGAGCGCCTCGAACACCGTGGCCGACGATCCGCGGCCGATCCGTCGCAGCAATCGGTAGCGGTCGCTGAGCTGAGCGCCGACGCCGACAGCGTCGGGATGGCTCGCGGATGACCCGGTGACGGGAGGGGTAGTTGTCACAACCCTTAACGCTACGCGCAAAACGGGCCGAGATGGGGTCTACGGTGGATACATGTCGACTCGCAACCGCCTCGTCGTTTCCGGCCTCCTGGGGTTCGGGCTCGTCCTACTGGTGTTAGCAGCATTGAATGGCGCCGAGGACGGGACAGACATCACCGTGACCGGCAACCCAGCGATCGATGCGCTGATCCCCGACCGGGAATCTGAAGTACTGCGCCGGACCGAGGTCGGGATCGACTTGGCCGAGGGCTACCAAGCCGCGCTGACCATCGAGACGTCCGACGGCCGCAACATTCCCATTCCATCAGACCAGCTCGATGGAAACTTCCAGGACAACCTGGGACGCTTCATTTTCCGACCAGGCGACGGCCAAGTCCTCGACGTCTTCCCACCCCAATCGAATTGCGTGACCGCCACCATCTGGCCCGTGATCGACCGTCAGGACGCACAAACCGTCCGATGGTGCTTCGAAGTTACGTAGCTGT
>CAZTDG010000198.1:3869-5147 GCA_964612655.1 uncultured Acidimicrobiales bacterium | reverse complement strand
AGCCTCGAACGTCCCTGCTATCGCAGTGCCTGCACTGCGATAGCAGGGACGTTCGTAATTATGCCGTCTACGCCCATCTCGGCGAGCTCGATCATGCGGTCGGGGTCGTCGACGGTCCAGACGTAGAGCGCGAGTCCGGCGTTGGCTACCTCTTTGACGAAGCGAGGGGTGACGAGTTCATCGGCGGGGTTGATGGCGACATGTCCGTGAGCGACGGCACGGCCGACAGCTACCTCGGGCCCGAGGCGATCGGAGGTGAGGAGTCCGGTCGGGATGCTCTCGTCGAGATCGTGGACCGCGTTGATCGCCCCCATGTCGAACGAAGTCACCAGCGTCTTCTCCCGCGGCAGGTGAGCACGCGCTATTTGGATCGTGCGGGCCGCCATCAAGTGCTCGGGGTCGTAGTCCTCTTCGTCGGGATCGTTCTTGATTTCGATGTTGACGCCCATGTCACCGCATGCATCGAGCACCTCGTCCAATGTGGATACGTAGTCGGGTAGCGACGCCGCAAGGGTCGCCGCGATCAGCTGGCCGTCTTCGGTGTGCGGGTCATGGTGTACGACGATCTCGCCATCGCTGGTCCGGCGAATATCGAGTTCGACCCAGTCCGCTCCGGCCTCGGCAGCGCCGACGAAAGCGGCGATCGTATTCTCCCGAAATGCTTTCGAAGCGCCGCGATGTCCAATGATGAGCGTCATTCCTGGACAGTAGCAAAGTCTGGCCAAATTACACGCGTGTTACTTAAAGCGGTGACAAAGCTACAAAGAGTCACGGAAATGCTTGCTACGCAGAGTGCATCCAATTACATTTTGCGTAGCAATCTTGAACCTGGGCATGTCGGGCGGCATGGGCACGGGTTTGAGATCGATGCGTGGAGGAAACGTGTCTCTAACAATTGAAGAACAACTGCAATCACTTACTGCCCTGATTGACGCTCCGAGTGAGCCGACGGTCTGGCGTAACGGTGCAGCTTGTCGTGACACCAAGCCCGACCTGTTTTTCCCAGTCGGGCAAACCGGCGCAGCCATTGAGCACATCGCCAATGCAAAAGCGGTTTGCGATAGCTGCGCAGTCCAGGTCGAGTGCCTTGAGTATGCACTCATGACCAATCAGGACGCCGGAATCTGGGGAGGCCTCACCGAGGACGAGCGCCGCCAGATCCGCCGTGAGCGTCGCCGCCAGGCACGCGAGGCAGCGAAGCGCTCGTAGCTTCCGATTTCATTCGCTAGAGCGCTGGGGCCTCCGGTCCCAGCGCTCTTGCGGTTTTTAAGGAAGCTG
>CAZTDG010000198.1:0-3769 GCA_964612655.1 uncultured Acidimicrobiales bacterium | reverse complement strand
CGATGTTGTGAGGCCCTGGCCGAGCAACTCGGTTAGCGAACGCAGTGAGCGGCGCTGCGATGTTGTGAGGCCCTGGCCGAGCAACTCGGTTAGCGAACGCAGTGAGCGGCGCGCTTGTTGCGTTTTTCGGCGCTACGGGTCGAGTTGGTTTGCTAGGTCATAGACCCGACGTTTTGCTGCCCCCGTGCGATCCATCACATTCGCAACGGCGTCTCGGGTACTCGCTCCAGCCTCGCGTTCCGCACGCAACAACGCGACGAGGTCGTCGTCGGAGACTTCACGAGCGACGGCTCCCTCGATCACGATGACGATCTCTCCCTTTGCGGGATTGGCCTCGAAATGCTCGATTCCATCGGCGATGCTCCCACGCCAGATCTCCTCGTAGGTCTTCGTTAGCTCCCGGGCGATCGCCACGTTGCGATCCTCGCCGCACGCTGCGCGGAGATCGGTCAGCGTCGCCGACAGCCGTCTTGGCGATTCAAAGATCACGGTGGTGCGCGTCTCTGCGCCAATCGTTTCGAGGCGACGGGCGCGCTCACCACCTTTACGGGGCAGGAATCCGTCAAAGCAGAACCGGTCGGTGGCGAACCCGCTTAACGAAACTGCGGCGAGCACCGCGCTGGCCCCGGGCACGACGTGTACCGCGAGGTCAGCGTCGATGGCGGCACGAACCACCCGATACCCAGGGTCAGAAATTGCGGGAGTGCCAGCATCGCTGACCAGCGCCACCCGTTGCCCCGACTCGATGCGACGCACGATCTCGTCGGCGGCGTGGCCCTCGGTGTGGTCGTTGCAGACGATGAAGGGGTCGTGAGCGATCCCAAAGTGCGCGAACAACGCTCCGGTTCGCCGAGAGTCTTCACACGCGACCGAATCAGCGTCTCGAAGCTCCCGCAATGCTCGCGCGCTGATGTCGTCCCAGTTTCCGATGGGCGTCGCGACCAGAACTAACGCTGGCGAAGGCGCGGGGTCAATCATCGAGTGGGACGACACCTTCGAGGTCTCCACGGATTTCGAGTTGATCCCCCGCTTCGACCTGCCAATGCCGGAAACGGCCAGCTTCGGTTTCGACCACACAGGCGGCGTTGCGCTCGAACTTCGAAACCCGATGCTGTGGCAGCGTCACGATTCGGATGACGCGCATCTCGTCATCGCAGAAAGCCACGTCGATCGGGAACTTCATTCCAATGGTGTGGACGCTCCTGGTCTTCTCGATCAAGAGCGCACCCTCAAGCTCTCGTCGACCCAGGAGCCCGACGGCTCGGTCCCGTATCGAGTCGGCACGTTCCAACGACGCCAGAACGCGTCCTTCGTGTACGAGCCAAGGCATCCCCCGATACTACGCCTGCGCGCTTCGGAGCGCCTCTTTGGCTCCGGTGTCTCTGTGGTGCGTGCTTCGCCTCCCAGTCGCTGCGCTCCGAGGTCGGCTCATCCCACACCTCACAGCCACCTAAACAACAACGCTCCGAAGTGCTCAACGTAACGGGGTCTCAGAAAACGTCGCTTCGCTCGTGTGATTCCTTCGGAATCACACGTTAAAGCGGAACTCCATTACGTCGCCGTCTTGGACGATGTAGTCCTTGCCTTCGGCTCGGACTAGGCCCTTGTCTCGGGCTGCGGGCCATGAGCCGGCGGTGACGAGTTCTTCCCAGTTGATGGTTTCGGCGCGGATGAAGCCTCGTTCGAAATCGGTGTGGATGACACCGGCTGCCTGTGGTGCGGTCGAGCCCGCCCGGAACGTCCAGGCTCGGCTCTCCTTCTCGCCCGTCGTCAGATACGTCCGCAGACCCATGAGCTCATAGGCGGCACGCAGGAAGCGAGGCATGGCGCCTTCGCCGAGGCCGAGGCCCTCCAACATTTCCGCGCGCTCATCGAGTTCAAGCTGGGCGGCTTCGGCTTCGAGCTGCACACAGGTAGCGATGACTTCAGCGCCACCAAGGGCTTCTGCGACCGGAGCGGCGATGGTCTCGGCGTCGTCGAGTTGGTCTTCGCCGATGTTCACCATTGCTAACACGGGCTTGTTGGTGAGGAAGAAGAACGGCTTCATCTCGTCGCGGTCGGCTTCACTCAAATCCGTTCGGTAGAGCGGGGTTCCTTCTCCGAGGAGTTCGACGACCTTTTCGAGCAGGGCCGTCTCTCCGGCCTTGGACTTGTCGACGCGTGCTGCGCGTCCGACCTTCTCCAACTGCTTTTCGGCGGTTTCAAGGTCGGCGAGGGCGAGCTCGGTCTCGACAATGCCGAGGTGCTCAAGGGGATCAGTCGGCCCGGGGACGTCACCATCGGGGAATGCCCGAAGGACGAAAATGATCGCGTCGACTTCACGAATACCGGCGAGGAACTTGTTGCCGAGGCCTTCGCCTTGGCTGGCGCCTTCGACGAGGCCGCCAATGTCGTTGAATTCCACTGTCGCGTAGATGGTCTTTGCGGACTCCGACATCTCGGCGAGGGCGTCGAGGCGGTGGTCGAACACCTTGGCTACACCGACGTTGGGGTCGGTCGTCGCAAACGCATACGGCGCAGCTAAGGCTCCACCGCCAGCGAGAGCGTTAAACAATGAGGACTTGCCTGCGTTTGGCAGACCAACAAACCCGAATTTCTCCATAGCGCGCTCAGGCTACCGGCGTCAGCAAAACACAGGCGACTACGGGGCGAGCGAATCTGACCTCGGCTACGCGTCGATTGGCGAGAAGTGCGGAGGATTAGCGCCTCTTCGACGTGCCAGCTTTTGTGGCGATACAGAAATACCCTTGGGGCATGGACCCGATTGCAGCCTTGGACCGTGCGCTCTACCTGCTCGATCGTGAACGCGCTCCCCGACAGAAGGTCCAGGCGTTCGTGAAAGCGAAGGCCGCCGCTGTAGAGCTTGGCCCCGAAGAGGTCGCTCAGCGTGCTGCAGCGGGAACGCTGACTGACATCAACGGGATCGGCAAGTCGACCGCCGCGGTCATCTCCGAAGCACTAGCCGGGGTCGAGGACGGATACCTCGCGGCGCTCGATGAGCGCACCAGCGTTCCCCCGGGAACCGGAGCGGAACTGCGCGCCGCGCTACGGGGCGATTGCCATATGCACAGCAATTGGTCCGACGGAGGCGCCTCGCTCGACACCATGGTGCGCACCGCTCAATCCATCGGCCACGAATATGTCGTAGCGACCGACCACTCCGCCCGACTCACCGTGGCCCACGGCCTCAACGAACAACGTCTGGCCGAACAGCTCGACGAGGTCGCTGCGCTCAACGAGGAGCTGGCTCCGTTCCGAGTGCTGTCGGGCATGGAGGTCGACATCTTCGAAGACGGGACCCTCGACCTCGCCGACGACATGCTGGCTCGTCTCGATGTGGTGGTGGCATCGGTGCACTCAAAGATGCGGATGCCAAAAGAAGCGATGACCGAGCGTTTGGTCACCGCGGTCGCGAACCCACACGTCGACATTCTCGGGCACATGACGAATCGAATCGTCTCCGGCTCGGGGAGAGCACCTTCAGAACTCGATCCAGAGATGGTGTTCGCTGCCTGCGCGCAGTTCGACACTGCGGTCGAAATCAATTGCCGCCCCGACCGTCAAGATCCGCCCGAAGAACTCCTGGAGCTCGCGGTCGAGTGGGATACCTACATCGCCATCGACACCGACGCTCATGCTCCAGGGCAACTCGAATGGCAGGCATTTGGCTGCGACAAGGCGGTGCGCTGTGGCGTGAACCCCGAGAACATCATCAACACCTGGACCGCAGATGAACTCGTTGCGTGGACGACCGAGAAGGCCGCCTAGG
>CAZTDG010000197.1:0-5150 GCA_964612655.1 uncultured Acidimicrobiales bacterium | reverse complement strand
GTTCGGGCTTGAGAATCACGAACGCCTCAACTCCGGGCTGCACCCTGAGCGCTACAACCCGGTGACCGGCAGCGTCGAAGCTCTTGCCCGCGACGAGACGGGCAAAATCGCCTGGTCCTGGTCTCCTGCGTCGACCACGGTTATCGGAGGCGAACCCGAGGAATTCGAACCTGTAGCTGGGTCCTCCGTTTTTGCTGAGGAGGAAGAATGAGTTCTTCGCGCACACTCGCCGACCGATTCCGTTCCCAACGCACCGACCGAATCCGGGTCGATGACGCCGAAGTCCTCTCGATGGCAGAAGTCATTTTGCGTCCAAGCTCCTCGCTCGAGTTGGTCATCGAACGTCAACGCGACGATGTCGCCCAGGTGCTCTCGATTCGATCACACTCGCACGCTGCGCTGGTGACTCACGTCAACCAGGAGCCGTCCGGTCACTCACCAACGGAGCTTGTGGAGGTTCACGTACCAAAGGTTTCGGCGATCGAGCTCACAGGCGACGACTCCTCTGACACGGTCTTGCAAATCTGGAACGGATGGCAGGTCGGCGCGCACAATCATTCGTGGCTTGGGAACAGCGGTGTGATTGTCGAAGACTTGGAAGCCCCGCCCGGCGCAAATCTGCGATTTCGGCTGTGGTTCAGTGACGGGCTCGGGGAGCCAACATTCGACGATTTGGTGGTGTTGGCCACCATAGGTGAGCAATTACCCCAATAAGAGCGCTTTACATGAGCAGGATTTGTGTCAAACTGCCTACATGGAATTTGGCGTAAGTAGCCGAAGTTTCCTTTATACACATAGTCACTACATAGGACAGAACATGAGCATGACCCAGACAACGGCGTCTGGCGAGCGACTCACGATGATCTGCGAAGCTGGGGCCCAAACGGTCACCCGGAATCAAGCAGACTCATGGTTGCGTCTTCGTCAAGCAGCGCAAAAGCCAGCTACTCAGCGGCGGAGCCTCGCTAGCTAACGGCGAGCCCTTAAGACGGGACCGACCAGGTCCAACCAATAAATTCGCCGACACGGGTTCGATTGAGCACCCGCATCGACGCGAAGAGCCAATCCGCGAGTTCTTCACTCGTTGCATCGTCAGGCCACTCCACGACAAGTCCCCGTCGAGGATGGTCCTGACGTACGCGCGCACCTGTAGGGATTGGGAGCTCAGCCTCACGAAGCTGCTGAGCGGCCTTGGTCCCCGCTTGATGCTGAATCCCGACCGACAACGGCGTGTCGGCACTGTCCCGCATGATTGTCGCCAACGAGTTCGCTGGCCCTCGCGCTGCTAGGAAGCCAAAGAGCGGTGACTCGAAGTCATCGGAATCACCGAGTTCTTCGAACGAGAGATTGCACCATGATCCGGGTGTAGATCGAATGTTGTCGAGCAGCTGTTGGGCCTGCACCCGATCACGCGGGTCGAGTCGTCCATGGTTCTGGTCCATCGCTCTACGATAGGTCAATGACGAGGCCGCCCAACAACGCCCTGCGCGTAGCCGCGACCACCATCCCTATTCGCGAGACGGCCGAGGGCCTAGAGGTGCTCATGGTCAAGCGGAACGAGGAGCTCACCTTCGGGGGCATGTGGACCTTTCCTGGTGGCGTGCTCGAACCTGTTGATGGTCCGGCGCTCGACATCAGCGACGAAGACTCCACCCTCTGGGGCGCGCCGTCGACGTTGATGACCGCCGCGACGGCCGCTGTTCGCGAGACCGCAGAGGAGACCGGATTGAACGCCAATACTGCGAGTCTTGCCTGGTACTCCCATTGGATCCCTCCAAAGAGTGCTCGTTCCCGGTTCGCGACGTGGTTCTTTCTGGCACCCGACACCACAGGTGAACTGGTGCTCGACCTGAATGAGAATTCCGAGGCTCGCTGGCTCAGCCCAACCCGAGCGCTCGCGGACCACGCCGAGAACAACTTCCCCATCGTCGCACCGACATGGTGCACCCTTGACGACCTCTGCGAAGCGAGCACGATCGGCGCACTCATCGACCACACGATCACACAGGGGCCCCGCTACTACCACACCCGTCTCGTCCCCGGCGAGGTCGACCCGTGGCTGGTTTGGGAGGGTGATAGCGCCTACGAGTCGGGCGATCTAGGAATTACCGGCGCGCGAAACCGCGCGTCAATCGACAAACACTTCAGCGTCCTAGAACGCCAAAAGAACTGATTGACTGTGTGTTGCGCCGTGCGGCTGATGCCGTTGGCGAACCGAACTGCCCTTAGCGAACAGAACGACCGAGCGCTGCGGCGGCTCGGGTCTCGGCCACCTTGCGGCGACCAATGATCGGTGTCGTTGGTGCGAATCCAGCAGCGGCTCGCTCCGACTCGGACTCGCCGCCCCAGAAGCCGAGTTCGAGGTTGGCGCGAGCGTACGTACGGCACGCGGTCACGACATCGCATTGCTCGCAGATAACGCGAGCCTTCGCCTCACGGCGAACACGTGCCTCCGGACGCTCTGCAAAGGGGGCAAAGAAGAGGTCGCTGTCTCCAGCGCAGGCCCCACCTTCCATCCACGAAGTTGCTTCCGCAGATACTGCAAGTGCATCGATCATTGCTTTGTTGGTCCTCCTGAGAGCAGGACAGACCACACAGCCGTCAATGCTGCGCGCCCGTCAGGCCCTTCTACTCCACTTACCGTCCAAGATGGTGCGCGCGCGATCGGTGGGTTTGCAATAGCTATCACCGACAGTGCTATCTGAAATACAGATGGGGTACCTCAAGGCGTGCTACCACATCCACAGGCCATTGTCGAATGTGGTTGTGCTACTAATTGGTAGGAGCACATAAGCTACCCACGAGTAACCAACTGAAGGATCACCCAGCCATGGCTGAAGCTGTAATCGTCGCCGCCTCCCGAACTCCGATCGGCCGGGCATTCAAGGGTTCGATGACCGAAGTGCGACCTGATGACATGTCCGCGTTCATCATCGACGACGTACTCAACAAAGTTCCCGCACTCGACCGCTCCGAGGTGGAGGACATCGTGTGGGGAATTGGCCAACCTGGAGGCGAGGGCGGCTACAACATCGCACGTGTCTCGGCGCTGCTCGCCGGTTTGGAAGTTCCCGGCGTAACGGTCAACCGCTACTGCAGCTCCTCGCTCCAGACCATCCGCATGGCCGCACACGCCATCAAAGCCGGCGAAGGCGACGTATTCGTCGCAGGCGGCGTAGAGACCGTCAGCCGCTACGGCAACGGGATGAGCGACACCGGTGGCCACAACGAACACTTCGCGGACGCCGAGGCCCGCAGCGCCGAACGCAAAGAACAAGAGGGCGCCTCAGATTGGGAAGCACCGGAGGTTCCCGACATCTACATCGAGATGGGCCAAACCGCCGAGAACGTAGCGCAGATAACCGGCATCAGCCGTGAGCGTCAAGACGAGTGGGGCGTGCAATCACAGAACCGTGCCGAAGAGGCGATGAACCGCGGCTTCTTCGAGAACGAGATCACGCCGTATCCACTCCCAGACGGAACGGTGATGACCAAGGACGACGGCATCCGCGAGGGCACCACGATCGAGAAGGTCAGCCAGCTCAAGCCCGTCTTCCGACCAGATGGCACCGTGACCGCCGGAAACGCCTGCCCGCTCAACGACGGCGCTGCAGCCGTCGTAGTGATGAGCGATACCAAAGCCGCTGAGCTCGGGATCAAGCCGCTGGCCCGCATCGTGTCGAGCGCAGTGACCAGCCTCAACCCCGAGATCATGGGTCTTGGCCCGATCGACGCCATCGAGAAGGCGTTGGAACGGGCGGAGCTGAGCGTCGACGACATCGACATGTTCGAGATCAACGAAGCCTTTGCTGTGCAGGTGTTGGGATCGGCCGACGAACTCGGAATCCCCGAAGACAAGCTCAACGTCAACGGTGGATCGATCGCACTCGGACACCCTTTCGGGATGACCGGAGCCCGGATCATGACCACCCTGCTCAACGGACTCCAAGACTCCGGTGGCCGCTACGGCGTCGAGTCGATGTGTGTCGGCGGTGGCCAGGGCATGGCAATGGTGATCGAACGCCTGGACTGAGCATCTGGAGCGACCGGCAGGCTCGTACAATTAGTTCATGAGGATGATCGCTGGAGCTGCCTTAGTCGCGCTCATTGCCACGTCTTGTGGCTCCGGCGCCAACAGCGACTCAATTTCCACCACTCAACCAACTTCGGTGCAGTGCAGCGGATCGGATAGCGCTCCGGGGCTTGAACTTTCGGTCAACTGGAATCCGGGAGAATCGCGCGAGTTCACCCGCGCCGGTACGAGCAGCGGCGCCGGGGTTCCGCCCGATATCGACGGGGTGACCGTGACCGCGCCGTTGACGATTACCGCCATTGATACCAACCCGGAAGAAACACTCCTCGACATCAGCGTCGACGATGGTGGACCCGATGATCCAGAGCTGGGAGGGTTCGCAGGTGTGCAAGCCCAGTTCCGAATCGATGCCAATGGCGAGGTTCTCGACGAGGTGGACGATCCCATCTCAGGCGATCTCGCACAAAATATTGAGACGTACCACCTCGTTACGACGATCGGCGATGGTGAGACGACGAGCGAACCGTCCTCGATGCTCAACCCACTCACGGCGTCCGTCGACGACGCGACGCTAACCATCGAGCATTTGGGACTCGACGAGCAGGGCTGCGAGGTCATCCGAGCGACGAGACACATCGGCCCCGATGAAGTGATCGACGACCTGGACAATCTTCTCGACCAGCTAGGTGACCCGGAGGAAAGCCCCGCCGTGTTCGCCGAGGTGGGTTTCGACGGCGTGATCGTTCGTACAACGACCTACCGCTTCGACCATGGCATCGACCGATTGCGATCGGTCGAATTCACCGAGGCCTGGGGCATCTTCGGCGCCGGCGGCGTCGACACCACAGCCCGGACCGTGGTTCTCACCGACACCACCGACGGCTAGCTCAGCGGCACCGCTGCGAGTCAGGGCCTCAGGCCAGCAGCGAGACACATCGAGGCCCCTCCGGGGCCGGATTGTGACCGCTGGACGGAGTAGGGTCGCAGCTATGACTGAAGTTCCACAGGGCCACCTGTATCTGGGCGGGGTACTCGATCCATCCAACGGCGAGCGCACCGGCGACGCCGTGCATCTCGAAGCTAGCGATCTCACCACACACGGCGTGATCGTGGGCAT
>CAZTDG010000196.1:1188-5178 GCA_964612655.1 uncultured Acidimicrobiales bacterium | reverse complement strand
AGGCTGGGGAAGTGGTCGGCGTAGTGGTCGAAGTCGCCGGTCAAGTTCTCGAAGTCGTCGCTGGCCTCATCGACCTGTAATCGCAGCGGCGGAAGTCTCAGCGAGAGACAGCTTGCGCCACAGGAGTTCGGGGCCGTCGTGTTCGATGTAGCAGCCTTGAAGATGGCGTGATCCTGAGTCGAGTGAGTACGACAGTCGACCGTGGAGCAGACGGCGGTTGTCCATCATCATGAGGTCGCCTTTGCTGAGCAAGAAGGTGGCCCGGCGCGCAGGGTCGTTGAGAAGCGTGCGTAGGGCTTTGCGTCCGGTGTAGAAGGTGTCGAGTGCGTCGGGGTCGACGGCGTCGACGAAGTCGAGACGGTCGCTGTTGCGAATGCCCGCGAACTCTCCGGTGGCATACGTCTCGAGAATGGGGGAGCGGTCGGCCAGTCGCTCGTCACCGAACTGGTATCGATAGGTCACCGGAATCGAGCACAGCGCCTCATGGCCAGGCGCATCGATCTCGCGGAGATCGCCGAACGCAGCAAGCCCGTCGACCAGAGTCGACTCACCACCTTGCGCATCGTTCTCTAAGCAATGGAGAAATTGAATGCCTGGAACCGGACGGCGGTAGGGGTTGTCGGTGTGGGCGGTCAGCTCGCGGGGCGTATAGGCCAAGTCCACCGGGTTCGGCTTCGAGAAGACATCAAAGAGGGTTCCGAAGTTGGTCGGACGTACCACGCCGAAGCTTCCCGCCAGGTCGAGAAGGCTTCCCGGAGTAGTCGGTGTGTCGGTCAAGACCACGAACCCAAGGCGCCAGAACGCCGACAACGCTTCGAGAATCGCTTCATCATCGGTCGGCCAAGGAAGCCTCGGGAAGGCTTCAGGTTCACTGGCCCATGGTTCAGCGGTGGGTGGGGCGGTCGGGTCGGCGAGCCACCCAAGATCGATCGCAAGTTTTTGGTGGTCAACCCGTTGGACGTGGCCATCGGACCAGGTCACCGTGGTCTGCTCGACGTCCCCAGCAATGCCCACGGCGTGAACGTCGGGATCGATCGATGTTGGGGTGAATAGACGCTGGAGGCTGCCCTCATCGACGGTGCCCGGTTCGGTCGTGCGTTCGCGCACCCAGATCGGGTGCAGCTCACAATGGCGGTCACCGTTCTCGAACAACAGGCGTTTGCTATCGGCGACAGCGGTGAGTGTGAATGTCATGTCCGTAGCCCCCTGGACGATCGTTCAGTTCACAAATAGTGCCAGACCTTTGCGGCTACGTCGAGACATCGCTCCCGTGCGCTGGGCTAGCGTGGCTCGATGCGACCAAACCCGCTTCGAGAGGCCTTCAAAAACGGCGGGGTAGCGGTGGGGAGTTGGCTGATGATGCCTTCACCGGTCACCGCCGAAGTCATCGCGCAGACTGGCTTCGACTACTGCTGCATCGATATGCAGCACGGCCTGATCGGCTACTCCGAAGCCCTCGTCATGCTCCAGTCACTGAGTCTTGCCCATACGACCGCGACGGTGCGAGTGCCATGGAACGAGCCGGGGATCATCGGCAAAGCACTCGACGCTGGCGCGATGGCCGTCATCGTGCCGATGGTCAACACAGCCGAAGATGCCGAACTGGCGGTGCAGTGCTCGATGTATGCGCCCCGCGGTTCACGAAGTTCAGGGCCCGTTCGCGCTGAACCGCTCGAAGGGCCCGAGTACGCCGAAGTGGCGAACGATCATGTGCAGGTAATCCCTATGGTCGAGACGACCGAGGCCATCGAGAACCTGGACGCTATTTTGGCCACCCCGAACGTCGACGCGATCTACGTCGGTCCGATGGACCTCGGCGTCTCCATGGGGCTCGGTCGTGGGACGACCGACCCGACCTTCTTCGACACGTTGGACCACGTCGTCGCCCGCTGCGAGGCACACGGAGTAGTTCCCGGAATCCATGCCAACCCAGCCAATATTTCGGCGATGATTGAGCGAGGTTTCCGGATGCTCACCGCACAGACCGACATCAGCGCCTTGCGGCTAGGGATGGCCGACGCACTTCGAGCTGGGCGTGGCACCGACACGGGCACTGCCAGCGAAGGGGGAGGCTACTGATGGCTAAGGACGGACTCGCTGCACAACACCAGAGCGACTCGTCATCGATTCGCTCGCTCTACGACGAATGGGCTCCCGGGTACGAGGCTGACCTCGCGAAGTGGGGTTACGTCGCCCCCAGCGTCGCTGCGGACCTGCTTGCGTCTCACGCTTCTACTAACGCTCAAATCATCGACGTGGGCTGTGGCACCGGGTTGGTTGGTAGTGCGCTCGCTGCTGTTGGCTTCCATGACGTGGTCGGGGTCGACGGATCATCGGTGTCGCTCGACATGGCCGCGAAGACCGGAAACTATCGAGCACTCTCCGAGATCGAGCTCACCGCGCTGCCCTCCGAACTCCCCGAAGATCACTTCGGTGGCCTGGTCTGCGTCGGGGTTATGACCTATCTGCCAGACGTCGCCGCCACGTGTCGAGAGCTCGCTCGCGTTGTGGAACCCGACGCTCCGATCGTGATCACCCAGCGCACCGACCTGTTTGAGTCCCGGTCGACCCAAGCGGCGTTCGATGAATTGGTCGCTGATGAGACGTGGACGATCATCGAGGTAACCGAGCCGATGCCGTACCTTCCCGAGCACCCCGAATACCAAGGGATCGATGTTCGCTACGGGGTCTTCCGGAGCAATTAAGTCCCGATTAACAAGACCAAAAGCCTGGGTCGCCTGACCGTCACCGGCCGTGGACGGCTTGGTACCATAGCGTCATGCGATTTGTTCGTTTTTGGCTACTCGTGTGCGCGGCGGTGCTGCTGCTTTCGACGGGTTCAGCCCAAGCTCACAGTGAAGTATTTGAACGTGCACCGGCGCTCGGTCAGGTCGTTACCGGAGACGTCGACCACGTCGACATCTCGTTCTTCTTGCCGGTTACCGACAGCTCGGTTTCGCTCGTTGACCCAGAAGGAAACGAAATTACGGTCACCGAACCCGAACTGGCAGCCAACGGACAGATCACCTCGGTTGGGTTCGAACCACTGGTCGTCGAAGGCCGCTACACGGTCAACCACGTAGAGACGTCGGTCGATGGAGACGTACAAGAGGGCACCTTCTCGTTCATCTTCAACTCCACCGAGGGCGAGGAGATCTCATCACTGATCGCCCGCAACACCGGTCCGAACTGGGTGCTCCTGGTGTTCCTCACCGGCGTCATCATGTTTCTCGCAGGCACATTCTGGCCAGGTCGCACTAGTCGAGCCTGACGCCATCGTGGCTGGAAACGTGGAGGGGAGGTCATTCCCAGCCACGAAGTGACGTCTGTTGGACCAGGATTTCGGCTGATCTGTGACTAGTGTGACACCCTTTTACGAACTATGCCTGGATGGCCGCGTAAGGACTAATGAAATTGCGGCGGACAGTGTCTGCACTACTACCGTGAGACCGTGTCTGACGCGCTGATTACCGGCCTGGTACTCCTGGCAATGCTCACCGGTCTTGTGGGAACGGTCGTTCCCGGACTGCCGGGGGTCATGTTGATGTGGGGTGCGCTAGTGGTCTACGGCTTCCTCGTTGGGTTCAGCGGCGTGGGTATTGCGGTCATCGTCGTGGCGACGCTGCTGACCGCTGCGGCAGTCGCATTGGGCTTCATCCTCCCGAAGCGGTTGGCCGATGAGAGCGGCGCCTCTACCAAGAGTCAGTTGGCTGCAGTCCTTGGCGGAATCATTGGATTCTTCGTGATCCCGGTGATCGGTGTGCCAATTGGTGCCATCGCTGGCATCGCGGTCGCTGAGTATCTCGACAAGGAGGACTGGGCGCTCGCGAAGGAATCGACCATTGCAGTGGCCAAAGGTTTCGGCTTGAGTGCCTTGGCCCAGATCGCAACCGGATTCGTGATCTTGATCCTGTGGGCTGGATGGGCGGCCACGGTCCTGTTGTAGGGCGGGGCTGGTGATTCCTAACCCAATGTTCCTAACCCAATGAT
>CAZTDG010000196.1:0-1088 GCA_964612655.1 uncultured Acidimicrobiales bacterium | reverse complement strand
ATGTTCCTAACCCAATGATTCGACGTAGGCGGGGAGTCGAGAAGTCGACCGCTCGATCGCTCCACCGAGCACATTGCCGAGCGCTGGCATCCACAGCCCTCCGCTGTAGCTGAGTTCGAGCGACACCTCGCATGAGTCCGGCCCGCTAGCCCGAACGCTGGTCTCCATAACCCACCCTGCATGTTCGCGGCCGTCGAGTTCCATTCGCTCGAAACGAATCTGGCGGGTGCCGGCGTCGGTCTCGTCGATCGTACGAACGAACCGCAACTGTTTGGAGCGCGCGAGTGGCCCGACCTGAGCTCGCAAGGTGGTGATCCACGCCGGGCGCTCATCGCTGGGTTCGGTAGGCGTGGCCTCCTGCACCAGGTCATTCCAATGCGGGTAGGTGCCCAAGTCAGCGAGGACATCGCTGACCATGGATGCCGACGCCCCAACCTGGAGATTCGCGGTCTGTTTCACCTCTCTAGTGTGCCTCTGCCTAGGCTCGAAAGGTGGGTCTCAACACGCTTCCTCTATCCGCTGGCGACCTCGTCGATATTGACTTGGTCTCCCTTGGCGCGGCCACCGGTTTGTTGTGGCGCTCAGGTGAAGTGACGCTCGTCGGGGTGGGCGCGGCGGACCACGTCTCGTTGAGCTTGAGCTCAGGAGCCGCCGATCTGGCAGATGCGCTCGAATCGCGGCGTGGAAAAGACGAACTGCAGATCCCCGGTTCGGGTCCGATCGCCTTTTCGGTCCTGGACTTCGACCGTTCAGCGACCGGTGTAGGCGTCATCCCCGAGATCGTCGTCGGCGAGGTCGATGGGCAACGGTTCGTTACCGCCCCCGACACCCTCGACATCGCCGAGGTCGAGGCCCGAGCCGCAGTTGCGATCGCTGAAGCTAGCAATGCGATGCCTGGGCGAGTCCAAGTTGAGCGAGGGAAGTCAGCGGTCGACTGGCGCGACCAGGTGGTCACCGTCGCTCGCGACCGGTTGCGTGCAAGCGAGATGCGCAAGGCGGTCTTCGCTCGCGAACTCGTGTTGGAAGCCGACGCCGCATTTCCGCTCGCACGGGTGGTGCGAGATCTCGATCGTCGGTTCCCCGAGGCG
>CAZTDG010000195.1:0-5192 GCA_964612655.1 uncultured Acidimicrobiales bacterium | reverse complement strand
AGATCGTCGACGTTGTAGTCGGCGTCAGCCTCAGCCAATGGGGTGAGGTCCTGGATCCAACCGTTTACGCCACCGAACTGTGGAGCCTCGAATGGGCCGATCATGAATGCGTCGAACTCAGCAGAACCGGTACCGGCTGCGAGGGTGACACGCTCACGCAGTTCCTGCTCTGGAAGGTTGAGGAACTCAACGTTCAGACCAGTCTCAGCGGTGAAGTAGTCAGGAGTGAAGCGCTGGATCGAATCGGTTGCGCCGTTGTTTACAACAGCAACAGTGATCGTCTGTCCGTCGAATTCGCCAGGAGCAGCAGCTTCCTCGACTTCGTCGTCTTCCATGGCTTCTTCTTCGTCATCCTCCATGGCTTCTTCTTCTTCGTCTTCCATGGCTTCTTCTTCTTCGCCATCGTCGCCGTCGACTGCTTCTTCGACTGCGTCGGTGGCTTCGCCGACGGCATCGCCTACGGCGTCGTCAGCGCCGCATGCTGCGGCAACCATGGCTAGAGCTGCGAACAGCCCCAGTAGTTTAAGAAGCGCAGGCTTGCGCTTAGGTGTGTTTCTCACGAGTATCTCCCCTTCAAAGTTGATCCGCGCCGAGTTTGCTCGACACGCACATGAGGGTTGTATTTTTAACGTGGATTTAGACCCCTTTGGGGGTCAGCCCCTTTGCCAAAATGGCGGAGCGCGCAATAAACAAACTGGCGCGAGCGGCATAGCCATGAAATACAAGGGTGTTCTACGCTCGCCCCCATGACGAGCAAAGCCGAACTGAGTAACGAAAATCTTGGCAACCTTGACCCATCCGTCAAGGCCCCGACCTATGACCGGAGCGCCCTAACCCCGTCGATTGTCCATATCGGCGTCGGTGGTTTCCATCGAGCCCACCTAGCAACGTACGTCGATGAGTTGGCGCGAGCTGGCAACACCGACTGGGGAATCGTCGGTGCTGGAGTGATGCCATTCGATCAGAAGATGTACGACGCACTCACCGAGCAAGACACGCTCTACACCCTGGTGTCGCGCGACCAAGACGGATTCGATGCCACCGTGATCGGCTCGATCGTGGACTTCATCCTCGCCTACCCAGACCCCCAGCCGTTGATCGACAAGATCGCCTCGCCGGAAACCCAGATCGTTTCGATGACCGTCACCGAAGGCGGCTACCCCGTCGACGATGCCACCGGCGACTTCGACCCTGACTCCCCGAACGCGAGCGACACCTCCGCATTCGCCGCGATCGTCAAGGGCCTTGCCAAGCGCATGGCCGATGGCGTTGGACCAATCACCGTCCAAAGCTGCGACAACGTGATGGGCAACGGCGACGTCGCTGCGCTCGCGACCAAGTCGATGGCAGCCGCGCACGGCGATGACCTCGTGGCATGGATCGAAGAGAACGTCGCGTTCCCGAACTCGATGGTCGACCGCATCACGCCGGCCACCACCGAAGCGGACTGCGAATGGTTCGCCGAGAACGTCGGCATCGACGACAACTGGCCGGTCGTATGTGAACCGTTCATCCAATGGGTGATCGAAGATGAATACGCCGGAGCACGTCCACCGTGGGAAACCCTCGACATCATCATCGCCGAAGACGTCCGCCCGTTTGAACACATGAAGCTCCAGCTGCTCAACGCTGGCCACTCGGTGCTTGGCTTCTCCGCTCATCAGTTCGAGATCGAACTGGTACACGACGGTATGGCTGACCCAGACGTGTTGTCCTTCGTCGAGGCCTACCTGCATCGCGAAGCCAAGACAGCCCTGCATCCAGTCGAAGGTATGGACTTCGATGCATACATCGAGTCGCTACTCGAGCGCTTCGCGAACCCACAGGTTCGCGACCAGATCCTTCGCTTGGCGATGGACGGCACCGGCCGCCTGCCAAAGTTTGTGCTGCCTACATTGCGCACCCACTTGGCTAACGGTGGCCCGACCAAGCTCGCTGCGCTGTTGCTCGCAACGTGGTGTCAGTGCCTGACCGGCAAGAGCGATGCTGGCAACGACATCGAATACGGACCCGACGCGATGCTCGAGCAGGCGAAGGCCGCTGCTCAAGCCTCCCTCGAGAATCCCGCGGCGTTCCTCGACCTGGCACCCACTTTCGACGGCATTCGCGATAACGAAGCATTCGTCGCAGAGTTCGCCGCCACGTTGACCGCCGTGCGCGAGAACGGATTGCGGGCGACCATCCAGGACTACGTCAGCTAGTTCCTTCTACGAACACGAATCATGCCAATGGGGTCCGGGCGCAAGCCCGGGCCCCATTTGCGTTCTACGATCCTCACGTCGGTCTGGTTAGCGCCGACTGGGAACCTCAACGGTTGGAAGTCGAAGGGAAGAATCGACATGGCGGAAGAGTTCGCTGGCGACAAGAAGAAGGGCACATCGATTCTTGGCCCGTACGAACGCAAGTTCATCGATTGGGGGATCCCGAAGGTTCCGGCGCCCATCATGAGCCACCACCTGACGTATGTGACGCTGTTGTGGTCGGCTGGCACGATCCTGTTCGGCTGGTTAGCCACCCAGAACCTCATCTGGCTTAACGGCGTGTCGGTGATGGTGTTTGGCCAATGGCTCACCGATTCCTTCGATGGCAGTCTCGGCAAGTTCCGCAAACAGGGCCTGGTCAAGTGGGGTTTCTACATGGACCACCTACTCGACTTCCTTTTCGCGGGCTCGGTAGTGATCGCCTATTCGTTCCTCGTCGAAGCCGAATGGCTGAAGTTCCTGTTCTTGCTGTTGCTGCTCGTCACCGGGGCAACGATGGCGGTCAGCTTCTTGTCGTTCGCCGCCACCAACCAGTTCCAGATCGCCTACTACGGAATCGGCCCTACCGAGATCCGCATCGGCTACATCGCACTCAACACCTTCGTGTGGCTCGTCGGTACGACGATCTTCAGTTGGGGCGTTCCGCTCGTGCTGGCCTTGAACGTGATCGCGTTTGCTGTGCTCGCTCGGCAGACCAGCCAGAACCTCTGGCAGATCGACTACGAAGCCAACGTCGATGGAGCGCCTCGGTAGGTGTGCTCTGCGGATTTGAAGCCTTAGTGCTGACTCCGAAGGTCGGGGAACTCGCTGGTGAGCTCGATCGCGAACTGGCCGGGGTTGCTGTCCCATTTGGACTTATACGCGTCGACGGTTCGCCAGCCTGTTCGCTGGAGCAACATGGCGCGATCGAGGTGCGGCTCGACACCATCGCTATGCGGGCCGCACTCAACAGCCACTGCGGCGTCACCCTCACCGACCACAATGTCGATCACGTGTTGGCCAACCCGGTATCCGACCCGCACCGGTAAGCCCTGCTCGCGCAGCGCTTCGGCGACCCGGTTCACCCAGCGGTCATCGCTGCCCACATCGGCGACCAGATCCTCAAGCGGGGTTGACCAACGGAGATAGTCCCCGGCGAGGCCCGGCGGGTTCGGCACCGAGGTCACGACGACCACCTGATCGCGGGCGCGGGTAACCATCACATTGAAGAGATTCGGACCATTCACGAAACGCCACGGGGACGCACCCTCGTCGGCACCGATCGCCCACGACAAGATCACCACGTCACGCTCATCGCCCTGAAACCCATGCACGGTGCCAACACGAAGCCCGTAACGGTCGATCTCCTCCAAGCGATACTTCTGCAAGATCGCGGTTTCTAGTGCCGTGGCCTGTGTCCGAAATGGACTCATGAACCCAATGCTCGTGCACCCGCGATCGATGTAGTGCTCAGCAACCGCAAGACATCGATCAACCTCAGGTTGGTTGACCTTCTTCGACGACCCGCCGCGGCTCCCGCCTTCCACGACCTCCACGTGGATGTGATCAGCTGCCTCATTTGACGGATGCCGGGTCGCCACACTCAGCTAGCTCGTGCCCCGTTGAAACACTCCCGCCGGGTCCAAAGCGAGTCCGTGTCTCTACTTGCGGAGTTGTGACACGTCGCGAACTGCGCCTCGGTCGGCGGACGTGGTCATCGCCGCGTATGCCTGAAGCGCTTGGCTTACGACCCGGTCACGGTCGACCGGCGTGTAGGCGTCGGCGCCTCGTGCCTCTTGGGCAGCACGGCGCTCGGCGAGCACGTCGTCGGGGACGTCGAGCGTGATGGTTCGATGTGGGATGTCGAAGGTGATCATGTCGCCATCTTCGACGAGCGCGATGAGCCCACCGTCGGCGGCTTCGGGCGACACGTGGCCGACCGAGAGACCTGAGGTGCCGCCAGAGAAACGGCCATCGGTGAGCAGCGCGCATTCTTTCCCGAGCCCGCGGCTCTTGATGTAGGTGGTTGGGTACAGCATCTCTTGCATACCCGGTCCGCCCTTAGGGCCCTCGTAGCGGATGATGACGACCTCGCCCGACTCGATCTCCTCCAGCACGCCTTCCATAGCGTCTTCTTGAGATTCGTACACTCGGGCAGGGCCGGAGAACTTCCAGATCGACTCGTCGACGCCAGCGGTCTTGACGATGCAGCCGTCTTCGGCCAAGTTGCCGAACAACACGGCGAGGCCACCCTCGGAGGAGTACGCGTTCTCGACCGAGCGGATGCAGCCGTTCTCACGGTCATCGTCGACGGTGTCCCAGCGAGTGGCCTGACTGAAGGCGGTCTGGGTAGGGATGCCTGCAGGGCCTGCGCGCCAGAACGTCTTGACGTCGTCGGCCGGGTCCAGGGCGATATCCCATTGGCTCAGCGCGTCGTCCCAGTTGGATGCGTGGATCAGCGGGGTTGACGTTTCGATAATGCCGCCACGAGCGAGCTCGCCCATGATCGCCGGGATACCACCTGCACGGTGTACGTCCTCGACGTGGTACTGCTCTACCGACGGCGCGACCTTGCACAGGTTTGGCACCCGACGGCTGAGCTCGTCGATGTCGCTCATATTGAAGTCGACCCCACCTTCTTCGGCGGCAGCGAGCAGGTGCAGGATGGTGTTTGTCGATCCGCCCATGGCGATGTCGAGTGCCATCGCGTTGGTGAACGCGGTCTTCGTGGCCACCGAGCGGGGCAATACGGAGTCATCGCCCTTCTCGTAGTAGCGCTTGGAGATGTCAACGATGAGTCGTCCGGCCTCAAGGAAAAGCCGCTCCCGGTCCGCGTGGGTGGCGAGCGTGGTGCCGTTGCCGGGCAGCGACAGGCCCAGCGCTTCGGTGAGACAGTTCATCGAGTTCGCGGTGAACATGCCCGAGCACGACCCACACGTTGGGCACGCGGAG
>CAZTDG010000194.1:0-5227 GCA_964612655.1 uncultured Acidimicrobiales bacterium | reverse complement strand
CGCAACCCCAAATAGTGATGTCCAACTATTTTCTACTAAATCCAGAGGGGTTCCTGGGCCGATAACACTCCCATGGCGCAAGTAATTAGACAACCAGTGGCCAATCAGGTCCTCAAGAACAGATTTCTCGAAGATGCGGCAATCGCGCTCCTCGATGGCGGCGACGAGGCCGTCAGCATCGTCGCTGCACAAAACGGTGTGGCGTTAGATAGCCGATTGCGACAGGAGATTGCGGATCATCTGCAACAGTCTCGCCAGCTCCACGAGGATGGCGTCGAGACCCGCAAGCGGGCCCACCACAACGACATGATTGCGGCGCTGCTCAAAGCCGGCGTGGCCACTGCCCTCACCATCGCCCTGTTCATGCTGGGCGAACTCGGGGCCGTCGGAGCCATCACCACGGTGTTCTTCGCCTCCCGCGCATCAACGTCGTGGGTGCTCTCGAACACCAAGGAAGAATTCGGCCCAAAACATCTTTCCTTGGCGTAGCGCTCTACCCCGAACGCCGTGTGTCGTTTCATCGGCCGGACTCCTTTGGGCGCAACATTGCGACGACTTGGGAGGTCGCCGTGGTTGGAGAGATCTCGGAGTTCTGCGCTGCGCTGAGCAAGGCCTAAAGACGAGCGACGAAGATAGGCCCCTTCTACTTCGCCTGCCAGTTCGGAGGACGCTTCTCGGCGAAGGCTGTTGCGCCTTCAATGCCGTCTTCGCTTCCGAACACCTGGTCGAAATAGTGCTCCTGCTGGAACGCCCAGAACTCTTCTTCGGTTCTGCCTTGCATCTCGCGCATGATGGCCTTTGACGCGGCGAGCGCGAGGGGCGCATTCACGGCGATCTCCTCGGCGATCTCAATGGCCTTGTCTAGCGCCTCACCCTTCGGCGTCACCTCGGCGACCATTCCATGAGCAAGGGCCTCTTCAGCACGAATTGGCTTTGCGGTGAGTGCCATGCGCATCGCGACGGCATAGGGCAACACACGGGGAAGACGCAGCAGCGCGCCCGCTCCAGCGAAGAGCCCCACGCTGACTTCGGGAATGCCGAACTTGGCTCCCTCGGACGCGACGATGAGATCACACGTGAGGGCGACCTCCATGCCACCGGCCAACGCGAAACCTTCGACAGCTGCGACCACCGGCTTCTTCGGAGGTCGCTCGGTGATCCCGGCAAAGCCTCCGTCGGGGGTGTTGGGGAATTTGCCTGCGGCAAAATCTTTGAGGTCCATCCCGGCGCAGAAACCGCGACCGTTGCCGGTAAGAACGCCACACGCGATGTCAGGGTTGGCATCCATTTCTTCCATGGCAGCCGAGAGTTCCTGAGCGAGTTGCTGGTTCACGGCGTTCATGGCGTCGGGACGGTTCAAGGTCATGATCTTGACCTTGCCCCGCACTTCACTCAGAACTACTGCTTCTTCTGACATCGGATTCCCCTTGCGTGCGGTGGCTTACGTCTTGTCTATTTCGGCGGCAGACGAATGCCCGCATCGAGACGGACGGTCTCGCCGTTCATGTAACTGTTGGTCAGCATTTCGTAGACGAAGTTGGCGAGCTCTTCGGAGAAGCCCAGGCGCTTCGGGAAGAGGACACTCTGGCCCAGAGCGTCCTTGAACTCCTGTGGGTCTCGCCCTTGGGCGACCATCTTGTCGTAGATCGGTGTGTCGAAAAGGCCCGGTGCGACCGTGTTAACTCGAACACCGATTGCGCTGAGGTCTCGGGCGATCGGAAGCGTCATGCCAGCGATGCCTGCCTTGGTTGCCGAGTACGCGGCCTGGCCGATCTGACCATCGAACGCGGCGACCGATGCGAAGTTCACGATCGCACCCCGCTCGTTGTCCTCTTGGGGGTCGACCTTGCTCATCGCTGCGGCGGCGAGTCGAGTGCTGTTGAACGTACCGATGAGGTTCACCCGCACGACGAACTCGAACTGCTCGAGATCGAAGGGATCGCCGTTTCGGTTGACGGTGCGCATTGCGTGGCCCATGCCCGCAGCATTCACGGCTGCTCGGAGTGGCCCCATCTCACCTGCGGTATCGATCGCAACCTGCATTTGCTCCGCGTCAGCAACGTCGGCCTTGACGAACATGCCGCCGAACTCGGTCGCAGCCGCGTTGCCCTTCTCTTCGTCGAGGTCCGCAACCAGCACCTTCGCACCGCTTGCAGCCAGCTTTGCAGCGCAGCTGTGTCCGAGCCCGGAGGCTCCACCAGTAACCAGTGCCGATGCACCGTTGAGATCGAGCATTCGTTTCCCTTTCGACGATTCGTGTCGACCAGAGACACTAGGCCATCGCGCGATTTCAGCCACACCGAAACGGTGCCCGATTCAACCGCTCTGGCATGTCCGGATTCCGCGTTGGCGTGACACACTGACGAAATGAACGAAGCGGGCGCAACCCGAGCCGGCGTCGAGCCTTTCGCGATCCACCGACGAGTCGGCGCCTAGGTGGGGATTCGAGAGCGCCTTTCGTGGGGAAGTCTCGACAAGGAGATCGCTCGCCTTGCGATCCCTGCGTTGGGAGCGCTCGTCGCCGAGCCCTTGTACGTGCTGGCCGACACTGCGGTCGTCGGCAACCTGCTCGGCACCATCGAACTCGCCGGACTAGCCGTCGCAGGCCAGACCCTGCTCACCCTGCACGCGATCATGATCTTCCTCGCATACGGCACAACGGCTGCCGTCTCTCGCTTACTCGGCGGCGGCAAGCAACGAGAGGCAGCACATCACGCGGTGCAGGGTCTCTGGCTTGCTGCGGTGATGGGGGTTGTGTTGGCACTAGTCATGTGGGTGTTCGCCGACCCCGTGCTTCGCTTGCTCGGCGAAACCGACGACGGCAACGCTGGCGCCATTCTCGAACAGGCACGGATCTACTTGCTCGTCAGTTTGTGGGGGCTTCCAGCACTGCTCCTGACCTTGAGCGGTGTCGGGTATCTACGGGGCCTCCAAGACACGACCCGACCTCTCGTGGTTGCGATCGCGACCGCGCTGTTCAACCTCGTGCTCGAACTCATTCTGATCGTGGGTCTCGGCTTTGAGATCGGCGCGTCGGCCTTGTCGACGGTCATCGCACAATGGCTCGGTGCAGGCGCCTACCTGTGGTGGATCGGTCGAGACGTTACCTCCCATGGAGTATCGCTGGCTCCCGATGTCGCCGAGATCATCCGCCTCTTGCGTGTCGGCGGTGCACTGTTTGTGCGGACCGTTGCGCTACGCGGTTCGTTCGTGGTGTCGGTGGCCGCCGCGAGCCGGATTAGCACCGAAGCGTTAGCAGCCCACGAGATTGCGTTTCAGCTGTTCATCTTCACCGCCCTCGCGTTGGACTCGGTCGCGATTGCGGGTCAGGCAATGATCGGCCGCTTCTTGGGAGCCGACGACGAGAACGGTGCCCGAGAGGCGGGTTCGCGGGTTCTTCAATGGGGAGTTGCCGTTGGGATCATCGCCCTCATCATCTTTGGCGTTGGGTCACCATTTCTCCCCGACCTCTTCACCAACGATGTCGCGGTTGCATCACTGGCAACCTTGGCGTTGGTTCACCTCGCGCTCATGCAACCAATCAATGGGGTCGTCTTCGCGCTCGATGGCATCCTCATTGGTGCCGGCGATATGAACTTCCTCGCTGGCGCGATGGCCTTTGCCGCCGCCAGTTTCATCCCGCTCGCGATTCTGGTTCCCGTCCTGGGCCTTGGGCTCGGTTGGCTGTGGGGGTCGATTTGGGTGTTGATGATCGTTCGCGCTGCTGGCGTGTGGTGGCGCTTCCGCTCGGATCGTTGGCTCGTCCTAGGAAGCGACGCGACCTAGGAGGCGAGATCGATCGGAGCCGCGAGGTCGATCGGGAGGGTGGCAGCCTCACGCAATCGGATCTGGCCGAGGTTCACGATCCGCCACCACTGCTCACCTTTAGAGGTTTCGATACGCACACGGCGGCCCGGGCGCACCCCGGGCACAGCCGAAATCCACAGCTGGCGCCGTACGCCTGAATTAGCGATCGTTACTTCAACTTCGAGTTCTCCGTGACCCATGCGTCTCAACGTAAGCGCGGTCCCCGCACAGGTGTTAATTGACAGAACGATTTCTTTCAGATGACGTTCCGTAATATCGATCGACAAGGTCAATAACGGAGGGTCTGACCCCAAAGGACTGAACTACGGCTATTTCCGGGAGTTGAGCAACTGGGCGATGACCTTGCCGTCGGCTTGGCCCTTGGTCGCCTTCATGATCTGTCCGGTAAAGAACCCGGCCATCTTCTTGGCATCGCCAGGGTCCTCGCCGCAGAAGCGAGCCCATTCGTCGGGATGGTTCGCGATCAGCTCGTCGACCATGCCGTCGAGCTCCCCGGTGTCCATCGCTTCGAAACCCTTGGCCGCAGCGATGTCAACAGGTTCTCCGCCGTTGGCCACCATCTCTGCGAGGACTTCTTTGGTCTGTGTCGCAGACAGCTCTCCCCCGGTCTCCATCTTGACGAGTGATGCAAAGGTCTCAGGCGTTAGCTCGCCGAGGCCGTTCGCCAAATTGTTGTTGAGGTGCACCACGACTCGCCCGCCGTCGCCTCCAGCCTCGATGGCGGCCAACGCAAACGTGGCGTCCCCACGACCGACGATAAGCGACGCCTCCGTCGGATCGATCTGCGCGGCCTCGGCCAACGCCGCGCGCTGCGCGCCGGGCAGTTCAGGCATCGCCTCGTCGATAGCCGCAATCTCTTCGTCGGTTGGAACCAACGGAGTGAGGTCCGGTTCAGGGAAATAGCGGTAGTCCTCTTCGTTCTCTTTCGAACGACCCGGCTTGGTGCGGCCCGCCTCTTCGTCCCAGTGGCGGGTCTCTTGGACCGGGCGTTCGCCCGCGTCGTAGAGATCGATGTGGCGCCTTGCCTCGTAGGCGATGGCTCGACCGAGGCTGTTGATCGAGTTGATGTTCTTCGTCTCGGTACGCGTCCGCAATTCGTCTGAGCCACGGGGACGGACCGACACGTTCGCGTCAACACGCATCGACCCTTCTTCCATCTTGGCGTCGCTCACGCCAAGGGCGAGCACCACGCCACGAAGCTCGGCCACATAGTCCTTGGCTTCTTCGGCGGTCCGAATGTCTGGGCGGCTCACGATCTCAAGTAGCGGCACGCCAGCGCGGTTGTAGTCGATGAGCGAATACTGAGCAGAAGTGATTCGACCGTCGCCACCGACGTGTGTGGATTTGCCGGTGTCCTCTTCGAAGTGGGCACGCTCGACCCCGATGCGAACCCCATCAG
>CAZTDG010000193.1:0-5231 GCA_964612655.1 uncultured Acidimicrobiales bacterium | reverse complement strand
GTAGTTGTCGTAGTCGGGGGGACCGTAGTAGTGGTCGGGCGGACCGTCGTGGTCGTCGGGCGCACCGTGGTCGTCGGCCTGATCGTCGTGGTCGTCGGCCTGATCGTGGTCGTTGGTGCGATCACGGTCGGATTCCGTGGTCTCGTGGTAGTCGTGGTCAGGCTTGGAGCAGTCGTCGTCGGGAAGATCGGGGACTCGACCGTAGATGTCGTGGTGGTCGAGGTGCCAGCACTAACGCCACCTGGGAGCTCTGGCGCCACTGTGTCGGCGACGGTGGTGGTCGGAGACGAGTCCGTCTCCACAGTTCGTACTGCCGTGGTCGCGATAGTGGTGGTGGTCGCTAGTGCCTCGCCTGGCACGGGCGAGGTAACCACGATCGTCGTTGTCGGCGCGGCCACTTCGAGATCAGGTTCGACCACCGGCAACTCCACGGAGCCCTCTTCTTGGGCGAAGGCGATCTGTGGTGGCGGATTTGGCGCCTCTACTCCACCCACGACAGCAGTGGTGGCAGCGACCGCAATGGCGGCTGCAGCAGTCGCGGTCGAAGTCGCTACCGAGCCGACCGCTTGCCCGCCAACTTGCAGGAATCGTGCGATGCCGGGGGCTTCGAGTATCCAGCCAAAGCGTGTCGCGGTGCCAGCGTTACGCAAACCGGCTTCGAGCATTGCTCGTACGACGACAGGGTCAAAGTGTGAGCCCGCCGACTTCACGAGTTCCTTGCGAGCTTCTTCTGCGGTGGCTGGGGACTTGTAGGAACGTCGCGAAGTGATCACGTCATAGGCGTCAGCGACCGCCACGATCCGGCCAGCCAAGGAGATGTCGGTGCCTTCGAGACCTGCCGGATACCCGGTCCCGTCCCAGCGCTCATGATGCTCCGAGGCTGCGAGCAACCAGTCGCCGAGCCAGTCTTGCAGCGGTTCGAGCAACGCGATTGCAGCGGTGGGATGCTCGCGAAGAATCTTCCACTCCTCTTCGCTCGGCTTACCAGGCTTGTTCAGGATCTCCGGAGGAACCTCCATCTTCCCGACGTCGTGAAGCAACGCTCCCCACCGAAGTCCGTTGAGATCCTTTTCGGAGAGCCCAAACTCTTGGCCAATAACGTCGGCATAGGCCCGGACCCGCTCCGTGTGGCCTCGTGTCAGGCGGTCGTGTTTTGCCAGCTCGGAGACGAGCTGGACAGCCTGTTCAGCTGCGGTCTGCACGTCTGAACTCAGATCTATGTTCCCCTGCTGCCCCTGCACGAGCTTCTTCACGCTGCTGGAACGCAAGGCGAGCTTGAATCGAGACGGTGCATGATCGGGGAAGACGAGACTCATCTCGAACAAGGCGACAAGCGGCGTCCACCGGTGGAGCAGTCGAGATACCCCGGCTGCGACCGCCACCGACACCACGATGGCTTGGGCCAAGAAGACCCCGGCACCGAGAAATCCGGTGATATCAGCGCCGAGAAAGAACCGTTGCGTGAGGCGAATCGCTATCCAACCACAGACGAACGGCGCAATGACGAGGCCAACGCGAAGCGCGCGAGCGAACCATGGCCGAGACTGCCAAGTTCTCTCACCCTGTGCGAAGCCCACGCGACCCCTTCCCCGTTTGTCCGGTGTTACAAAAGAGAATTCGGCGCTTTGGGACACAACATTGACTGGTCAAAATGGCCCAAATTACTGATTTGACTAGGTGGGCAGCTCTCCGCTCTTCAACAGTTCCTCAAAAGCTGCTTCGTCGATGACCGGTATGTCGAGGTCCTCGGCCTTAGTTACCTTCGATGCACCAGGGTCAACCCCGACCACGAGCGCGAATGTGCTCTTGGAGACCGAACCCGGCGCTTTGCCACCCCGGTCGGTAATAGCGGTCTTAGCCTCGCTTCGCCCGTAGTTGGCTAGACCGCCGGACACGACGATCGACTTGCCGGTTAGCGTCTGTTCGAGAGTGGAAACCGCCGGAGCCTCTGGTCGTACTCCCCCGTCGTAGAGTTTCGCCACAATGGCCTTGCCGGTATCTGACCCGAACCATTCGGCCACGCTATCGGCGATGATGGGTCCGATCCCGTCGATGGCGGCGATCTGGTCAGCCGACGCAGCGGCGAGTGCTTCGATCGAACCGAACGCCTTTGCGAGCACCTTGCCGTTGGTGGCCCCGACGTGTGGGATCGCGAGTGCGAAGATCACATTGCCCAACGGTCGAGTACGGCTGGCATCGAGACCGGCGCGCAGGTTGTCGATCGAGGTGTCACCAAAGCCTTCGAAGTTCCGAAGCTCCTCTGGGTCGAAGAGGAACACGTCACCGACGTCGCCGATCACTTCCGCGGTGACCAATAGATCGACCGTGCGCTCACCGAAGTGTTCGATGTCCATGGCGCTTCGCTGGGAGAAGTGTTCGATTCGGCCACGAACCTGCGCAGGACAGTCGTAGTGGGGGCAACGATGCCGCGCTTCACCCTCCGGACGGATGAGCGGACGTTCGCACACCGGGCAGTCGGTTGGGAACACCCACGCCGCCGAGTCTGGGTCACGCTCGGAGAGCACAGGACCGACGACTTCGGGGATCACATCACCGGCGCGCCGAACAATGACCATGTCACCGGGGCGCACATCCTTAGCCGCCACCTGGTCTTGGTTGTGCAGCGTGGCGTTGGTGACGGTGACGCCGCCAACGAACACCGGCTCGAGCAGCGCATAGGGCGTCGCCGACCCATTCGTGCCAATGGAGATCGGAATATCGATCAATCGGGTGGAGCGTTCCTCGGGCGGCATCTTGTAGGCGATCGCCCAACGAGGGGCACGAGATGTTGAACCGAGAACTCGCTGGGTCTCCAGATCGTCGACCTTGACCACTACGCCGTCGAACTCATAATCGAGGTCGTGGCGCATCTTCTGGAAACGCTCGATAAAGCCCACCACCTCATCGATCGAGCCCACCACCTCGGAGAGGTCGTTCACCTCAAAGCCCAATGAGGTCAGAAACCCAAAGGTCGCTGAATGGGTGGCCAACTCGGGGCCATCGATCATCTGGCCGAGCTGATAAGGCCAAAAGCTCAAGCCACGGGACCGGGCAACCTCAGCGTCCTTCTGGCGAATCGAACCGGCGGCAGCATTGCGGGGGTTCACATATTCCTTGAGGTCTGCCGCAGCTTGAGCCTCATTGAGTGCCTTGAAGGTCGACAGCCGCATGTACGCCTCACCACGGACCTCGACGACAGGCGGAGCATCGCCGGACAAAACGTGGGGGATGTCGGCGATCGTCTTGACCGTATGGGTGACGTCCTCGCCGGTAGTGCCATCGCCACGCGTCGCCGCTCGAACCAGCACACCGCTCTCGTAGCGGACCGAGAGCGCAAGGCCGTCGAATTTCAGCTCGCACGTAAACGAAGGAATCGAGCCGTCACCTAGACGCCGTTCGAGTCGCTCCGCCCAACCCCGTAACTCGTCGAGATCGAACGCATTGTCGAGCGACATCATCGGCACCTCGTGTGCCACCGGGGCAAAGGCCGACGAAACCGCGCCACCGACCTGTTGGGCTGGGGAGTCGATCATCGCAAACTCAGGGTGCGCTTCCTCCAGGTCGCGCAGCTCATGTACGAGTGCATCGAAGTCCGCGTCAGGGATCTCCGGCGCGTCAAGCTCGTGGTACAGGTGGAGGTGATGGGCCACCTGCTCGCGGAGCTCGCCAATGCGGGTCTTGGGGTCGATCGAATCGGTCACGTCGGCGATGCTACCCGGATGCCATGACAGCTACCGAGGTCGCTTATGTTCTCCAAAACGTGGCGGTGAAACCCACGCTGCAGCGAAGAGACGCACTACCTTTCCAATCAATGATCGAAGTTTGGATCTTCCGTGCACTGTGGCTGATCTTGCCGTTTACGGCTGGACCGATCTTCAGCGCCGCCGTTGAAGACTCGTCGGATTCTTTTCGCATCGGCGTGACCATCGGATTGTGGGCGTTGTGGGCAGCGATGCTGATCGCCTCGATGGTCCCGCGCACCCAGACCTTTACCGTGCTGCGCATCGTCGCCCCTGCAGCCTTCATGGCGACCGTGTGGGCAGCGATCGATGCTCGCAGCGATGCCGAACCGTGGCAGCTGGTGCTCGGGCTAGTCGTCGCGGGCATTGCCGCTGCATTGGCCCTGCGCTCGACGGTGGGCGACATATTTGTCGACGGTTCGTCCTATGGCGACGAGTCGCGGTTTCTCCTCGGCACTCCTGGAGCGCTCCTGCTCGGGCCGATCCAGCTGGTGTGGGTCGTCATCGTTGTGGGAGCTCTCGCTGGCCCATTGCTGCTGCTGGCCCAACAGTGGATCCTCGGCGGCATACTCCTCGTCGTTGGGTGGGCGCTCGCCTTCTTCGCGGTCCCCATCCTCGACCGACTTTCCAAACGATGGCTGGTCTTTGTTCCTGCCGGGGTCGTCGTCCACGACAAGACAGCACTGCGTGAACCCCAGCTGTTCCGCAAGGAAACAATCGCGGCGTTCGGCCCTGCCCCAACCGATACCGACGTTGAGGACCTCAGCCTCGCCAGCTCCGGTCTGGCCCTCCGCGCTGAGCTAACCGGGTCTTCCAAAGTGATGCGCAACGAACGCGGCGAAGACCTCGGCACCACCGACATCATCGGCTGGATCGTCAGCCCAAATCGCCCCGGCGCAGCGGTCGCCGAAGCCAAGTCGCGCGGCTTCACGATCGGCTAGCCCTCAAGGCGAGGCAACAAACACTCGATATTGGTACTGTCGAAGTACATCCCTGAAAGGCGGACTGATGTCGTTGTTTAAGAAACCCGGAGCCTCGTTGCTCGTGGTCGGACTGTTGTTGTTCTTCCTCGTCGGACCTATCGCGGGGTCGCTCCCACTGGTAGGCGGCATTCTCGGAACAATCTCGTGGGTGGTCGGAGCCCTCGGCATCGTCGGCGGCGGCTACTTGATGCTTCGCAGCACGCTCGGACCGGGCGCCACCAGCTGATGGCAAAGAAAAAGACGGGGACCCTCGAGCTACACAAGAGCGGGCGGGTAATCCTCCAAGAGATCAGCCCACACGCGTGGGAGCACCCGACCGACCGGGCCGCCCTAACCGCGCTGCAACAGATCCCCGGGTTCGATTCGCTTCTTCGCAAGTTCGTCGGCACCTTCGGCGAGAAGAACGTCAACACCATCTTCACCGCGGCATCGGTCAAGGTTGGGCCCAAGCAATACGCCTCGATCCACGAGTCGTTGGTGCGGGTATGTGAAGTGCTCGATACCGACG
>CAZTDG010000192.1:0-5329 GCA_964612655.1 uncultured Acidimicrobiales bacterium | reverse complement strand
AACACCTGGACCGCAGATGAACTCGTTGCGTGGACGACCGAGAAGGCCGCCTAGGTAACTGCCGACAGCTGGGCCTTGTTGGCTTCCGTCGAGTAGAACCGGATACTGCTGGTCGATAGAAGCAACCATCGATGGGCTAACGGGAAGCGAGAGTAATGATGAACGCACAGGGTTCTTGGATGCGGGTCGTGGCGGTGTTCATCGCTTTGGCACTCGTAGCTTCCGCATGTGGCGGCGGCGACTCCGCTGAATCAGCGGCGGGCGCCGACGATGCCTCTGCGGAGAACGCTCCAGATGAAGAGGGCGAAGATCAAGTCGAAGTCGACGAAACTGAAACGCCAGACGCCGCCGAGGAAGCCGCCGACTCCGAGGACGTGGACGATCCAGCCGATGCTGCAGACCCAGAAGATGTAGAAGTTCCCGAAACCACCGAAGTGCCCACCACAACCACTACGGCCCCTGAGGAAGAAGAACCAGAACCAGCCGAGATCGACCCTGACGACGGCACGGGCACCAGTTCTGACTTCATCGACACCGACCCAGACAGCGAATTCTGTGTGGCCGCTCGCAATATCGACGTCGACGATGTCTTGGCCGATGACGACCCCTTTGGCTCAGGCCTCTTCGAGGGGCTCGACGGCGTCTATGCCGAACTCCAGCCACTCGCCCCCGCCGAACTTGAGGATGACATCGTGGCGATTCGAGAATTCGTGGCACAGATCATCCCGATCCTTCAAGAAGGCGACATCTTGTCGCCGGATACAGCGGCCGAACTCGAAGCGTTAAACACCGCTGCCGTCGACGAATCCGGGGAACGCTTCGATGCGTACCTGACTCAGGTCTGCGGAGTAGACGGCACGGCAGGGTTTGGCGGCGGAGTCGGTGGTGGTGGCGTCGAGACGCTGGACGAGACCATTTCGCTCGATAGTGCGGGTTCGTTTACGGGAACGTTGGAGGAGAACACCTACGACCTCTACCAGCTCGGAGTTTTCGAAGGCTCTACGCTCACGATCACGATGGAATCAGCAGGTGATTTCGAGCTTGATCCTCTCCTGAGAGTCGTTGACCCGAGCGGTGCCGAACTGGAGAACGACGACGCACCCGACGACGCTGGCCTCGGACTCTTTGACAGCCAGGTGGTCATCGATTCGACCGTCGGCGGCGTCTATTCGATCGAAGCTCGCTCATTCCTTGGAACCAGTAGCGGCGAATTCACGCTCACTATCGAAGTTGGCTAGCAAGATCGAAGGTTCACTGACCGGTTCGCGGGTACACCCGCTAACCTGATGTCCCTATGTCGAAGCGCACTCAAAAGAAGAAGGCCAAGGCGCGTCGCTCCAAGGCGAACCACGGCCGTAAGCCCAACATGGGCCGCAACAGCTAAGACCGCGTCGACGAGACCATCCCATGAGCACCGCCGTAGGAGTGTTCGCAATTGGACTGATGGTTATCGTCTTGCTCATCGCGATCTTTTCGCTGGTGGTCGTGGCGTCGATTCCGATCGGCCGCCTGCTACAACGACGCCGTGAGGCGACGAGCGACAACGATCAGCCATGACGGTCGCGGGCGACTTCACGAAAGACGGCTTTGCTGTCTTCCCTGACGCGCTCGGTAGCGACTCGCTCGACAAGCTACGAAGCGGGATCGACGCGCTCGTCGACGGCTTCGAGCCGAGCGGAGTCACCACGATCTTCTCGACCGACGATCAAAGCCACGGACGAGACCAGTACTTCCTCGAATCAGGCGACAAGATCCGGTTCTTCTTCGAGGCCGGCGCCGTGGCGTCCGATGGAAGCCTCGCCGTGGACAAGAGCCGAAGCCTGAACAAAATCGGCCACGCCATGCACGACCTCGATCCGGTGTTCTCCGAGGTGTGTCGCAGTGGCCCATTCGAAACCGCCGCTCGATCGGTTGGCATGACCGACCCGCGGCTGCTGCAGTCCATGGTGATCTTTAAACACCCCGAGGTCGGCGGTGAGGTAAATACCCATACCGACCACACGTTTTTGTGGACCGAACCCCAAAGCGTGATCGGGTTCTGGGTCGCCATCGACAACGCCACGGTCGACAACGGCTGCCTTTGGGTATTGCCTGGCGGACACACCATCCCGGTGAAGTCCCGATTCCGACGCGCCGGTGATGGCACCGCAATGGAAGTGTTCGACGACTCGCCGTACCCCGAGGAGGGCTGGGTGCCCCTTGAGGCCGAGCCGGGAACGCTGATCGCATTCCATGGAACGCTCCCCCATCGCAGCGCTCCCAACACGTCGAGCGAGCCGCGCCTCGCGTTCACGCTGCACTGTGTCGAGGCGAACGCCGACTACCCAGCCGACAATTGGCTGCAGCGGTCTGACATGGCCATACGGGGCTTCTAGCTCTCGAACGACCTCAATCGAACAACGACCGCTCGTCGGTTTGTGCGAGCTGCGGCAACGCTTCGAGCTCGGGTACTCGTGAGCGAACTTCGTCGTAGAACCGGTGGGCGAGTTCGAGTGCGGCGATGTTGTCTGGCGTGTGGATGAACACGATCGGCGATCGGCCGTCTCGAAGCCAGCGTTCGACCGTGTCTACCCATGGCTCCCAGAACTGCGGGTTGGCATCGGGGTCTGTCTGTCCGATGAAACGAACGATCGGCGTCTGACCGAGTGCCAACGCCCTCGCTGGCACCCGAGGCTTGTTGGCGAAGGCTTCTTGCTCTGCCTCGGTAACGCACGGTCCGGCGAACACCGCTCGGGAGTCGAGCACCACCCGTTCGACCGAATGGCCGAACAACAGGTCGTTCAATCGGCGCTCCGGATCGCCGCTGAAGAAGTCGAGGTGTCTCACCTCTACGGCCCAGGAGAAGTCTGCGGGAACGGCTTGCAGGAAGGCATCCAAGGCAGGTAGGTCCTCGGGTCCGAAGGTTGCCGGTAGCTGGATGAGCACCGGCCCCATCACCGATTGGCACGGCTCCATCACATCGAGAAACGAACGAAGCTCATCGTGGGCATTTCGAAGGCGACGGTCGTGGGTGATCGTCCGGGGCAACTTGAACACGAATCGAAAGTCCGGCCCGACCTGACTCGCCCAACGCGCTGACGTCTCGACGCTTGGTACGGCGTAGAAGGTGGTGTTGCCCTCCACCGCATCGACCGCACCGGCGTAGGCCGCAAGCTCATGGCCCGTGGGCAGCTGCGCGGGGAGGCCACGACCCAACCAGCCACGGTGTGTCCACATCGCACAGCCGACTCGCAGTCGCATTCGCCCCTCCTGAGCCTCGCCACCACGGTATCGAGGTGTCAGAACGCACAGATTCAGTTTCCCGTTGAGTCGGCGTAGAACCCCTCTCCTGCTGGCAAGCTAGATGTATGGCCACCACCCACACGACCGACATGGTGATCATCGGAGCCGGGCCAGCTGGCGCTGGGGCTGCGATTCGGGCTGCTCGCGCAGGTGTGAACGTGGTGGTGTTCGACAAGGCCCCCCACGGACGTGACAAGGTCTGCGGCGATGGGCTCACACCCCGGGCGATCGCGGCGCTCAACGAGCTCGACATTCCACTCGAAGACGCACATCACATCGTTGGGCTTCGCATGATCGCGAACTCCACAGTGCGAGAACTCGATTGGCCCGATGGCGGTCGCTTTCCGAACCACGGCGCGGTCTGGCCTCGCCGTCGTCTCGACGCCGCCCTCATCGATGCCGCTTCAGCCGCCGGGGCCGACGTGCGATGGGAAACCGAAGCCCTTCCCATCATCGAGAACGGCAAAGTTGTCGGCGTCGAAGCCGGAGGAGACCGCTGGGAGGCACCCCTGACCGTCGTCGCCGCTGGCGCACCCGGCAAGGTCGCCAAGATGCTGGGCACGGACCGAGTCGAAGACGAACCGTTCGGCCTGGCGATTCGCGCCTACGTCGAGTCGCCTCGCCACGCCGATCAACACCTTGAAGCGTGCCTGACCCTTCGTGACGAGCACGGCGTCGCTGTCCCCGGATACGGCTGGATGTTTCCCGCCGGCGATGGCACCGTCAACATTGGCGCCGGTGCCCTCAGCACCATGAAGGGCTTCAAGAAGCTCAACCTCAACCGCCTGCTCGATGACTATCGGGAGATGGTTCAGGAGAGCTGGGGACTGGGTCCCTTCCTCGAACGCCCCCGAGCCTGGCGACTACCGATGAGCGCACAACGGCGCCACGGCGACGGCTGGGTCGCGATCGGCGACGCCGCTGGGCTCATCAACCCGATGAACGGCGAAGGCATCGACTACGGCCTGGAGAGCGGCATCTTGATCTCGGATCTCTACGTGGAGAACCCAGCCACCGCCCCGTCTCGCTACGACGTTGAAGTCGGCGAACGATTCGATGCCTTCTTGAGCACCGGCCGACGATTCAGTTTCTTGATCGGTCACCCGTGGATCCTGAAGTCGGGTCTTCGTATGGCTGTGGGCACAGACCAGATCGCCAAGATCACGCTGCAGGTCATGGGCAACCTGGTCGACGGCCAGACCCCTGGCGCTGCGGGCCGAGTGTTCCGCGCAGCGGACAAAGTGCTCGAAGTCTCCGATCCGGTGCTTCGCAAAACCCGCGCCGCGGCCTAACCAACGCGCACCCCATCACAGCTACAGCTCAATATGCGCGCCGATGGCGCCGATCTGACAGTCTGTGACCATGGTCGATCGCGCTCCCCAACCCGTAGCCGGAGCACCGGTCCAACTAGCGATCGTCGATCTCATGGGGACATTGGTCGCCGATGATGGCCTCGTCGAGCACGCGTACGCTGCCGCATTACGTGAGGCTGGCGTTGAAGCGGGCACGCCAGAAGACGCTGCAGCCCAGGCAACGATCACGTCGATGGCCGGACGGCCAACGCTCGACGTTCTCACCGCGGCCTTGGCCGACCCGGTCCGTGCCGAGGAGTCGACCTGGGCCTTCGATGACGCGGTATTGGCCAAAGTCCCCGAGCTTGGGGAGATCCCAGGGGCGAGCGACGCCCTCGACTCGCTTAGCTCCAAGGGAGTCCTTCTGGCCCTGACAACCAGCTTTAGCTCCGAGGTGCGCAAGGCCCTGCTCGCGCATATCGGTTGGACCGACCGCTTTGCCATGACGCTGTCGGCCCACGGCATGCGGCGCGGCCATCCTGCCCCAGACCTCCTCCTCGAAGCCATTCTCGAACTACGGATCGACAGCGTGTCCCAAGTCGCCATCGTCGGTGACAATGTCGCCGATCTCGAAGCAGGAAATCGGGCGGGCGCTGGTCTCGTCATTGGTGTACGCAGCGGAAACGCTCCCGCCGATGCCCTCGCCGTTTCACCCCACACTCATCTCGTCGACTCAATCGCCGATGTTCCCAATG
>CAZTDG010000191.1:0-5347 GCA_964612655.1 uncultured Acidimicrobiales bacterium | reverse complement strand
CGATCAAGGCACCGGTTGCTGGTATTGCAATGGGCCTCGTCAAGATGGACGACAAATACATCACCCTCACCGACATCCTCGGTGCAGAAGACGCCATGGGCGACATGGACTTCAAGGTCACCGGTACCGAGGACTTCGTTACCGCACTTCAGCTCGACACCAAGATCGACGGCATCCCAGCCGACGTTCTCGCTGCGGCGCTGACCCAGGCCAAGGACGCACGCCTCAAGATCCTCGCAAGCATGAAGGAAGCAATTCCTGCGCCGCGTGACGAGGTTGGCCCGACCGCCCCGAAGATCGTGTCCTTCGAAATCCCGATCGACAAGATCGGCGAGGTCATTGGACCGAAGGGCAAGGTCATCAACTCGATCCAGGCCGAAACCGGCGCCGACATTTCTGTCGACGACGATGGCATGGTTGGAACGGTTGCTGTTTCCTCACCTGACCGCGACAAGGTCGACGAGGCCGAGCGTCAGATTCGCCTCATCCTCGATCCACCGACCGCAGAGGTCAACGCCGTGTACCCGGGCAAGGTCGTGAACATCACCAAGTTCGGTGCGTTCGTGAACATCCTTCCGGGACGAGATGGCCTCGTGCACATCTCCAAGCTCGGTGGTGGCAAGCGCATCGACCGTGTCGAAGACGTCGTGTCGTTGGGCGACGAGATCGAAGTTCGAGTCGAGGACATCGACCCGAACGGCAAGATCTCCTTGCGTCTCACGAGTGACGACGGTGGCGACTCCGGCGATGGTGGCGGTTCAAGCGATCGCGGTTCAAGCGATCGTGGTTCAAGTCGCGGTGACTCGGGCGGTGGCGGTGGCCGTGGAGGCAACCGTGGCAGCCGTGGTGGTGACAGCGACGGTGGTTCCAGTAGCGGATCCAGCGATCGCGAAGTCGCTTCGTTCGAAGACAGCTTTGATGCCGAACTCGCCGGTGAACTTGGCGATCTCGGTCCGGCTCCCAAGTCCAACCGAGGACGTGGTGGCGGAGGTGGCGGCGGAGGCCGTCGTCGCCGTTAACTTCGGGTCGTGACTGCGGGGAACTGCGTTCCCAGTGGTCCAACGGGCTAGCAGCCCCACGAACCGCTACACACTAAAATTGGTGGAGAGGCCCCTGTTAAATCAGGGGTCTCTCGCCGTTTTGGCACCAATAGTGGGGTGTGTTTCGTCTCGCGCTTACACAAATTTGGTAGATCGGCGATGGGGTCTACCTGTACTACCGACGACGAGACGAGCGGAATAATGAAACCCCAACCGGAGAGCAACTACGGAAGGTTGGCGGGTGCCTTTTTAGCACTTGCCATGTTCGCCACGGTCTTGGTTCCTGTCTTAGTGGCAGGCCAGGTCGGGGCGCAGAGCCAGAATGAAATTCTGACGACCGTGCTCTATGACGGCACCCAGTTCGATTTCGATCCGCTCGACAACGGTACGGGCGATGGAGTGCACACCCCAGGCCTTGACGCTGACGCCCAAAACAACGTCGTGAAGACCCACGACACGTTCGCGGTCCGAGTGGATTGGAACATCAACGAGGCGGACGCGACGAACGTATTCGTCACCGTCGTGCTTCCGCCGTTTGCGTCTTGGGCCCCTGATCAGACCGGCATGTTCGCTGGTTGTGACATCGCAACGTCATCGTTCACCGATGCGCAAACGCTCGTGTGTTCCCTTCTCGATCAGCCTGAAGGCTCGAACGGTGCGTTCCGTCCAATCGCTCAACTGAACGAAGCGATCGACGGTGACCCCTTCGATGTTGTTTCAACCTTGACCACCGACGATGATGCCGCTGGCGTGTCCGACGGACTCGATGACCCCCTCGTCGTCTCTGAAGCTCCGATTGCCAACTGGTTGAAGGAACTACCCGAGGTTTCTGGTCCGGTCGTCGACGGTTCTGGCGACGGCTACATCTTCTTGTACCCACTGTCGCTGATCGACTTCTCTCAGGGAGCGAGTCCAATCCTTGGCGCCGGCTCCATCGCCAGCACCCCGATCAACTTCTTCGATCACGCATACGGATTGCCTACATCGGCAACGATCGCGACCCCAGCGCAGTTGAGCGCTGCTGGTTTCGCTGGTCGAACGGCTTGTGGTGCCTATGACGGCACCGGTGCGTTCCCGGTTACGGTCGGAACGTGGACGTGTGGCGCTGCGGCGACGGCGAGCACTGGCTACCCCGTCGTTCCCGTTAGCGTCTCGGGATTCGCCACCAACCCAGCTCCTGCACTTAACGCGGATGGTACCCCGAATGTCCGAGGCGCCGGCGTAAACGTCTTGACCGGCCAAATCGCATTCTGGCTTCCAGCGGTCGACGTTGATGCAGCGATTGCAGCGCCTGGTAACCCTTCAGTGGGTTCGGCGCTGTTCGAGAACGGCATTGGCCAGCAGGACGAGTCGGTTCCGGTTTCGAGCCAAGACGACCTTCTCCCAATCCAAATTCCAGGTAACGGCGGCCCCGTCGATGAATCTGCAGTTCAGAGCCCAGACGGCGAGGATCCGGCAGACAATGTCGCCCAGGCGATCCTCGGTGATTCACCAGGAGGCGGCGAGCCGGGTGCCACCATTGGTCACGACATTCGCTTCTACCCAGGTCCGTTGGCGATCCTTGAGAGCTTCGGCTTTGACGGCGGCACCGAGGCTCCGCGACACAGCGTGGATATTCGAACGCTCGCTCAGGGCGGTCCGTTCTTCCTTCCCGGCTCGAACAACGTCCATGCTGACAGCGGCGTGGGCGACCGAATCGGTGAGACTCCTCGAGGAGCGACCGTCACCATCAACTCGCAGGTGTTGACCGCGGGAAGCCCCGGAACACTATTTGACGCCCCGATTAGCGGTTGTACTGCCTTTGACACCACCCACTACAACATTTCAGCCTTCGGTAGCATCCCGGTAACCCAGACCGATACCACGCCCCGTGGCAACGCCGTAACTGTCGCCGGTGGTTACTCGATAACGTCGAACGCGGGCCCACTCGCCCACGTGTACACCGGTGCCGCATCCAGCTTCTGGCCAGCATTTCGTGGTCAGCACAACGCGGTTGGTGGAATCAAGCAGGGTCTGCCGTTCACCGTCGAATTCACGAACGCTCCTTTGGAGCTGGTTGGCACTTCGTTCGGAGTTCTCGACGATGAGTTGACCTGTAACGACAGTGATGCTGGTTCGGCTGGCTGGGTTGATGCAACCGACGTTGCGGGCCTTGCCGCTTTCGACACGTTGACCCCCGGTGACGGCATTTATGAAGGCATTACTCGTGCTCGTGTCCGGATTACCGACCGTTTCGCATGGGAGGCACTGCTCGCCGTAGACAACCAGTTCACCGGTTTCCAGGCGTTCTTCCAGGCAACAGTCAAGGCCGACCTGGCCGTACAGACGGTGGATCAGGAACTGTTCGCTCTTCAGAGTCACGCATTTGGCGAGGTGGGTGCAGACGGTGCCTCTGACTTTGTGCCCTTCATCGGCTCAGCACCGCTGAATAGCTGCCAGCCGTACAATGCGGCGCAGTGGGAGGCCAATGGCAACGCTCGTGCCACCCCTACGGGTTGGTGCAACAACACCTTCATCGATGATGGCGCGAACTCACTCGACACCAGCGACTTGGTCGACTTTGATAACCGTTCCACGCAACGGACCACGCTCAACGCGGCGAACATCGTCTTGGAACAGAACGCTTCAGGCACGGTCATCCACATTGTCGAGGCTCAACTTGGTCTCTCGAAGACCAACGATGATGGTCTTGGCGATATCAAGGACAACGGCGATTTGGTCGAGTTCACAATCGAGCCACGTGTTATCGGTTCGAACCTCGAGGCGCTGACCAACGTTCGTTTGAGTGATGCGTTGCCTGCGAACTACACGTTCGTGCAGTTCCTTAGCCAGCCCGCAACTGGTACTGGCTGTACCGAGGTTGGCGACGTGATTACGTGTCAGTTCTCCGAGCCGAACCCGGCCGTCGACTCTGACCCGGCTTTACCCACGGCCCTTGCTGGTGGTTGGTCCGACAGCTTCACTATCCAGGTAGAGGTAGTTGGAGCTATTGCTAACCCGAATGCTCCAGTGGTAATTACCAACACCGCAACGCTTCGTTCGACTGGCCTCGGTCCATGGGATCCAAACACTGGCGAATTCGTTGGTGATATTGAGATTGGAGCGAAGGTCGTTAACAACTCAGCGAACTCGTTCTTGCCGTTGCCTGCCGATGAGGGTGCGATCGTCAAGGCGGTTGACACACTTGCCGGCCCATGTGAAGTCCTTCCAGCTGATGGAAGCATCACCGACTTGGTTGCGTGGCAGGACCAGTGCTCGCAGATCCCGATCAACGGGAACCCGACCTTTGTGCTCTCGCTCGAGAACGAGGGCAACACGGCGTTCACGAACATCGAGATCATCGATGTGTTCCCATGGAACGGCGATGTGATCGAGCCTCCGTCTGGCACGAACGTGTTCAACCCATCTGGCTCACCTACACCGGCTACTCCGACGAGTTCGGTTTCGACGGTTGGTGATGGTCGTACGCCTCCATCATCATTTGCGGGCACGCTCGGGTTTATTGGAGTCACACCGCTCGCCAACGCTAATGGTGCAGATGTCTGGGTGACTGCCGATCCTCCGGGCACGGTTTCTCGTGACCCGCTCGACTCGTTCACCAACGGCGGCAACACGTGGTGTCAGGTAAGTGCCGGTGGCTGCCCAACCGGCACCGCAGTCACTGCTACCTACACGCAGATTCCTGGTCCCCTGAACCCAGGCGACATCCTCGAACTCGAGTTGGCGCTCGACACCGAGAATCACAGCTGCGAAGACATTTGGACCAACACCTTTGGTGCTCGTGTAGATCAGATCTTGTTGCCGATCCGTTCGAACGATGTTTCGGTCATGGTCGAACAATGCCCAGTGCCAGAGATCGATATCGAGAAGAGCACCAACGGTGTGGATTCTGATGTTGCTCCTGGTGAAGACATTGTCGCTGGCTCTGCGGTGACATGGACCTATGTGGTCGAGAACAGCGGCGATACAGCGTTGCTCGACGCAACGGTTACGGACTCCCAGGGCGTTGTCGTGGACTGCGATATCGATGGTGACGGCGCGTGGGACGGAACGAACGTGATTCCGTTCATGCTCCCGGGTGACTTCGTCACCTGTGAGGGAACTGGTGTAGCTACGCCAGGTCCGTATACAAACACGGCCAATGTGTCGGGCGACCCCGTCATTCCGGACTTCTCCGACCCATCGATCGACCAGGACGATCCATCGACCTGGCCAACCGACCCAGCCGATTACGCAACGTTGCCGCCAGATTCAGACGGCAACCCAATTGGCCCAGTCGAGGCCGAAGATGACTCCCATTACACGGG
>CAZTDG010000190.1:0-5443 GCA_964612655.1 uncultured Acidimicrobiales bacterium | reverse complement strand
ATTGCCTAGCATCTGGTTTGACCATCGATCAGCGTGTCGAGCTGCTATTCGATAAGGCAAGTGTCGCAGCAGAAGGGCGACTCGAGCTTGAAACTACATGGGAACCGCTCGTTCGAGCGTGCGGGGGGTCGGTCCCAGAAGACTTCCGTTAGTCGTCGCCCGCAGGGGACTGGCGTCTCTCCACAAGACTTCGACAGGTCCAGTTGGCAAATAGCTCGAAGTCGGTGAACTCTACGTTGCTGCGGTTAACGACGTAAAAGAGATTCTTGTCGTCGCGCAGGGCAAGAAGGTGCGTTCCACGAGGGTCGATCGCTGTGGGTTCTCGCCCGCCCAATTTGGTGACAAACGTTTCCCACCCATCCAACTCCAACAACTGTCGAACCTGTTCGAAATGCGACTCCAGGTCGTCCTGACTACCAGCCCGAAACCGAATTATTGAACGCCCTGCCTGCGAGGCGCCGGCGCATTCGGTGGGAGAGAACGGAATGTCGGGACGATCCGTGGACCAAAACACCGGAGGCAACTGGCGGTCCACCGACAGGATCTCCGGAGCGCCTGAAGCGTCGACGAAATAGTCAAACCCGCGCTCTGCATCAGCACGCGCCACCCACAACGGATGAGAATCGACCCGATACACAACCAACAACGCCACGATCGCCACAACACCGAACACGATGACCTTCAACGACGACGACCGACGCCACTCATAACCGCGACGCCACACCTTCAAAGCCAGACGACTCGCCAACACCAGCACGACAAAGGCCACGATCGCAGCGCTAGCCATCGCCTGAAGCCAAACAATTGGTTCCCCGTTAAAGCCCATACAACCCCAACATTCGGCCTTTCAGGACTATAGGCCAGCGTAGAAAACCTCCAGTGGAGACTGTCAGGAGTTCTGATGGCCACTTTCCGGAGGCTGCCCGAAAGGGCGGCTTTCGTCGTTTTGGGCGTATCGCCGCGATGTCCTCGCCTCTGTTAGGTCAGTGGGTCTAGGCCAAACAGCCCCTCAGGTCGTAATTCTGACACCCCGATAAATGGGTGTGCGGAGATTACGACCCCCGAGTATTACGGCACTGCTGGCAATGCTCGCGGCGCTTTTGCTGATCCCGATTGGGGTCTTCGCTTTTCTCGTGCTGTCCCGTGCCGGCGATCAAACCACGGCGGTGCAAGACATAGCAACGCTCTCCGACGATGTTCACGATGACCTCGAGGTCCTCGACGCGGTACGAAACGAAGTGCTCGCATCGACGTGGGTAACCCTTGGTCGTCAGTTCCCAGAGGTCCTGGGCGAAGCCGAGGGCCGATTGAGCGTCGCCGAAATGGATGCCCAACTCGCTGAAGCACAGCGAGAAGTAGATGCCCTGCTCGAATCTCGCCCAGACGATGGCCTGCGAGACCTCCTTCTCGAGAATCGCAGCAGTGCCGAATCCACCCGAGATGCGTTCGGCATGGGGCCAAGCTACGGACAGACGCTTCGAGCAATCCAACAAGACCTCTCGGAGGCCACGAGCCTCCTCGTTCGCGCAGGGCACCGGACGGGCGATGATGAACTCGCCCGCTATGCAGGGGTCCTCGAGGCGTCCACAAAATTCCAGGTGGCGTCGAGCGACCAGTTCTATGCGTGGGCCGATCTGCGAGCCGAGCTGCTCTTCGGCCAGCCCGAACCAGGGAACATCGAGAACTTCACCAGCATCATCGGCCGCAGCGAATCCGACCGCGATCGCCTCTCTCAGCTGACCACGTTAGATCCAGGCTTCGGCGACCTGTGGCGCAATATTGACGACAGCGCCCTCCGCTCGGTCTACATGACGACCCTCGAAGAGGCCTTCCGCCCCAACCAGGTAGATGCAGCGTCAGAACTGGTCGATGTTGAACAAGAACTGTTCAACCTTCAGGGGGAGAACGAACAGTTCCAGTCCCAGGTTGACGAACTCATCGACCTCGCGCTCGAAAAGGTCGATGTCGAAGCGGCTCGAATCGTTGCAGACACCAACCAGGCCAGGCGAGGCACGATACTTCTGATGGCCGCAGCGGCGATCCTCATGGCGCTAGCCGTGGCTGGACAGGCCACGCTTGTCGCTCGCCCTCTTCGTCGAGCAGCGCAGGTAACCGAGAAAATCGGCGCTGGCGATCTCACCGTTCGAGTTCCCGAATCCGGAAGTAGAGAAGTTCGACTAGGCGCACGTGCTCTGAACGAGGCAATCTCGTCGATGCAGCTCGCCGAATCCCAAGCTGTGGCCCTCGCCGAAGAACGATTCGACGATCCGGCCCTCGAAACGGTTGCGCCCGGAACGCTCGGACAGTCGCTCCAAGTAGCGGTGCAAAAGCTCACGGACTCGCTCGCTGAGCGCGACGAGTTCGAAGAACGGTTGAGCCACGAAGCCACCCACGATGGTCTCACCAAGATCCCCAACCGAACGGTGACACTTCGCCATCTCGAGGCTGCGCTAGCCCGCAGTCGACGGGTGCAAACCACCGTCGCCCTGCTCTTCATCGACATCGACCGGTTCAAGACGATCAACGACGTCCACGGCCATCAGGTCGGCGACAAGGTCCTCATTGAAATCGCACGACGTCTCTCCGGCGCTCTGCGAGCGGGCGACGTGGTCGGTCGAATCGGTGGCGACGAGTTCGTTGTTGTCGCAGAACCCGTCGACGACGTCATGGACGCTGCACGACTCGGGGCTCGACTCCTCGAAGTCATCTCCGAACCAATGGATTTGGATGGCAAAACCTTCTACCCGAGCGCAAGTATCGGCGTAGGAATCGACAATGGCGTTCTCACGACCGACGAATTGCTGCGAGACGCAGACCTCGCCGTCTACCGGGCCAAGGAAGAGGGAAAGAACCAGATCGCGGTGTGCGACGAGGGCCTACGCGCACAATGGAAGAAAACGGAGCGCCTCGAAAGCGCTATCAAGCTCGCCCTCGAACGCAACGAGTTCGAGCTGGTCTACCAGCCGGCGTTCTCGCCCGTCACGAACCGACCTGTCGCCTTCGAAGCGCTGATCCGTTGGCAACATCCAACCGAAGGGCTCCGCAGCCCCGACGAGTTCATTCCTACCGCAGAACGGACCGACCTCATCGCCGAGATCGACCGCTGGGTGCTCGACGCAGCTGCGGCTCAAGTCGCTGCATGGCAGGGCGTGCCGCACTTCGACTCGGTGCCGGTCGCGATCAACATCTCCGCCCGCCACCTCGGCAGCGGCAGCCTCGTCGAAGACGTGAGCGCCGCCGTGAAACGCCACGAGATTCTTCCGAACAGCCTCATCCTCGAGTTAACCGAGACCGCCGCCATGGAAGATCTCGTGACTGCCGCCCGCGAATTGGCTCAGCTCCGAAAGATCGGCGTGCGCATCGCGTTGGATGACTTCGGGACCGGCTACATGTCGTTGGCGCACCTTCGCAGCCTCCCGATCGATCAACTCAAGATCGACCGCAGTTTCGTGGCCGATTTGGAGTCCAAGGCCGAGGAGTCGCTCGTCCATCTGATCGTCGATACCGCTCGGCTGCTCAAGCTCACCGTGACCGCCGAGGGGGTTGAGACCGTCGAACAACTCAGCGCGCTTCGCGAACTGGGGGTCGACTCGGTGCAGGGATACTTCTTCACCCCACCTCGACCTGCAGCGCATCTGCCGATTCAGATCGCTGAAGTTCTCAACGGCGTTCGCTGACCGATCATCGACACGGTAGTTTCGTGGCGTGCATATCGACGCCACTCAGGTCGGCCGAATCGCCAAACGTGCGCTCCGTGAGGCGCGAGATCAGATCGCCCCTCCCCCGGCGGCTCCGCCTCCTTATCGTCAGTGGTCGGGACCCGAGCCTTCCCCCACCCACCTCGACCTAGAACTCGAAGTAACGACGACCACCATCGGCGACATCTTGTTGGTCCAAGGAGTGGCGCCTCCGGAGGCTGAGCTCCGCTTGGAGTTCGGCGACGACACCGACATGACGCACACGATCCCGGTCCCCCACCGGTTCCCCCATCCCGATGCGCCAGCGGCGCACGCAGATCATCGCAGTGGGTTCGAAGTCACCATCGACGCCTCCGTTGCCGGGGACGCATCTCAACTACGAATCGCCAGCGAGAACGCGACCACATCGTGGCACCCGTTCACGGCACTTCCGCGCCCCGATGGCATGCCTGGAGCGGAACGAATCAGCGAGTGCCCGGCATGTGGCCATAGTGACTTACGACCCGCCGGTCGTCGCCAACAACTCGATATGGAGACGTGCCAGAACTGCGGTCTCGTGATGACGAACCCGCGGCCGATCGAAGACCACACGCTGATGCGTTATAGCGAGCGCTATTTCAACGAGGAGTACCTGCCATCCCAGCAGCCCTCGGCCGCGCTCGATGCACACCTCGACCACATCCTCGATCACGTCGAAATCGCCAAGCCCTATCGCTCAACGCTCTTTGAGCTAGGTGTAGGGGGTGGAAACCTTCTCGACCGAGCCAGGTCGCGCGGTTGGAACGTGGCCGGAACCGACGTCAACGAGTCCTCGGTCGAACACGCCAAAGGCCGTGGCCTTCGCGTTTGGCACGAGAACGTGGATCATGCAGACGATCTCGGCGGGTCCTACGGGGCCATCGTCTCGGAGATGTCGATCGAGCACATTCGCCGCCCGGAACACTTCTGTCGCCTCGCCGGCGATGCCCTGGTCCCTGGCGGCAGGTTGTTGATTTACACCGTCAGCGCCGAAGGTTCGTCGTTCAACCATTCAGGGATGGGTTCACCGCTCGTGGGCCCCGCCGAGCACCTGTTCCTGTTCTCCGCAGCCTCTCTCACCATGCTCTGCACGAATGCTGGGCTCCGTGTCGATACGGTCTGGCGTTCGCCATCGGGTGACGAGATCGGGGTCGTTGCGAGCAAGCGCACAGACACCGGAAACCCGGCAATCCCAACCGCCTAAGGGGCGTTACGACGGGTTTCGCAGCGTGCGAAGCGCTTCGAGGTCGGCTTGGTTGTGGGCAGCGACGGGAGTTCGGCGCGCCTCGTGATCACGGTGAACGAGGTCGCGGCTAAACGCGTCAACCATCGGAACCCCCACCTCAGCACAGATCAACAAGGCCGCCGCGTAGTCCCACACCCCGTGGGCTTCATCATCGAAATCCACATACCCGTCGAGGCTGCCATCGGCGACGGCACACAGGTCGAGCGCCGAGGCACCGAAACAGCGAAACTGCGCCCACGGATTCTCGGTCGGCGGCACACCATTAACCCCGACGATGCCGGTGGCGATCGCGCCTTCCGGCTTGGTGAGAGCTTGGCCGTTCTTGGTAGCTCCGAGACCTCGCACGGCTTCGAAACGATCCCGGGTGACATGGTTCTCGACAATTGCCACTAGCGGTCCCGCCTCATCGAACACCGCAATCGAGGTGTTAAACCACGGCAACTGCCGTGAGGCGCGCCTCACGGCAGTTGCCGTGGTTTAA
>CAZTDG010000189.1:0-5465 GCA_964612655.1 uncultured Acidimicrobiales bacterium | reverse complement strand
TGCCGACGACCTCCTGCGAGACGGGCACGACTTCGAACCCATCCACAATTGCTGCTCGGGAAAGCACACCGCATTCCTCACCGTCGCCCAACACCTTGGCCATGATCCGCACGGGTACATCGAACGTGACCACCCGGTCCAACAACTCGTCGCAGAGGCACTTGCTCGTTACACAGGAGTCGACACCACCGACCTGGCCTATGGCATCGATGGTTGCGGGATCCCCACGTTTGGTTTCGAGCTCGATGCACTCGCTCGTTCGATGCAACGCCTGGTCACCAGCGAGGACTCCACCGCGCGGCGCGTTAGCGAAGCATTGCCTGGCCGAGCGTTCCTGCTCTCGGGCACCGATCGGCAGGAATGGCGCGTCGAGGCACATGCGACAGAGCCTTTCTTCGTGAAGGGCGGTGCCGAAGGAGTATTCATGGGTGCGTTACCTCAACGCGGAATCGGCTTTGCTTTGAAGGCCCGAGACGGTGCCGAACGGGCCGCCAACGCCGCCCTCGCACGGCTCCTGGTGGAACTAGGAGCCATCGATCCGACGCTGCTCGCCACCAAAATACACAACCGGGCGGGTACGGTCGTGGGGACTACGGAGGCGTATCTCCCATGACCGCAACCGAACGCGAGCATGACAATCTGGAGTTTCCCGAGGACCCGAACGGTGCCTCGGCGACCGTCTGGTCGGCGTCGTCGGCGCCAACGACAGTCTTCGCATCGATGCGCGAAACCTGGAAGTACCGCGGCTTCATTGGCTATATGACCAAACGGCATCTGCGGGTCACCTACCTGCGGAGCTATTTCGGTTGGTTCTGGTCCTTGATAAATCCGATCGCCGAGGTCGCGATTTACACCTTCGTCTTCGGCACCCTGCTCGGTGTCAATCGCGCTATTCCCGACGCCCCCAACGGGTTCAACTCGTTCCCTCATTTCCTACTCTCGGGCCTTGCCGTGTGGGGTTTCTATCGCACCGTGTCGGGGAAGGTTCTCAATAGTTTCGCGGAGACGGTGAAATTGCGGCGAAAGCTGTATTTCCCACCCGCGGCCGCAGCACTCTCGAACGCGTTGGGAACGCTCGTCGAGGCCGGCGTGCTCGTCGTCGTCGTTGTCCTGTTCTACGGACTATGGGGCCATCTCACCATCCATGCGATCGTTCTGATCCCCGCGGCCTTGTTTGCTGCGGTCAGCGGACTGGGTGTCGGCCTCGCGCTGTCGGTCGCGAACTCGCGCTATCGCGACGTCAGCTATATCTATGCGATCGTGCTCCGCCTCGGCTTCTACCTGTTGCCGCTGATCTGGCCGATCGAAGCAGCGACCCAGCGTTTCTCCAGCGATTTCGCGTGGGTAGCCACCATCGTTGCCTTCAACCCCTTCGCTCAAATGATCCAGTTCGGACGCACGGGCATCTTGTTCCAACGCTGGCCGTCGATATTCGACTGGCTCTACCTCAGCGGATTCTCCCTCGCGGTGCTCTTGATCGGCTGGGCGATCTTCGCGCGCAGTTCAGCTGACGTGGCAGAGGGGCTGTAGCGCCCATGAGTGAGTTCGCAATCGAGGCGGTGGACGTCTCGAAGAAGTTCTTACTTGGGCGCCGGAGCACCAGCCTGAAAGACAAGATGACGGGCTTCTCGTCGTCCAAACGCGAAGAGTTCTGGGCGTTCCGCAACGTGTCCATGGAAGTGCCGAAAGGTTCGCTCGTCGGCATCATCGGACGCAACGGCTCGGGCAAGTCGACCCTGCTGCGGACCTTGTGTGGTGTCTACCGGCCGACCAGCGGACACGTGCGGGTGCGCGGGCGAGTCACGGCACTTTTGGAGCTCGGTGCTGGCTTTCATGGCGAGCTTACGGGGCGCGAAAACATCTACATGAACGCTGCGGTCGTCGGCCTCGACCGCAGCTATATGGATTCGGTCATGGACGAGATCGTCGATATGGCCGACATCGGGTCCTTTATCGACGCTCCGATCGACACCTATTCGTCGGGCATGCGTGCTCGCCTAGGCTTCGCCGTCTCGATCCAGATGCAGCCCGAGGTGCTCCTCGCCGATGAGATCACGGCCGTGGGTGACATCGCCTTCAAGCAGCACGGTGCCCGCCGAATGGCAGAGCTACGCGATGGGGGCACGACGATCGTTCAGGTCACGCACAATCTCACGATGTTGGAAAAGGGAGCAGACAAGGTGCTGTGGCTCCACCACGGGCAGGCACGCCGTTTCGGCGACCCCGACGAGATCCTCGACGAATATCGCGCTGCGGCCAAGACCGATCGGTCCGGTCGCATGATCGACGGCGCCGTGCCTGCCCCTCCAGGGGCACCGGCGACTGTGGCTTCGAAGGCAGAGGCGCGCAAAGAGAAGCAGGCAGCTATCACCAAGGATCTCGAGGCCAACGACAAGAACGCCTCCTGGTTCGACGAGGTCGATTTGTCCGGCCCCGACGGCGCGCGGCTCAAGGTCGGCGCACCAGCGACGATCTCGATTGGCTTACGGCCCGAGTCGGTCCGTTCGGGTCTTCGGCTCAAGCTGCGAGTGCTCGCTGCCGGTGGTGCTCCTACCGGCTATGGCTACGACAGCGGTTCCCTAGACGACCTGCTCGACGCGTCGGGAGTTGGGGCTCTGGCAGCTCACGTCGATCCGCTCACATTGGCCTCGGGGCGTTACAACCTGCGTATCGAGCTGCACGCCGGCCGCGACATCGTTGCGTCCAAGACCACCGCTTTCGAAGTCAGCCCAGCGAAGGGTGCGTTGACGATGCTTCCCGCAACGTGGCGGGTCACGGCTGCTCACTAGGCGTTTTTCGCTCGTGCTTGAATCGGGCGCTCGCCATGGTCCGATCTACACTGAGCGAGTGCGCTTTCTGTTGTTGAACGGCCCGAACCTCAACCTCTTGGGTACCCGCGAGCCCGACGTCTATGGTTCGGCGACCTTGGCCGATATCGAGACGTCCCTACAGGCACTCGCAGCGGAGTTCGGCGATGAGATTCGTGCCTCGCAATCCAATGGCGAAGGCGAGCTGGTCGATGCTCTCCAAGAGGCCGCCTCCTGGGCTGACGGGGCGCTTTTCAACCCCGGCGGATACACCCACACCTCGGTCGCTTTGCGCGACGCGATCGCCGCTGTCAGCTATCCCGTGGTCGAGGTGCATGTATCAAACCCCGCAGCCCGTGAAGCGTTCCGCCACCAGTCGTTGGTGGGTCCGGTGTGTCTCGGAACGGTGGCAGGATTTGGTGCCGTTGGCTACGAGAGTGCCTATCGAGCGCTGCGGGCGTCGATCCAGACCAAGGACGAGTCATGAGCCATATCGCAATCGTAGGAGCCGGCATGGCCGGTCTGGCTGCGGCAAAGCTCATCGTGGAGCGCGGCTATGACGTGACGATCTACGAAGCCTCCGACGGTGTCGGCGGCCGGGTCCGTACTGACGAAGTAGATGGGTTCTTGCTCGACCGAGGGTTTCAGATTTTGCTGACGGCCTATCCGGTCGCGCAACGAGTCTTCGACTACGACGCGCTCGATCTTCGGCGATTCCACGCCGGGTCTCTCGTTCAGCTGGATTCAGGTCGAGTGCGAGTGGGCGATCCCCTCCGACGTTCGGCCGACCTCGTCGATACCGTGCGAGCCCCCATCGGTTCGATGGCCGACAAAGCTCGACTGCTCGACTGGCGCCGCAAGGTCGCCGCTGGTCCTATCGATCAGGTGTGGTCGCGGCCTGAATGCACCACCAGCAGCCGACTCACCGACTTAAAGTTCTCTGACGAGTTCATCTCCCAGTTCTTGAACCCGTTGTTCTCGGGAATCACTCTCGACCCCAAGCTCGATGTCACGAGCCGCTTCGCCGAGTTTGTCTTTCGGATGCTCAGCGAGGGCTACGGGGCAGTCCCCGCCAAGGGAATGGGCCAATTGGCGGCCCAGGTCGCAGACCGGCTGCCCGAGGGATCTATTCGTTTGTCGACTCCGGTGGAGGCGGTTACGGAGAACTCGGTGACCGTCGGGGGCGCGGTTCAGTCCGCGGACGCCGTCATTGTCGCGACCGACATGACCTCGGCTGCTGCACTCGCTCAAACCCCTGACCTTGGCTGGAACTCGGTGACCACCTACTGGTTCAGCGCTGATGAAGCACCCTTTAGCGAACCACTGCTGTTCTTGAACGGAACGGGGGAGGGTATCGTCAACAATGTCGCGGTCATGTCGAACGTATCCCCGGCGTACTCGCCTGCGGGCAAGCATCTGATCGCGGTGTCCCATCCGAGCCTGGACCCCGACGATGCCGCGGTTCGACAGCAACTGCGCGGTTGGTTCGGCGGTGCGGTGAGCGATTGGATTCTGCTCCGTCGTGATGACATCGCCCACGCCCAACCACGACACTTGCCCGGTGAAGACGTGCCAATCGTGGCGCGACGAGACGATGGATTGTTCGTGGCCGGAGACCATCGCCAGAACCCGTCGATCAACGGTGCGCTCCAATCGGGGCGAAGCGCTGCCCGCGGAGCCCTGAAAAGCCTGAACTAGGGCGAACCGGCACCAATTTGAGTACCTCCGCGCTGCCGGTGCGTGGTGGCGCGGCGTTTTTGCGCGGTTGGCTGTTGCTCATGTTGCGAGAGTTTGCCGCTTTACGTTGTGTTTGTGGTGTGATCCGTCACATTTCCTCCGTCATCAAATCGTAATGTTCACTATGGGTGGCACGGACCGGACCGAGAGGCTGGGAATCCGTTGACTGGGCAACCCTCGCGTAAAACCCGGCACAAACGCGTTCCGCGGTCAGTTTACGAATACTTCAGATTGGCCTTGACGGAGGTGTAATTACAAGGCTGTAATTGTCAAGCCCCCCAGCGGACCGCGCTGGACTGGGCGAGGATCAAATACGGACACACTCTGTCCGAGGTGGCTTTACTAATGACGATGACTGACGACCGAGGTGCAACCCTCGTTGCTGCAGGTGACCCAACAGACGCTGCGACGACCGCGCATATCGAAATGCGCGTCAAGAAACGCAACGGCAGTTTGGAACCCGTCGACCTCAACAAGATCGTCAACGCCGTCGCCCGATGCGCCGAAGGGCTGCTCAACGTTGACTCGATGCGGGTAGCCACCCGCACGATTTCAGCGCTCGCCGATGGCGCGACGACACGAGAACTCGACGAGCTGTCGATCCGCACCGCGGCGGCCTTCACCGTCGAGGAGCCGAACTACTCCAAGCTCGCCGCACGTCTGCTGGCGACCTACATCGACAAAGAAGTACGGAACCAAAACATCCCATGGTTCTCCGAGTCGATTCGCGCCGGTCACGCTGCAGGGCTCATCGGAGACGACGTCGCCGAATTTGTTGAAGCCAACGCTCCAGCACTGAACGCCGCTATCAACACCGACCGAGATCGCAAGTTCCAGTTCTTCGGCCTGCGTACGGTCTATGACCGCTACCTGCTCCGCCATCCTGAATCTCGCCAGGTTGTCGAGACACCCCAGTACTTC
>CAZTDG010000188.1:0-5503 GCA_964612655.1 uncultured Acidimicrobiales bacterium | reverse complement strand
GGCGTTCGCCATGTCGATCGAAACGATGTTCCAGATACCCGAGAAGATCGCTACTGCCAGGGCTGGAAAGGCGATGTTCGAAAAGCCCTGTGCGACCTTGGCTCCAAGACCCTCGACACCGGCTTCTTTGAGAATCGGCATGATTGCCATCATGGCGATCTGGCCGCCGACCCACACCGTGACTGACAAGATGTGGATGAAAATGCGGATGGTGTCGAGGTTCAGAACGGCGGACATGACATCACGTTCACAGCTTCGCGCCCGTGCCGCAAGTCGGCGGCCTGTGACAGGTGCTGTGTAGTTGCCTTCCGCGAGGACTCCGCTAACCGACGAGGGTGGCTTCGGTGGATTCCCGAATCTGTTCTTCGGTGACCTTCGGGGCCATCTCCACGATCTTCAAACCGCCCTCGACAACATCAAAAACGCCGAGGTCGGTAATGATTCGGTCGACGACACCGGTTCCGGTGAGCGGCAAGGTGCACGACTTGAGCAGCTTGGAATCACCGTGTTTGGAGGTGTGGCTCGTGATGACCACGACACGGCCGACGCCAGCGACCAGATCCATCGCCCCACCCATGCCCTTGACGAGCTTTCCGGGGATCATCCAGTTGGCCAGATCGCCGTTCTCGGCGACTTCCATCGCACCGAGGATTGCCATAGCGATCTTGCCACCACGGATCATCCCGAACGACGTCGAGCTGTCGAAATACGACGTGTGCGCCAATTCACTGATCGTCTGCTTTCCCGCGTTGATCAAGTCGGCGTCGATGTCGTCCTCAGTGGGAAACGGTCCCATACCGAGCATGCCGTTCTCTGACTGCAGCGTGACCTCAATGCCCTCGGGGATGTAGTTCGACACCAACGTCGGGATGCCGATTCCGAGGTTGACATACCACCCATCTTCGAGCTCCTGAGCTGCCCGCTCAGCCATCTGATTTCGATCCCACGGCATTAGTCGGCCCTCACTGTTCGTTGCTCGATCCGCTTCTCGTGCTCGCCTTGAATGATGCGGTTCACGTACACGCCAGGAAGGTGGATGTGGTCGGGGTCGAGCTCACCAGGCTCGACGAGTTCTTCCACCTCGACAACGCACACCTTTCCGCACATCGCGGCCGGCGGGTTGAAGTTGCGGGCGGTTTTGCGGAACACGAGATTCCCGGTGGTGTCAGCTTTCCACGCTTTGACGATCGACAGGTCAGCAAAGAAGCCTTCTTCGAGGATGTAGGTCTCTCCGTTGAAGTCTTTGTGTTCTTTGCCCTCGGCGATCACGGTGCCCACGCCGGTCTTTGTATAGAAGCCCGGAATTCCACAACCAGCGGATCGCATCCGCTCGGCCAGGGTTCCCTGCGGGTTGAACTCCAGCTCAAGTTCACCCTCCAGGTATTGACGCATGAACTCGTCATTTTCTCCCACGTAGGAGGAGATCATCTTCTTGACCTGCTTGGTTTGTAGCAAAATGCCGATTCCGAAGTCATCAACGCCGGCGTTATTCGACGCGAACGTGAGGTCCTTCGTGCCGGCCTCTCGAATGGCCGCGAGCAACAGCTCAGGGATACCGCACAGGCCGAAGCCGCCAGCAGCGATGGCCATCCCATCGAAGAGCAACCCGTCGAGTGCCTCCGCTGGTGAGTCGAACACCTTCTTCATAGAAAGATCCCTTTCCAATTCTTAGCCGAGGAGCAATCCCAGGCTTTCGTAGACCAGCGCTGGCGTGTCGTCTCCGACTGCGTGCACGGCGATCTCTCGCTTGAGCAAGACGCCTGAGGACTTCTCGGTGACGTCCACGATTCTTCCCTTGGCGTGAACCTGAGCACCCACCGGCACCGGGTTAAGGAATCGGAGCTTGTCCGCGCCGTAGTTCAATACGCCGAGCAGCCCGTCGATATCGAGACCCATCTCCATGCTGAAGTGCGACACGAGGCTCAGCGTCAGGAACCCGTGCGCGATCGGACCACCGAATGGCCCTTGCTCGGCCTTCTCGATGTCTACGTGGATCCACTGATGGTCCTTCGTGACGTCGGCGAAGGTGTTGATCATCTCTTGGGTGATTTCGACCGGATTGGTCCAGTCGCTCCACTCCTCGGTGATCAGTGCCCGCAGTCCGTCAATGTCCTTAACCGAAACGCTCATGTCGACATCCTGTCATGAGTTGTCGAGTCGAGCCTCAATCGCCTCTCGATAGCGAACCACGTTCGCCAGCTTTATCTCGTCAAAGCCACGAATCATGTCCGCGAGATCGGCGATCTCCACGGCTTCGGCAACGTTGCTCGGAGTGAGCCCCGAGCTCAACTGCACCAACAGGGCGCGGTACTCGCCGATGAGCTCGCGTTCGATGGAGCGTTCCTCGGAACGACCGAAGGGATCGAGACGTGTACCTCGCAGCTTCTTGGTCCGCAGCAGCGACTGGAATGTCTTGCGTGCCGCCTTCTCGGGAATCGCGACCTTGCGATCGACGCCGACCTTCTTCAACGATGGCGGCTTGAGTTGGTACGAAAGTTTGGCATTCGGCCCGAAACGGGCTTTGGCCTTCGCTTCCATATCCGACTTCAACGCAAGGCGGGCCACCTCGTACTCGTCCTTGTAGGCCATCAGATGAAACAGGTGGCGAGCAGCCACGGTTGCGAGTGAGTCCCCCTCGATGCCAGCCGACAGTTCGGCGCGACGGACCGCAGCGATGTCGCGCACGTACACCCGCGCCGTTCCTTCATCGCCCCATGCGATCAGTTCGGGGATTCGCCATCGCAAGACCTCGGACAACTCCTCGGACGGGTACGGGACCTCGTCCATGAGACGCGTCGTTTGGGCGGTGGCAACCGGTGGCGACTTTCGGCTGGGTTTCGCGGCTTCGGTAGTCTCTGCCAGAAGGTCGCCATCGTGCATGAGTCGCCGCCCCAGCGTGAAGGCTGCGATGTTCATCTCGACCGCTACACCATTGAGCCCGATCGCAGTTTCAATCGATGCAGCGGATACCGGGATGTGGCCGAGCTGATACGCCATGCCAACAACCAGCAGGTTGGCCGCTGGTTGGGATGCGAAAACGAAGCGAGCAATGGCTTCGGCGTCGATGTACCTATTGGCATCACCCTTGGTCGCCGCGTCGATCGCACGCCGGAAACGTTGCGCTTCTGGGAACGATTCGTGTTCGAGGCTGGTCACCATCTGGCCCGTGGGGACCTGCGTTGTCGACACGAAAGCGACCGTCGATTCAGGATCGGCTCGCTCGAGTACTTTCGGTTGCGAACCGCCGATCATGTCGAACAACAGCAACGTGTCGGCGTCTCCAGCGCCGACCTTGGCAGCCCCGGCGTGGCTCTCTTGACCGATCCGAAGATTGGACACGACCTGTCCACCCTTTTGCGCCAGGCCGGTCTGATCGAGGCTCGTGGCAACGAGGCCATCGAGCATCGCTGCGGTCGACAACACCTGAGACACGGTCACAACGCCCGTGCCGCCGATCCCGACGATCAGCAGCGACGCCTCCTGCACTCGTTCGGGTTCGGGTGGCGCATCGCCCACGCCGTAGGCCGCGCCGGGGGCGTCGGCAACGACCGCGTCGTCGGGGTCGATCTCCACGGTGACGAAGGCGGGGCAATTTCCGCCCAGGCAGCTCAGGTCGAGGTTGCAGGACTCTTGGTGAATCTGCGTCTTGCGCCCGAACGGAGTCTCGACCGGGTGCACGCTCATGCAGTTCGACACCTCGCCGCAATGACCGCAGCCTTCGCAGATCGACTCGTTGATCATCACTCGGGTCGTTGGGGTCTCCAGGGTGCCTCGCTTGCGACGGCGCCGGAGATCGGCTGCGCATCCTTGGTCGTAGACCAAGGCAGTCACACCGGAAATATCTCGGAGCTCCCGCTGCACGGCATCGAGTTCAGCCCTGTCGACCACCCGACAACCGGGAGCGAAGTCCGCGTTCGCGTCGTACTTGTCGACATCGTCGGTAACCACGACAGTCGCCACCACGCCCTCGGCGTCGAGCCAGCGAGTCAGCTCGGGCACCGGCATCTCACCGGCGGCGTCTTGACCGCCGGTCATCGCGACCACGCCGTTGTAGAGCAGTTTGAAGGTAATGTTGGTGTCGGCTGCGACGGCTTGACGGATCGCTAGCGAGCCGCTGTGGAAGAAGGTCCCATCACCCAAGTTCTGAAACCGATGCACATCGTGCACGAACGGCGCGGTGCCAACCCACTGCGCCCCTTCGCCACCCATCTGCGTCAGCCCCACGGTTGAGCGGTCCATCCACAAAACCATGGAATGACAGCCAATACCGCCTCCGACCAGCGAACCCTCGGGAGCCGTGGTGGACGTGTTGTGCGGACACCCCGAGCAGTAATAGGGCGTGCGGCCGGGGAGCCCCGAATCGCCCAGGATCGGGATCCTGGCTCGCTGGCGGGCGAGGCGAGATGGGTCGATCCGTGTGGTGAGCACTCGTCGAAGCGGCTCGACCAGCGCAGTGCCAGACAACGCTCCAGCGACCGGCACCAGACGCTCACGCTCGAGGTCAAACTTGCCGTAAACAGCGGGGCGGTTCGCGTCGTCGTAGAGGATGTCGCGGATCTGGCTTTCGATGAACGGCCGCTTCGCCTCGACCACCATGATCACTTCCAAGCCCTCGGCAAAGGCTCGCAGCCCTTGGGGTTCGAGGGGCGAGATTAGACCGGGCACATAGACACGAACACCGAGATCGTCGAGCTGGTCTGCAATGCCCAGCGACTTGAGCGCGTCAGAGACATCGCCGTGTGGTTTGCCCGCAACGACGATCCCGAGCCATGCGTCGCTGGCGCCATAGGAGCGGTCGAGAGAGTTCTCTCGGGCAAAGCCGAGTGCGGCCTGGGTGCGGTGGCCGAATAGCTCCTCTTCGAGCATGAGCGAGTGCGGAGCCAACAGGTTGTTGTTGACGGTGTGGCGCCACGGCTCACCGTCGACTTCGTAGACAAAGGGTGAGATGTCGACGTCTGCACTATCGGCGGGGATGGTAGCGAAGCCGTCCGCGACATCGGTGTGGACCTTGACCCCGACCCACAGCCCCGATGCCCGAGACAACTCCACACCGAATCGACCAAGACGCAATACGTCGGCCACGTCACCGGGGTACACGACCGGCATCCCGGCGTCGTGCAACGCGAACTCCGATGCCGAAGGGATCGTCGAGGACTTGCACTCCGGGTCGTCGCCGGCGAGCGCGAGCACACCACCCTTTGGATGGACGCCAGCGAAGTTCCCATGACGGAGCGCGTCGCCGGAACGGTCGACGCCTGGACCCTTGCCGTACCACATGCCAAGAACCCCATCGAAACGTGGGTTGGCCTCGAGGGTGGCCATTTGCGAACCCCATACGGCGGTGGCGGCGAGTTCTTCGTTGACACCGCTGATGAAGTGCACGTCTGCTGCGTCGAGCACAGCTTTGTGTTGGGCAACGATGCCTTCGATTCCACCGAGAGGCGAACCGCGGTAACCGCTGATGAGTGTTGCAAGACGGGACCCGGCGGCCGCATCGATGCGG
>CAZTDG010000187.1:1884-5618 GCA_964612655.1 uncultured Acidimicrobiales bacterium | reverse complement strand
CCGAGGAAACGCTCGAGGATGCCTGGGGTGTCCAGGATCTAACGGACGAAGAGATCGTCTCCTACTGGGAGCCACTAATCGAGGCCAACAAAGACCGCCTCGTCGACCCAGGCAACCCCGACCTGATCCTCCCCGACCAAGAGCTCGTTCTACCCACTCCCCCAGCTAGCCCTCGCTAACGAGGCGTCGCGACTACGCTATTGCTTCAGGTACGTAGGTGAGGCCGAGGGCGTCGATGCGTGGTGCGGCACCTTCGATGCCGGTTCCCAAGATCGCTGCCAGTGCCTGCAGGTCGTCACGGCGAATGGTGAGCACACGACCGTTGAAGTCTTGGCGCTGTACCTGAATCATCGTGAGGTAACGAGACAACATGTCGGCCTCAGGGCCGGACAGCTTCTCGAGCTTGGTGAGATCGATCGTGATCGAGCTGCCGACGCCACGTGTAGGGCGCTCACGCAGGTCGATGGTGTCGTCTACCTCTACGCCGAAGTCGGGTGCACCCTCGATCGGCAGTAGTTGGTCGACCGGCACGTTATAGAACGCTGCAAGCTTCCGCAGGCGCGGTACCGAGATGGCTCGCTCCCCACGCTCGTAGGCGCCGAGCACCGATGCCTTGAATTCCTGCTCGGAGTTGGCCTCGACCTCTTGCAGAGAGAGACGCTTCTGACGTCGGATGGCGCGGAGGCGCTCACCGACCTTGCGGCTATATCCATCGTTACTATTCTGCTCGTCCATGGTGATCCTCGCTTGTGTTCCACCCGTCGCGTTTCCCACTGTCCAGGGGGCGCGTTAACGCTCTCCGTGGCGGTTGAATGACACCCTAATCAGAAATTCGAGCGGCAACCAAAACGAAACGCAAGGTAGTGAGGTTGAGCTTCACGAACACTCTCTGTTCTATCGAGGTTCGCTGTTACGGTTCAGGCGGAGCGGCGGGCAGCGGTGAGTAGCGTCCCTGCCGCAATAGCGGCGGTCTCAGCTCGCAACACGGTCTCGCCTAACGACACCCGACCGGCGGTGCTATCCAGCTCTGGGTCGCTCCATCCACCCTCGGGGCCGATGGCGATGCAGCGATGGTTTGCGCCAACGGGTTCACCGTCGAAGTGTGCGAGCGACACGTCTGGCTCGCTCGCGAAGAACGAGTGCGTCTCGGCGACGCCACCGATCTCAGGTAACCGCACCCGGTGGCTCTGCATCGACGCCTCGAGCACGATCCGCTTCCAGCGCTGGGTCGCCTTGTCGATTTTGGCGTCGTCCCATCGCACGACGCTGCGGTCGGCCACGAGCGCAACAATACGATCCACGCCCAGCTCGGTGAGCTTTTGTACCACCAGCTCGGGTTTCGAACCTTTGACCAACGAGAACGCCACCGTCAGCTTCGTTGCGGGCTCGGGCACCTCACGCCAGGCTTCGGTGAGTTCCACTACCCCGCCGGTTCGCAGCACACCGGGTGCCCAGGCTCCTTGACCGTCGCTAACGGTGAGTGGAGCACCATCTCGCATGCGCAAAGACCGCTCCAGGTGCGCTGTGTCGTCGTCGGTTAGCGCCAGTTGTTTCCGGGAAGCCACGAACACATGGGGACCCGCAGAACCCGCCAGAGCGCCATTGCTCACTTGAACGCCGACTTGACCTTTGTGAGGAAGCCCTCGTCTGGTTCGGCAACGCTCTCCGCCCGCATTTCGGCGAACTGGCGCAACAACGCCTCTTGTTCGTCGGTGAGGTCGGTAGGCGTCTCTACGACCAGCTCCACGATGAGATCACCGCGGCCCCGACCATTTACGTGAGGAACGCCGTTGGCTCGCAGGCGGAAGCGTTTGCCGCTTTGGGTTCCGGCCGGAACGATGATCGTCTCGGGATCTTCGAGCGTCGGGATCTCCAGCTCAGCGCCGAGGGCGGCTTGGGAGAAGCCGATCGGTCGAACCATCACCAGATCGTCGCCGACACGAGTAAACAACTCGTGGTCTCGAACCTTGATGTGTACGTACAGATCGCCTTGGGCGCCGCCGCGTACGCCAGCGGCTCCCCGACCGGTGAGGCGCAGGGTTGAACCGGCGTCCACACCAGGCGGGACGTCGACGGTGTAGGTGACCTCTTCGATATTGCGTCCATCGCCCGAGCATGTAGCGCAGGGTTGATCGATGGATTCGCCTCGACCGTTACAGACCGGGCACTGACTCGACGTGACCATTTGGCCAAGAATCGACTGTCGGACTCGTTGCACCTGACCACTGCCACCGCACTCGGTGCAGGTGGATGTTCCGGTTCCCGGTTCGGAGCCGGTCGCTTCACATGGTTCACATGTCGTGGCCGAGCGGACCGAGACCATCTTCTCACCACCGAAGACCGCGTCCTCTAGGTCGATCTCAAGCACGGTTTCGAGGTCTTCGCCGCGCGGCGGGCCACTCGGACGGCCACCACCGCCGCCAAAGGGACTGCCCGCTCCGCCGAAGAAGGTTTCGAAGATGTCGCCGAGGTTTGCGCCGAACGGTCCGGCACCCGGGCCTGCGCCCTGGCCACCTAAGCCATCGTCGCCGAAACGGTCATAACGAGACTTTCGTTCGGGGTCGCCCAGCACTTCGTAGGCATTGGCCACCTCTTTGAACTTGGCTTCGGCTTCGGGATCGTCGGGGTTCTGATCCGGGTGGTACTGGCGAGCAAGGCTGCGGTAGGCCTTCTTGATCTCGGACTCCGAAGCGCTTTGGCTCACCCCGAGCACTGCGTAATGGTCAGCCATCTCAGCCCTCTCCTAGGCGCTTTTCGAGCGACTGAGAGACTACGGCGACCGCAGCGAGTGCGTGCGGATAGTTCATACGGGTCGGGCCGAGCACACCGATGGTTCCGGTCGTGCCTCCCTCGCCGGTGTAGGGCGCGACCACGAGCGAGCATTCAGCCAACGGGTCGACGCCGGTCTCTTCGCCAATAGCAACCGACATGCCACGACCGATCACGTCTCTCACGAGCGACACCACCACAAGTTGCTCTTCGAGGATGCCGAGCACCTCTCGAACCGTGTCGATCGCGGCGAAGGAGCCTGGGATCGATGAGAGCCCGCCGACATAAAGGTCGCCTGCGACATCGGATGCGGTAAGTACTGCACGTGCGCCTTCAACCAAACGATCGGCGCTGGCATTCCCGGTCGGCGAGGGCGCGGCGGCGTCGCCGATGCTTCGACCAACCATGGCGGCCGACAGATGACCGCTGGCCATAGCAATCGTGACCTCGTCGGCTTCGTCGACCAGTTCGATGGTGGCCTTCTCGACCGTGCCGTCGGAAAGCACCATTACTGCGAGCACGACCGTAGGAGCCAGCTCTACGAGTTGCACGCTTCGAACGGTGGACTGGTCCTTGTCTGGAGCCACCACGACCGACGCGACGCCGGTGAGCTCGGAGAGCAGACTCGTGGTGTGTTCGAGCATCTGCTCGATCTCGTTGTGCTTCTGATCGAAGAAGTCACGAACCCGCTTATTGTCGCCAAGTTCGAGCTGCGACCGGTCGAGATCGTCGACGAAGGCCCGGTAGGCCTTGTCGGTCGGGATACGCCCTGCGCTGGTGTGGGGCTGGGTGAGATAACCCTGCTGGTCGAGTTGGGAAAGTTCGTTACGGATCGTCGCCGAGGACACCCCTAGGTCAGCGGCTTCGCCTGCAAGGGAGGAACCGACAGGTTCGGCGGTCTCGATGTAGGTCTCTACAACGGCCCGAAGAATCGCCTTCTTGCGATCATCCAGCATGCAGACAGG
>CAZTDG010000187.1:0-1784 GCA_964612655.1 uncultured Acidimicrobiales bacterium | reverse complement strand
GCGCTGACGAATGCTTCTTGAGGGATGTCGACCCGGCCGATCGACTTCATCTTCTTCTTTCCCTCTTTCTGCTTCTTGAGCAGCTTGTTCTTACGAGTGATGTCACCGCCGTAGAGCTTGGCGGTCACGTCCTTACGGTACGCCTTGACCGTTTGGCGAGCGATGAAGCGGCCGCCGATAGCAGCCTGGATCGGCACGTCGAATTGTTGGCGCGGAATGAGCTCTTTGAGCTTCTCGGTCATCTTCTTGCCGTACTCATAGGCCCGGTCGTCGTGAACAATCGTCGAGAAGGCATCGACAGGATCGCCCGACAACAGCACGTCGACCTTGACGAGCTTTGACTGTTCCATCCCGTCGGGCTCGTAATCGAGGCTGGCATAGCCCTGGCTGCGGCTCTTCATTTGGTCGAAGAAGTCCATGACGACCTCGGCGAGCGGCAGGCGGTAACTCAGCTCCACTCGCTCCGGCGAGAGGTACTCCATCTTTTTCATGACGCCGCGCCGGCTCTGACAGAGATCCATCATTGCGCCCGTGTACTCCGATGGAGTCACGACACTGACCTTCAACATCGGTTCTTCGATGAAGTCGATCTCGGCGCCGTCTGGCAGGTCCGAAGGGTTATCGATGAGCAGTTCCTGGCCATCGGACTTGTGCACGTTGTACTTCACCGATGGGGCCGTCGAGATCAGGCTCAACCCGAACTCTCGCTCCAAGCGTTCGCGAACGATCTCCATGTGTAGAAGGCCGAGGAACCCGCAGCGGAACCCGAAGCCGAGCGCTCCGGACGTTTCGGGCTCGAAGGTGTAGGACGAGTCGTTGAGACGGAGCTTCTCTAGCGCATCGCGCAGCGCCGGGTATTCGTCGCCATCGATTGGGTAGAGACCGCTGAACACCATCGGGAGTGGCTCTTGGTAGCCAGCGAGAGGCTCCTGGGCAGGCTTTCGGGCGGTGGTGACGGTTTCACCTGAACGAGCTTCGCCAACGTCCTTAATACCGGCGATGAGATAGCCCACCTCGCCGGCGGTCAGTTCTTTGACCGGTTCGTTATCTGGCGAGCGCACACCGATCTCTTCGATGTCGTGGGTGGCGTCGGCCTGCATGAACAGCGCTTTGCTGCGGCTGCGAAGAACACCATCGACCACACGGATCGACGACACCACGCCCCGGAACGGGTCGTAATGGCTGTCGAAGATCAGCGCCTTGGTGTCGCCCTTCGGGTCACCCGACGGCGCGGGCGTGCGTTCGACTACGGCGTCGAGGAGATCCTCTACGCCTTCGCCCGTCTTGGCGCTGATGCGCAAGATCTCGTCGGCAGGGATGCCGAGAACGTTCTCGATCTCCTCGGCGTAACGGTCCGGCTCCGCGGCCGGGAGGTCGATCTTGTTGAGCGCCGCCACGATCTCCAGATCGTTTTCCAGCGCGAGGTAACAATTGGCGAGTGTCTGGGCTTCGATGCCTTGGGCGGCATCAACGACGAGGATTACGCCCTCGCACGCGGCCAACGAACGCGAGACCTCATAGCCAAAGTCAACGTGACCGGGCGTATCGATCAGGTTGATCACATGGTCTTTCCAGTTCAACCGAACCGACTGCAACTTGATGGTGATGCCGCGCTCGCGCTCGAGATCCATCGTGTCGAGGTACTGCTCTTTCATCTCGCGTGCCTCCACGGCACCGGTGAGTTCGAGCATGCGGTCGGCGAGCGTCGATTTGCCGTGATCGATGTGGGCAATGATCGACGTGTTGCGGATAAACGACTGATCCATGAGTACTTCCATCGTACT
>CAZTDG010000186.1:3322-5688 GCA_964612655.1 uncultured Acidimicrobiales bacterium | reverse complement strand
GGCAATTCGGCCGCGATCTCTTCTGGTGTTGTGCGGGTGCCCCAACGAGCAATCGCGTTACCTTGGCCGTCGACCAGGAACTTCTCGAAGTTCCAGCCGATGTCGGCGCTATCGCCGTCGCCTGCCTGTTGGGCTTTGAGCATCGAATACAGCGGCGATTGGTCGTCGCCGTTCACATCGATCTTTGCGAACATCGGGAAGTCGACGTCGTAGTTGTCGGCGACGAACGCCCGGATCTCTTCGGCTGTGCCAGGCTCTTGGCCGCCGAACTGGTTAGAGGGAAAACCGAGAACGTTCAGCCCGTCGACTTCGTGGTGCAGCGTACGCAGACCTGCGTACTGAGGGGTGGCCCCTCAACGACTAGCGACGTTGACGACGAGGCAATGCTCGCCAGCAAATTGCTCCAAGGAGACCGCGTCTCCCTCGAGCGAATCCATGGTGAGTTCGTGGAAGTTCATGGACGAACCTTACCGATCATTGCGGCAAGTTCGCGGCGAACAGTGCCGTTGTCTTTGCCCAGCTGACCGTGGCAGCTTCCTCGTGATAGTTCGGGGAAGTGGGCCAGGTGAACCCGTGATCGGCGCCTTCGAACATCATGACCTCAACATGGTCGAGGTCGGCGACCGCATCGAAGAAGGGCTGTTGCATCTCGATCGACTGCACCTGATCCGCGGTGCCGATGCCGATGTAGAGAGGTTGTTTGAGGTTCGCCGCGGTCGCATATGGCGGGTCGGGCTCGGTGTGGAGCAACGACGGATGCCAGGTGGCACCCACGGCGAAGCGATCGGGCAGGCGCATAAGCGTGCGGTAGATCGCCCGAGCGCCGAGACAAAAACCGATCGTTCCGAGCTTCTCGTCATCGGTCAGTTCGATCGCTGCCAGTGCATCGTCAAGATCTTGTTGAATTCCGGCATCGGTCATTGCGCCGAGCATCGCCGAGATCTTCTCGCGAGCCTCGGGCGTCGCTTCGCTGGCTTCCCAACCGAGCAGGCGGCCATGGCGATGATTCAGGTCGGGCAGCACGACGCGGTAACCCTCGCCCGCGAGCCGTCGAGCGAACTCATAGAGCGACTCGCGCATCCCGGGAGCGTCCATAAACACGGCGATGGTCGGATGCCATTGGCCGTCGTCGGGATAGGTGACCGATACCGCCATCGCTTCGCCGGTATCGGTACTGGTGACGTCAATGATCTTCTGGGTGATGTCGCTCATCGTCTGACCATAGTTGCTTCCAGCGACGAACGTCTTGGCGATTTGGGAACGGTCAACATGAATAATTAGTGCCCAGCGTTCCTAGATCCCCGAGGGTCCGGCACGGTTGGGTAGCGTCTGATCGATGGAGACGGAACGAAATGCGTTGCGGGCAGCACTCGCTGCGCGGCTGTCAGCGATGTACGCCGAGGAGGTTCCGAAGTATGGGCATCTCGTTGACGCAGCGAACCGTGTGAACGCAGCGCATGGCGGCGGCCACCGGGACCAAATGCGTATGGGAGGCGAACGCCACGGAGCGGTTCGGGTTGCGAGCTTCGATGAACTCGCCCGGATGGCGAAACTCTTTCGGATCTTTGGGATGGAGCCGGTCGGGTACTACGACCTCCGCACCGCGGCCATTCCGATCCCGGTGGTGTCGACCGCGTTTCGCCCGATTACGAAGGCCGCCCTCGACGCCAGCCCGTTCCGAATGTTCACCTCCGTATTAGTCGACGACGACGATCGTTTCTTCACCTCCGATCTCACCGCCGAACTTCGTGCCCGTGACGCCAGCCGCCAACTCTTCCCCGAGGGCCTAGACGAGTTGCTCGACCAACCGGAGAACCAGCACGACGGCGACACACTTTTGGATCTCGCGGTCGAGGTGTTCCGGTTGGACCCCACCCCCTTCGACGATGTGTGGCATCAACGACTCGATGCCGTGTCGCCGGTCGCTGCCGACATCGCAGCAGGGCGCAGTACACACCTCAACCACCTGACTCCGCGGGTCGTCGACATCGAAGCACTCCATCAGTTGATGACCGACGAGGGCGTCGAGATGATCGAGAAGATCCAGGGGCCGCCGGCGTGGGCGGGACCCAATGTGCTGTTACGACAAACATCGTTCCGAGCGCTCGACGAAACCCGAAACGTCATCACCGAGGATGGAACGAGTGAGCGGACGGTTCGGGTGCGATTCGGCGAGGTCGAACAACGCGGCATCGCGTTGACTCCCCAGGGCCGGGCCAAGGTCGACGCCGCATCTGGAGACGCGGCGGTGTTGGGCGAATCTCTGGCCCACACCATCGAAGACCTCGCACGAGACGGCGATGCGTACGTGCGTTTCGTTCCGACCGGAGCAGGCAACCCGAACGACCTAACCGAGCCGTGGGACC
>CAZTDG010000186.1:0-3222 GCA_964612655.1 uncultured Acidimicrobiales bacterium | reverse complement strand
CGAGCTCACCAACCACCTCGCAGACAATCTCTAGGAAAGCCTCACGCATGACCACTACCTATAGCTCCCTCGACGGCAAGGTCGTCGTCGTCACCGGTGCCGGCAAAGGCATCGGCCGGGCTATCGCCGAACGGTTCGCTGGCCAAGGCTGCAAGCTCGTGATCAACGACATCGACGAGGCAAACGTAGACCTCGTCGTCGCCGCTATCGCCGAGTCAGGCGGCATCGCGATGGGTGCCGTCGCCGACGTGTCGAACGCCGAGCAGGTCAACGCCATGATCGATGCGACCATGGACGCTCACGGCCGAATCGATGTCGTGGTCAACAACGCTGGCATCGTGAGCCCGATGCTCCACTTCTTCGAAGCCGACGAGGCGTGGTGGCGACGCATCGTCGACGTCAACCTGACCGGGCACTTCCTCGTCTCCCAACCCGCGGCTCGCATCATGGCCAAGCAAGGCGGCGGTTCGATCATCAACATGAGCTCCGGTGGCGCGACCCGGGCGCACCGCGCCTTCACCGCCTATGACGCAACCAAGGGCGGCATCGAAGCCCTGACCCGTGCGATGGCGATCGATCTCGCCGGCTACGGCATTCGAGTCAACGCGTTGATGCCCGGTTCGATCGACACGAACAGCCAAGGCGAGGAATACCGCAGGATCAGCGGGGTGAACATTCCGCTCGGCCATGTTGGCGAGCCTGCGGACATGACCGGTGCCGCGCTGTTCCTGGCGTCCGACGATGCCAGCTACATCACCGGCGACGTCATCAAGGTCGACGGCGGCATGCTCGCCCAGCAACGCTCCGCGACCGTCGACATTCGCCCGCCCGAGAACTTCCCGAACGTCGAGGACCTGTAGTGGCTCGCATCGGCGCGGACGTCGGGGGCACGTTCACCGACATCGTCATCGAGATGGACGACGGCTCGTTCGAGTCAACCAAAGTGCTCACCACACACGATGCTCCCGAGCGCGGCATCCTCGACGGCATCGCCCAGATCGCTGACGCCCACGGCGTTTCGATGGGTGACGTCAGCCAGATCATTCACGGCACCACGTTGGCCACGAACGCGCTGATCGAACGACGTGGTGCGAAGACCGCACTCGTGACGACCCAAGGTTTCCGAGATGTCATCGAGACGCGCACCGAGGGTCGCTTCGAGCAATACGACCTCAACATCGTGCTGCCGACACCGCTGATCGAACGCAAGGACCGGTTCACCGTCGCCGAGCGGCTGAACGCCCGCGGTGAAGAACTTCTGCCCTTCGACGAGGACGACGCCCGACGGGTTATCGATGTCATCGCTGGGCGCGGCTACGACGCGGTCGCCGTCGGGTTCATGCACAGCTACCGCAACCCGATGAACGAGGAGCGTTTCCGCTCACTATTGCTCGAACGTCTACCGGACATCGCCGTGTCGATCAGCGCCGAAGTGTCGCCGCAGATGCGCGAGTTCGAGCGATTCAACACGGTGTGCGCCAACGCGTATGTGCAACCGGTGATGGCCAGCTACCTGCTTCGCCTCAAGGACGAGCTCATCACCCGAGGCACGACCTGCCCGCTGTATCTCATTCACTCGGGCGGCGGCCTCGTCAGCGTGGAAACCGCGGCCGCGTTCCCGGTTCGCTTGGTGGAGTCCGGCCCAGCCGGTGGTGCGATCTTCGCTGCGGACCTGGCTCGCCGGTACGGACGCGACCGAGTGCTCAGCTACGACATGGGTGGCACCACCGCCAAGATCGCGCTGATCGAGAACTACACCCCACAAACTGCGAAGACCTTCGAAGTGGCCCGGACCACCCGGTTCAAAAAGGGCAGTGGCATGCCCATCAGCATCCCGGTTATCGAGATGATCGAGATCGGTGCAGGCGGCGGTTCGATAGCGAGTGTCGACTCGCTCGGCCAGATCCGCATCGGCCCACACAGCGCGGGTTCCGAACCCGGCCCGGCCGCCTATGACCGTGGAGGCACCGACGCCACGGTCACCGACGCCAACCTGCAACTCGGCCGCCTGCACCCCGACACGTTCGGGGCCAGCGATATTTCGCTTTCACCCGAACGGGCATCTCAAGCGGTGCTCGACTCTGTCGGTACCCAGCTCAACATGGATGCCGAAGCCGCGGCGATCGGCATCGCCGAAGTGGTCGACGAGAACATGACGAACGCTGCCCGAGTTCACGCGGTCGAGAACGGCAAAGACCTCGGCGGCTTCTCGATGATCGCATTCGGCGGCGGCGCACCACTTCACGCATCACGCCTGATGGACAAGCTCGGCCTGGACGAACTGTTCGTTCCCCCCGGCGCCGGTGTCGGTTCGGCGATCGGGTTCCTTCGAGCGCCGTTCTCCTATGAGGCAGTGCGATCGCTGTACAACCGCATCGACAACTTCGATGTATCCGCCGTGAACCAACTACTCGCGGAGCTCACCGAGGAAGCCGAATTGTTTGTCCGCAACGGGACCGACGCCGCAGACGCGGAACTAGTGATCGAGCGGCAGGTGAGCATGCGATACAAGGGACAGGGCTGGGAAATCCCCGTCGCCGTCACCGACTCCACCTTTGACGAGATGACGGTGGAAGCACTCGGGACGGCATTCACCAAGGCCTATGAAGAGTTCTTCGGTCGAGCGATCGATGACCTCGCAATTGAGACGGTGAGCTGGGCGGTCCGGGTGGCAAGCGTCGTAGACGACACCGAACCGATCGAGCTCAGCGAAGCCACATCGCAGGTAGCTGCGTCCTCGACTCGCCCGATCTTCGATCCGGTATCGAGCGAGATGGCCGATTCGATGATCGTCGGGCGCGACAGCCTCTCCCCCGGTGACGGTGTGACAGGCCCGGCGGTGATCGTGGAGAGCCAGACCACCACCGTCCTCGGATCACATCACCATGGCGTGATGCAACCCGACGGAACCCTCTTGGTAACTCGGGGCGCCTTCAAAATGGGAGGACTGCTGTGAGCAGCAACGAAGTCCGACACCAGATCATGTGGAACCGTCTGATCTCGATCCTCGAAGAGCAGGCGCTCACACTCATTCGCACCGCGTTCTCCACGTCGGTGCGCGAAGCCGGCGACCTTTCCGCTGGCGTGTTCGACGCGCAGGGTCGCATGCTCGCCCAAGCCGTCACCGGCACTCCCGGCCACGTCAACACCATGGCCGCAGCGATCGGCCACTTCATCAACGACATCGGCCCCGAGCGCATCTACCCCGGCGACATCTACCTC
>CAZTDG010000185.1:0-5743 GCA_964612655.1 uncultured Acidimicrobiales bacterium | reverse complement strand
GAAAGCCGCGGCGTTGCCCTCAAGACCGAGGCCGACGGGCGCATGTTCCCCACCAGCGACGACTCCCAGACCATCGTCGACGCGCTACTTGGCGCCGCCGAGGATGCCGGGGTGACGATCCGCAGCTCCGAAGGCGTCACCTCGATCACAAAATCCGACGCTGGCTTCGAAGTCGAAACCGACAACGGCGGCTCCTACACGGCGGCCCACGTACTGCTCGCGACCGGAGGAACCCGAAGCGCTTCGGGCGCCAAGCTAGCGGCAGCCCTAGGGCATGACCTGTTGCCCGCTACCCCGTCGCTGTTCACGTTCAAAATCGACGATCCGCGTCTCGAGGATCTCGCCGGGCTGTCGGTCGAGAACGCTGATGTGAAGATTCTCAAGAGCAAGCTGGCCAGCAGCGGGCCCGTCCTGATCACCCATTGGGGGCTCAGTGGACCAGGCATCCTCAAGATCTCGGCGTGGGGCGCCCGCGAGCTTGCCGAGCGGGACTATCACTTCGACGTATCCGTCGACTGGTTGCCCGGAACCGATGTGTCAGCCGCTATCGCCGATCTACGCGACACCGAACGCAAGCGCCACCTCACATCCCGGAGCCCCTTCCCTGCCATCCCCAAACGGCTCTGGCAACGCATGATCGCGACCGCTGGTGTCAACGAGGCGACAACCTGGTCCGACCTTCCGAAAAAACAGGCCGCCACCCTCGTACGCGAACTCAAAGCAGCCACATTTACCGTGACTGGAAAGAGCATGAACAAGGCGGAGTTCGTCACGTGCGGAGGCGTCACGCGAAACGAGATCGACTTCAAGACCATGGAGAGCAAGCTGGTGCCCGGGCTGTACTTCGCTGGCGAAATCCTCGACGTAGACGGCGTCACCGGCGGATTCAACTTTCAGAACGCGTGGACCAATGGCTTCCACGCTGGCGCAGACATCGCCAGTCGCTAGCCAGGCAAAGCGACGCTACGAGGACTCGCCTTCCCAGAGGAAATGGCGAAGCATCCCCTGGGTCGTGACGGTGACCATGAATTGGCCGCGCTTGTTCTTTAGCTCGACCCAGCCAGAGGCCTCTAGCGACTCGAGCATCTCGGCCTCGTCGCCACCGACGGCCGGTTTCCAGTCTGGTTCGTTCACAGCACGTGCGAGGGTCGCTCGACGCTCATCATTCGACACACCGAAGTATCGGCATGAGTTTCAATCGGACAACAAGAATCTGGCGATCTGGCCCACGAGACCCCACTCTTCGGGTGACAACGAGCGCCCATGGGCCGTCGTGCCTATGGACTCCGCCATCTCCATCAAACAACTAGGCGACCTCCGGCGTGTGCAAGGATGGCGCAATGTTCAGGCTGGCGGTCAAGAACCTCTCCCAAAACAAGATCCGACTCGCACTCACGTCATTCGCAATCGTCCTCGGCGTCGGGTTTGTGGTGTCATCGTTCGTGCTACGCGACGGCCTCAAAGAGGTCTTTTCGGACCTCTCGGAGCAGGTCATTGCCGGGATCGACATCGGAATCAGTGCGAACGATCCCGATACGGATCCGGTCACCCAGGCTGACTTCGACGCCATTGCGGACCTAGACGGCATCGGCGCCATCGAGCTGCAAATGACCGGTCAGGGATACGAGAATCAGCTGCAGCCGGTGAAGCCCGACGGCGAGACCATCACCTTGCAGGGTCCTCCCCAAATCGTCTTCTCGTGGAGCGAAGTACCCGCCTTCGATGTCACCGACATTCTCGAAGGCGAAGCGCCCCTCGAACCAGGGCAATGGGTGATCGACGAACCGAGCCGAGCCGAGCACGGCTTCATCATCGGCGACGACTACACCTTCATTACTCCGTCGGGCCAACAAGAGGGCCAGCTCGTCGGCACGTTTACCTTCGATGGGTTTATCGAAGGGCCAACGTTCATGTCGATGCAGACCGAGCAGATCCAAGACTGGATGCTCTTCGGCGACCGCTTCGACTTCATCCCAATCGCGATCGACGGCTCGGTACCTGTGGCCGACCTTCAAGCCGAGATCGACGAAACGCTCAACGGCGGGGACACCGAAACTCGCCTACTCGTCCAAGACCAGGAATCCCTTATCGCCGACACCCAAGCCCAATTCAACCAAGCCCTCAACATCATCGGCGGCATCTTGTTGGGCTTTGCGCTCCTGTCGCTGTTCGTGTCGATCTTCATCATTTCCAACACCTTCGCGATCACCACCAGTCAACGGACCCGAGAGCTAGGTCTGCTTCGCGCCGTAGGGGCTACCGGTTCCCAAGTACTGCGGTCGGTGATGGCGGAGTCGTTCATCATCGGCGTGGTCAGTTCGCTCGCCGGAATCGGCGCCGGGGTACTCATCGCCTTTGGTCTTCGGGCCATCTTGAACACCGTCGGCCTCGGCATCCCAAGCTTTGGCGTGGTGTTGCGCCCGGCCACCATCCTCTACGCCCTGGTTGTGGGCGTGGTGGTGACGGTCATTGCCGCGATCGTTCCGGCGATCAAGGCCTCACGCACGCCCCCAATTACCGCTATCAATGGCCGTTCTGAGGCCGAAGCAAAGTCGATCGGCCGCTTTGTGATCGGCGGCATCGTTACTGCGGCCGGCATCGGATTGATGTTGTTGGGCTTGTTCGGCGGTGGCGACGACGTGCTCCAAGTACTCGTGCCGCTAGGCGCCGGGGCAGCCATCCTCTTCATCGGTATCACGCTGCTCAGCCCACTCGTCGCTGGTCCACTTAGCCAACTGCTCGGCACTCCCCTGGCGGGCGCTCTCGGCACACCGGGCCGGCTGGCGAGGGAGAATTCGGCCCGCAATCCCCGCCGCACGGCAACCACGGCCGCGGCGCTCATGATCGGCCTCTCGCTGGTGTCGATGGCATCGGTATTGGGCGAGTCGTTCCGCGCCGAATTCGACGACATCTTGAACACGTCGGTCCAAGCGGACTTCCTGGTGATCAGCGACCAAGCCGATATCCCCGACTCCGCGGTCGATCTCATCACCGAGAATCCAGCCTTCGGAAACGTCACCCCGGTCAAATACTGGGGAATCCAGGTCGGAAACGAACCCGTCGACGGCCAGTCCATCGACGCAAGGGACGACCCCGAAGGAGCGGTTGAGGAGCCGTTGGAGTCCTTTGCCGATATTGGCGCACTCGACTACAGCCAGATTGAGGGACTTTTCGACTTCGAGGTCGTCGAGGGCTCACTCGCCGACATCGATGACAACAGCGCTGGAATACGTCGGGCGATCGCCGACATCTTCGGGCTCGGCCTCGGGGACACCCTCGAAGCCTTCGATCTCGATGATGAGATCGTCGACCTCGAGATCGTAGCGATCTACGAGGACGCGGTGGTCTCTGGGGCGGTCATGGTCAGCCTCGACCGATTCGAGACACTGTCGCCCCAGCAGACGAGCGATTGGGTAGCCGCCCAAGTCGCCGAAGGAGTCACGATCGAAGAGGCCGACGCCGAGTTCTCCGCAATCTCGACCGAGTTCCCCAACCTGGCCTTCCAGTCCTCGGCTGAGTTCCGCCAGACCTTCTCCGACCAGATCAGCTTCATCCTCAACCTGCTCACGGTGCTACTGGCTCTTACGATCATCATCGCGGTTCTCGGCATCGCGAACACGCTCGCACTCTCGGTGTTCGAACGCACTCGAGAGATCGGGCTCCTACGGGCGGTCGGTATGACCAGAGGTCAGACCCGCAAGATGATCCGCTGGGAAGGCGTCATTATCGCTGCTGTGGGCGCTGTCCTCGGGACGGTCCTCGGTGTCGCCCTCGGCGTGCTGATCGTCAACGCCATCCCGGGTGAGTTCCTCAGCGCGTTCGCGATCCCCTGGGTTCGTATCGGGATCATGGTCGCAGTGACATCGGTGATGGGCCTCCTAGCGGCCTTGTTCCCGGCGTGGCGAGCATCACGAATGAACGTGCTGACCGCAATCAGTCACTCGTAGGGCTGATCATTGCGCTAGCGACCTCTTTCACGAGCTTGGCCGCCACAGCGGCGGTCATGTCTACAACATCTCGGTCCGGGTTGAGCTCGACGATGTCGGCACCCACTAGTGGTCCGGGCAGCGATTCGATGATGTCGAGCACCTCTCGGAAGGTCAATCCGCCGGGCTCGTGATGCGACACGCCAGGCGCCACCGACGGATCTAAACCATCCAGGTCGATCGTCAAGTAGATCGGGCCGCTGATAGAGCTGGGATCGAACTCGTGCAACGCCCGCGCTCCAATCATCTCGACCGACCAGCGGTCCGCCTGCTCGCGTTGGTGCTGCGTGGCCGTGCGAATGCCAAGCTGAATAAGTCGCTGCATGCAACCTGCCTCGAGCGCCCTCGCGAACGGCGATGCATGGCTCAGCGGGTTCCCATCCAAATCGTCGTACAGGTCAGGGTGTGCGTCGATGTGCACCACGGTGAGTTGTTCCAAGTGTCGAGCAACCCCACGCAGGATCGGGAAGGTCACGGAGTGATCTCCACCGAGACAGATGAGCTGTTGCCCAGATTCGAGGACCTCGCTGACGCGCTCGGTGATCAGGTCCGCGTCGCTCGTCGAACCGGCGACGTTCTCCACTTCGATATCGCCCAGATCCACGAGTGCGCCGAGCGCGTCGGTGCCACTTTCCGAGGCGTGGTTTCCGCTACCCGAGTGCAGTACGCGGCGGATTGCTGCAGGACCTTTCGCTGGCCCTTTCAGATGCGACGAGTTTGCATCGAGAGCGATACCAACGAGCGCGATGGAACGTTTAGACGACATCGGCCGATGCTAGTCCGCGCCGAAAGCTGGGCCTGGCTCGACGGGTGCTGTCAGTCCTTCGGCCAGGCCACCAGCTCGCGTAGTCTGACCCAATGAACGTTCTGGTAATCAACTGCGGCTCATCGAGCGTGAAGTTCGCCCTATTCGACGGCGATGAACACCTCGTAGTACAAGGCAAACGAGAGCGGCTGGGAGCCGACTCCGGTCAGCACAGCGAGACCCACGGCGAAGCGGTCGCTGCGATCTTTGAGGAGGTCAGCGAGCACCAGATCGACGCCGTTGGGCATCGCGTCGTGCACGGTGGTAGCGAAATCACCACGCCCCAAGAGATCGACGAGGCCGTGATGGCGGCCATCGTGAAACACATCCCCGACGCCCCGATGCACAACCCGTTCAGTAAGGCGGCAATTGACGCCGCACGCGAGGTCTACTCAACGGTCCCCCACGTCGCGGTCTTCGACACGGCCTTTCACGCTCGCATGCCTCGCCGTGCCGTCACCTATGCGATCGATCAGGACGTCGCCGAGCGCCACGGCATTCGTCGGTTTGGGTTCCATGGCATCTCCCATGAGTACGCAGCGAACATCGCCGCCGAGTTCCTCGAACGCCCGCTCGACGAATTGCGCCTCATCACCCTCCACTTAGGAAACGGCGCCAGCGCGGCTGCGGTCGAGTTTGGCCGTTCCACCGAGACCAGCATGGGCAACACTCCCCTCGAAGGCCTCGTCATGGGTACTCGCTCGGGCGATGTCGATGCGGGTGTGCTTCTGACGCTGTTGCGCAGCGGCGAGTTCACCGTCGACCAGCTCGACGACCTACTCAACAACAAGAGTGGTCTGCTCGGACTCTCCGGCAAGGGCAACGATCTTCGCGAAATCCAACAAGCCGCCGAAGATGGCGACAACCGGGCCCGCCTGGCCATCAACGTGTTCGTCCATCGGGCCCGTAAGTACATCGGCGCGTACGCAGCTGCCATGGGCGGCGTCGACGC
>CAZTDG010000184.1:0-5775 GCA_964612655.1 uncultured Acidimicrobiales bacterium | reverse complement strand
CGCTGCCCGAACCGGTAGACCATGACCGAATTCGGGTCGCCTTCACCAATGACGGACCGTTCCAAGGGGTCGACCGAAACGTGCTGATCGACCGGATCGAGGTCGACACGGTCATCTACGAAACGACGGATCCGAGGATTGAATCGCTCGGTACCTGGCGCAACGGCGCAGAGTGCGGACAAGGCTTCTTCGGAAACCGCACGTTGGCCTGTGATGGCTGGTTCCAACTGCCGAGCGGGGTTGTCGCCGCGCCTGGTCCCGTAGACCCCGTTGACCTAGACGGCGATGTACCTGCGGTCGACGTGCCGGTCATCGACGCTCCGGCACTCGATGTAGAGGTCGTCGCAGCAGATCTCACCAACCCATGGGGGATCGACTTTCTCCCAACGGGCGAGTTGCTCTTCACCGAACGTCTCGGACGGATTGGCCTGCTGACTGCCGACGGCGTCGTGCGCGTTGATGCCGACTTCTCGAACATTGGCCTTGGCACCTCAGGTCTCCTGGGTCTCGCAGTCGACCCTGACTTTGCGGCGAACCGCCGCATCTACACCTGCCAAGGGCAGGACTCGCCGGCTCGCCAGCAGGTCGTGGCCTGGCAGCTCTCGGCTGACTACTCCTCGGCGACGAGAGTCGGGAACCTCGTAGACATCGAACGCAGTGCCGCACACTCGGGATGTCGACTTGGGTTCGACACCGAGGGATTCTTGCTAGCGACCTTCGGGGACGACTTTGTTGCCAGCGCACCGCAGGACCCCAACTCGCTTCACGGAAAGGTGCTGCGGATCGATCCAGCCACCGGAGCTGGGCATCCCGACAACGGCTCGGGCCACGTCGAACTCGACGGACGGATCTTCACGCTCGGCCACCGCAACCCGCAGGGTCTGGCGTTTCACCCGGTAACCGGCACGGCATGGATTTCCGAGCATGGCCCGGATATCGAAGATGAGATCAACGCGCTTTCGTCGGGCGGCAACTATGGATGGGATCCTGTCGGTCCGGAAGGGCCGACCGTCTACGACGAACTCGGACGAGCAATGACCGACCTGTCGCTCCCCGGTGTTGTCCCGGCACGATGGAACTCGGGCGAGGTCACCGTGGCTCCCGGCGACATCGAATTCCTCACCGGCGAACACTGGGGGGAACTCGACGGTTCGCTCGTCATGACGACGCTCAAAGATCAACGGCTACACATCTTCAACTTCGATCAAGACGGGAGAGTCGTCACGCAGGCGATCCCGGCCGAGCTCGACAACAGTGAGTTTGGTCGACTGCGATCTGCGATCCGTGGCCCAGATGGAGCGTTGTACTTAACGACATCGAACTCCGGTTTCGGCAATGAGGACCTACGTCGAGACGCAATTCTTCGGGTAGCGCCCGCCGGCGAGGGTTCGATTCCATCGCCGAATCCTGACGACGCCGAACCTGCATCGACAGGCGATGCACGTGAGATCACCGTGACCGCTCGTGGCACCACGGGCACCGAACAACTTCGCCTGGAGATCGACGGGGTCGAAGTGCACTCGTGGATCGCGAGCACCGCCGACGCGGTGGAGGGCTACACGCACCCATCTCCAGTGTCGGGCTCGCAGATCCGAGTTCGGTTCACCAATGACGGGACGCACAACGGTGTCGATCGCAACGTCTGGATCGATCATGTCACTGCGGGCGACCTACGGTTCGATTCCGAACACCCGACCGTTCGGTCGTTGGGCAGTTGGGCGAATGGCTCCCGATGCCGCGAAGGAACCTTCAACACCGAGTTCCTCGCATGTAACGGTTGGTTCCAATACGCAGACGATGGCGGTGTCGACCAAGGACCTGCGCAACCGCCAACCACCGACGACTCACCAAGGACCTCCGTTGAATTCCGGGCGCTAGGAAGCACTGGCCAGGAACAAGTGGAGCTGCAGATCGATGGCGAAACCGTGGAGACGTTCGCACTTACGTCGTCGATGGAGACCTACTCCCACGAACACCTTGGTGCTGAGCCGGAATCCATTCGACTGGAGTTCGTCAACGACCTGTTCAGCCCCAGCGTCGACCGCAACGTGCGGGTCGACTTCCTACGGGTCGACGGCGAGGTCATGCAGACCGAAAGCTCAGAAGTCCTTTCCACCGGAACCTGGGACTCGGCTAGCGGTTGCAGCCCGGGGAACAAGCGCAGCGAATGGCTGCATTGCGCCGGCTATTTCGAGTTCGGTCTGTAAATCACGCCAAGCGGTTCGAGCTGTTGAGGTACACGGGCAGTCCGGCGCGTGAGGCGATGCGACACATGTGCTCGGTTCCCTTGTGGCACGCCCAATCAGCCCAGTACGGGTCGAGCGGATCCTTAAAGGCCAGCACAAGTTCGGGTTCCCACTCGAGCATCCGTTCGTTGTAGCGGTGCATCGGCTCGGGGTAAAGGCCGTCGTCTAGTGGCTCGGCGAGCAGCGGGACATCGTTCGTATTCGCCCAGTCTCGGGCGAACTCGTCTGCGCCCGCTGCCATGCCGGTGATCACCACGAACGCCCCGCCAAAGGACGCTCGTCTACTCGCCAGGTCGGCGAGCGCCGACTCGACCATGGCCCTGTCGAGCCATGTGGTCGAGCCGGTCACCAGCACTCGAGCCGGCCGGTGTCCGGCGGGGATCACGCCGCCCTCACTCGTGCTCGAATGTCGGCAAGTGTTTCGTCTCGGTCGAGCTTGCCGTCGATAAACACACGCTCGAAGGCGCAGTTCCGGACCCGCTCCCACGTGGTTTGTTGTTCGAGTTCGAAAGAACCGTCCTCGGTTTCAAACACCGCCAACAGGCCACGGGCTGACCGCTTCGTGCCGTCATCGGTGATGGGATCTTTGAAGATCTCTCGAAGCTCGCCATCCACAACACCAGCGGTCGCCTTCATCGCAAAGCCGAAGGTGTCTCGGGTGTTGTACTGATAGGTGAAGCTCCCGATGCCGAACACGTTGACAGGCACGAACCCCTTGGCGGCGACTCCAGCGCAGATCGCCTCGCAGCGTTCCGGAGTAATCGAGTCGCCGTAGATCAAGTTGATATGCGGATCGAGCACTTTGAAGCCCTTGTCGTTCACGGTTCCGCCGAAGACTTCCCAGGCCAACTCATATGAGCCCTTGTAGGCGGGCGATCCAACGGGTGCATCCGGATCGCCGACCAGGATCTTCACCGGGTCACCGCTGTCAGGACGGATCGTGACCGTGCCGTCTCGGGCGAGAATTTCGTCTCGCAACTCGGGCAGGTACTCGGTCCATACCTTCCAGTAGTCCCAGGTGTCCGACACGATCGACACAATGCCGGTCGGGTAGAGCTCGGTCACCAGGCGTCGGAAGGTGTCGACTTCGTCTTCTTGGGTGCCCATGCACATCACCGAGTGCTCGGTTGCTGGAACCGAACCGCCGACCAGTTCGTTGTCGCTATCAGCGCCGTAGAAGTCCTCGACGAAGTCGATGGCTGGCACGGTGTCGGTACCGGTGAAGTTCACCAAGTGGCCGGCGCCCGAGAGCATGGCAGCTTCGGTTCCGTACATGCCCCGGTAGCTGAAGTCGTGACCTTGCCAATCGACGAACGCCATGTCGCCGCCGGTGGCTTTGGCCCAGTGTTCGAGAATCCGTCGGTACTTGCGGGCGATCGTGGCCGAGGTGCTCGGACCCCAAACGATCGAGCTCAACGACGTCTCCAAGTAGTTGGTGATCCAGAAGAACTCTGGGTTCGTGTTCCACATGATGAACATCGGCACGCCGAGCGGCACCGCGCTGCCCTCGGGCAGCGCCATGATCTCGAGGGGCAAGTAGCCCAAGTCGTGCAGCGCCTCGATGTGGTCGACCTCGATGGTGATGCCAGCGTTTCGCATCCGTCGGGCGTAGCGCTGCACGACCTCATCCTTGGGACGATCGAAGAAGTCCCGGTTCCACCGGTTGATCAGGTACTCCTTCACGAAGTACTGGAGGCCGAAGAACACCACCTCGTCGATGTCATCGATTCGTGACTTACGAGGGGTCCAGTTCGAGAACACCGTCGTGGTTCCCTCGGGGTATTGCGAGCGGTGATCGGCTTTGTAGAAGTCGATCTGGGTCAATGGGGTGCTCATGTGATGTTTCCTTTCGCATAGAGATCAATGAAGGGGATGGTCTTGGTTCCGGCGGGTCCTGTCGTGCCGGTGGGGTGGAAGCTGACGATCGTGTCGAAGGCTTCACCCAGTGCGTCCAGGCCCTTGGTGAACAGGCCGTGGGTGACGGCCAAGGTGAGTGGCCCGGCGTTGGCCTTCTGTAGAACGGCTGCGAGTCCGAGGAAGGTGCCGCCGCCGTCGCAGATGTCGTCGACGATGATGCACGGGCGTCCGCCAAGGTCTTGTTCGGGGATGGCGAATCCCGAGAGCTGGCCAGTCCGTGGGTCTCGACGCTTGCTGGCTTGAACGACTGTGGCGCCGTCGATCCAGTCGTAGGCCTTCTTTGCCGCCCCGGCGTCGGGGATGACGACGATCGGGTCGTCGTCGAAGATGCCTGCATCTCGAAACGTCGCGACCGCATCGGCTTGGTCGATGTGCAGTAGTTGCCCAGCGACCTCGCTGTGCGGGTCGGCGATGACGATGTCGAGTTCGGCGACCATCTCGATGGCCAGCTGAAGCTCGAAGCCATCGCCTGCGTCGTTGCGCCGATCGTGCCGGGCGAAGGGGAAGTAGGGGAGGAACCAGCGGACAGACACGTCGTTGCGCTTCAAGATGCGATCCGCCGTGACGATCTGGGCGATGTCGGCGAAGTTCCGGGCCGTGGCCTCGATGACCGCCAACTCGCTGATATCGATATCGAGTTGCAGGCGGATGTGGCTCTCACCAGCTGGGTAGTGAAACCGTTCGAAGACCTCGTCGAGCGTTGCGTATGTCGGTGCGGTGAGTTCGTTTGCCATTCGCTTTCCCTTTGTTCTTGTCAATACGACTATAACAACAGGGACGAATAAATGTCAACTAGACAATTAAACCTGATTGAGGACCTAGTACAACCGAATACCGTGAGCGGCGAGCAGCATCAGCACGTCGTTGTAGGCGGCAGCCGGTAGGGCGCGATTGCCGCCGCCTTCGATCTGGTGGATACGACGGGTTTCGGGAGAGATCTCCACGGCGCCGATCAGCCGACCGTTCCGGCGAATGCCAATCACGATCGAACGCTGCGCCTCGACCGCGTTCGCATATGCATGGAGACAGTTGTCCAATGCCAGAGCCCACTGGGTGAGCACCTCGCCGTCATGGGGTAGGACAAGCTCGATCTCGCCGCGATGGGCACGATGCAGACTCCGCCATGGTTCGGCGTAGTCGATCCCAGGTGCAGGTGCCGGGGCGACCGGTTGGTGGTGTGCACGCGGTGCACGAGCGTTACGTCGACGGTGGCGAACCACCGGACGCACCGGGTCGTCGATCTCGACCGGCTCCCTCGGTTGGCGAGGCTCACGCACACGATCCCTTTCCGGGGGAGCCTGGCGTCGTCGGTGCGGAGGCTGCGGGCGCGGACGAGGCGGGGGAGGCACCTCAAGTTCTGCGGCGACGGCGGCTTCCAATCGATCGAGTCGGTTCGGCATTTGGGGTCGTCGCCCGGTGATCCGATGCCAGCCATCCAACGCAACCAGTAGACGAGCGGGGCCGTCGTCATCATCGGCTGAGCGCAGCAAGCGGTGAACCAAGTTGGGTGGGGTGGCGCTGAGAGTCCGGCCGAGCAGCAGTCGATCATCGGGGGTGCACTGATGGGTCGCTGCGGACTCGGCGAGCAAGGTGGCAATCCGGTTGGCATCGA
>CAZTDG010000183.1:0-5828 GCA_964612655.1 uncultured Acidimicrobiales bacterium | reverse complement strand
GTGTGGCTTGTGCTACTCAGGCCCGCGTTGATTTACCCGCGACCCATGCGCCACTCTGGGAAGCGGTTGATGTTCTGCCCGTAACCAACTCTTTGAGGTTCTGACGAAATGCATCGTTTCCGGTCACCACGCTCCGTAATGGTTTTGGTTGGTCTCATCTTGATCCCACTCTTCGGCGCTTTGTTCTCCAGCACCGCGTCTGGCCACGACGGCGACAGCTCGGTGGTGTACATCGACGTGTTCCCCGACGGAACAGCCCAGGGCCAGCTAGAGCATCCAGTCGGGTTGATCAACGACCTCTTTGGCACCGACCTCGACCCCGCCGACGTCTCACCGGACGACGTGGCCGATATCGAAGAACTCGTCCGCTCCTACAACCAGGACAACCTGGCGATCGTGAGCGGCGATGGTGAGGTCTGGGACATCACCTTCACCGGCGACGTCGACGCAGTAGAGACCGAGAACGACTTCTACGGCGCATTCGTATTCGAAATCTCGAACGTCTTTGACTCCGCACCTCGCATCTTTGACGTGACCTTCGACGGCATCGTCGAGGACAACACCCACTTCGCAAACGTCGTGATGAGGACCGACCCGGTCACCGGTGTCTTCCTCAACGAAGGTGAACTCGCTACCGACCAGTTCATCACCTCCCGCAATCCAACGGTTTCGGTCAACCTCGACAACCCTGACGTCTGGGCGGCTTTCACCGGAACCGTCTGGCTCGGCGCCGACCACATCTTCATCGGAACCGACCACATTCTGTTCGTACTCGTACTGCTGCTCCCAGCGGTCATGCTGTTCTCGCTAAACAACGGCTGGGACCCGGTACCAAGCTTCGGTGCAGCATTGTGGCGTGTTCTCAAGATTGCGACCGCCTTCACCATTGCCCACTCGATCACGTTGACCCTCGGAGGTCTAGGCATTGTTGAGCTTCCCTCAAAACTCGTCGAGACCATCATCGCGATATCGATTATCGCCGCAGCGTTCCACAACCTTCGACCCATATTTGCCAACCGCGAAGCCCTTATCGCCTTCGCCTTCGGCATTTTCCACGGCTTCGGATTCGCTGGCCTCCTCAGCGATCTCGGCGTCGGGCGCGGTCAGCGCGTGTTGTCGCTATTTGGTTTCAACCTCGGTGTCGAGATCGGCCAAGCCTTCATCATTTTGTTGCTGTTCCCCGCGCTGTTCATGTTGCGACGCACGGTCTACTACCCGTGGCTGCTTCGCCTCGGATCGGTCGCTCTCGCGGGCGTTGCCTTCATTTGGGCGATCGAGCGAATCTTCGAAACCGAACTCGGCATCGACTCCGTGCTGGAGAAGTTCACCCGAGCTCCTCGGGTATTCCTGCTCGTTGCCATCGTCACGGTGTTGGCGGCGGGTATCCGTACCGTCGAGAAGTCCCAGGGTCGCCTGATCCCTATCGATGGCTCCGCTTCGGCCTCATCTTCGACGAACACACAAGAACCCGAAGATCGCGAACCGTCACTCGTCTAGCCGACGAGCTAGGCGGCGGTGCGTCGCCGGATTCCCTCAAGTGTCTTGACCATGTTCTCTTGAAGGATAGAAAGACGTGACTCGATGATGGCCGACTCGCGGTCGGGGTTCGCGTCGATTCGAGTCCGCAGACCCGATGGTCCTGGCCCGTGCACGAAGGAGTATTTGATCTCGGTGCCTTTTGGGACCGAACGCATGGTGAGGTCCCACTCGGCGGTGAAGTCATCCATATCCCCGACCTTCCAGGCAAATCGCTTGCCCGGATCTGCGGCGATGACCGTCGACGTGGTTTCCCATTGAAGGTCGCCGAAGCGTTGCTGACCAAGAAAGGTGGCCCCGACCTCGCCCGGGCGACCCGACGACCATTCCCCCGCGACGAACTCAGTCCCGAAGCTCGACATCACTTCCAAGTCGCTTATGAGCTCATAGATACGTTCGCTGTCGGATTTGATGAACGTCTCAACAGCGACTGATGGTTGGTCGGACATACGCATGGAGACGAAGTGTATCTACTCCAATGTCACCACTAGGGCCGAAGTTCGCGTCCCTCGAGTTGGGCCAGGCGTTCGCGTTCGCACTCGTCCCAGACGAAACAATCCGCTACATGGTCGTTGGTGAGCCCCTCCGATTGCATGAACGCGTACGCCGTGGTGGGGCCAAAGAATTTCCAGCCGCGCCGCTTGAGGTCCTTGGCAAGCGCCGTGGACCGTTCGGTAAAGGCCGGGATCTCTCCATCGGGTCCGCGATCGGGGTTCAGAACCGCCCAGCTCCAGATCCAGTCGCTCAACGACCCGACCTCGTCGACCAGTTCAATCGCTCGCTGCGCGTTGTTGATCGTGGCCTCGATCTTTCCCCGGTGACGGATAATGCCCGCGTCTTCGAGCAGGCGCTGCACGTCTCGTTCCGTAAAGCCCGCAACTCGCTCAAAATCGAAGCCTGCAAACACCTCACGGAACCGGTCTCGCTTACGCAGGATCGTTAGCCAAGACAGCCCGCTTTGGAAGCCTTCAAGGCAAATTTTCTCGAACAACAAGTGATCGTCGGTAGTGGGCCGTCCCCACTCATGGTCGTGATACGCGAGGTAGTCGTCGTGACCAACAGGCCAGTCACAACGAAGCACCGTCTCAAGGGGTGGCGACATCTCGCGAACTTAGCGGACGGGGGCCATTCGGCCTCTTCGGGAATCTAGGACTTTAGAAACCCGCATTTCCCGCCGATACCAACGATATGGAACGCCATCTACAACTAGTTCACAGCGTCACCGAGACTAGCGATACCGAAGTCGCCACGCTCGAACGCGAAGAGACAAATGTTGTCGATCTGGAGTTGGAACGAGCACGTCGCCGCCATCACCGCTACCACCCATCAGCGGGTCGAGCGTGGCTCGACACCCTCTTCGACGACGACGACCTAGACCCCATCGCCTAGTCAGCGAGCTTTAACCTCGCATCAGTTCGAGCAATAGCGCGAGGTCGTCTGACGTCGGTTGGTCGCCAATCGACGATCGAGTCATGACACCGGTTTCCCAAACAGCGAACGCTTCAGCAAAGTCGCCCGCGCCGGTGGCGAAGTCTGGTGCCGCAGCGCTTGGCCACCACGGTGCGCTAGCGGGAAGGTCGCGCTGTGCGACCCATCGAGCTCGATCAGCGTCGTCATTGAGTTCGACATCAAACACGTGACCCAACTCGTGGGCAAAGACGCGATGCAACGTTTCTGCGGTGTCGTCAGCACGGACAAAGATCTCGATCTTCTTCTCGCTTGGATAGGTCAGCGCTCGAAGGCCATCGCGAGGCCCCAAAAACTCGACCCGCCACGCGGGAAACGAGATCCGCCAATCAAACGACATTCGCTCTAGTGCGAGTTGCCCGATAGGCACCGTTGCCAATGCTTCGGGAGGTCGAGCTCCCGCGGCCGAGTCCACCGCCGACGACGTAGTCACGGTCGATGACGTCGTGGCAGGAGCCGCCGTTGTTTCCGGGGCTGTCGTTGGCGATTCAGACGTGCTCGACGTGTCGCTTGCCGATGCTGCATCGACAACCGGAGCGGCGGCACTGAGCCCGGTTGTTGTGGTGGGGTCCTCTACGGCAACAACGACCGAAGTGTCGGTGGACACCGTCGAAGTGGACCCGGTCGACGTCGACGTTTCTGGGGTCGCTGTCGTCGACGTTTCAGCATCGAAATCAGGGGCTGCATCACCGACATCGACGGCGGCAGTAACCAAGGCCGCAGCAACTTCGGTGTTGGGCTGATCTCGTGGTAGCGCCCAAAGCCAGAGCACCACCAACGGGAGCAGCGCAAGTTTGGTCGCTCCAGTCACATAGAACTGTTTAGAGCATCTCTGCCATGAGCGCCAAGACAGCTCACGTCGTTAAGATTTTCGCTGTGGCTGTCAGCTAGCCGGGCTGGAACGCCCTAGGCCAAAAATGTCGCTATGCGATCCTTAGGACGCCCAATGATGGCCTTTGAACCTTTGACCACGATCGGCCGCTGGAGAAGGGCCTTCTGGTCGACGAGCAAATCGACGACAGCCTCGGCGTTGCCAACGTAGTCATCGGCGTCGAGTTCAAGCTTTTTGAAGCGGGAATCCTTGCGGACCAAGTCCTCCACGGGATCCTCAAGGCCCGACACGATGTGCTGCAGCGCCTCGCGATCGGGTGGCTCTTTCATATAGAGCACTACGTCGTGGTCAATTCCCAAATCCTCGGCGACCGCCAAGGCATTCTTCGACGACCCTCAATGAGGGTTGTGATAGATCGTTACGTCAGCCATCGCGGTTCCTCTCGTCGGCCTGTTCAGCCAGACCATAGGGGTTATACCGCGTCGCTGCCGAGTTCTCCTGTGCGAATGCGAGCGACGGTTTCGATCGGGGTAATCCAGACCTTGCCATCACCGATCTTGTCGGTGCGGGCACCCTCGATGATCGCCTCCATCGCCTTCTCCGCGACATCATCGTCGACGATGACCTCGATACGGGTCTTCGGCGTGAAGAGCACGCGGTACTCGGTACCTCGATAGGTTTCGGAATGGCCGCCCTGGCGACCGAAGCCCTGGACCTCAGAAACGGTCATGCCCTGGATACCGGCCGCGGCGAGCGCGTCCTTCACATCATCGAGTTTGAATGGCTTGATTACCGCAGTAACGAGTTTCATCGGTCTCCTGCTACCTCTAGTACCGACAGCTTAGAGCTTGGTGCTCAAGCTGAGGCGAGTCCAATTTTCTCAGCTCTGTAAGTCGCCGAGATCGACCACGACCGAACCTGAAACCGCTTCTGCGGGCCAATCGACAGAGATTTCAATCGATCCGCTCGCTGGCAACGGCCAAATCCACCAGTCTCCAGTGATTACGTGCTGGTCCGGTTGGCGTCGATCGTTGAGCGCGATGTGTTCGTCGCGCTGTCCGATGCGTAGCAATCGGGGCTCGTTGGGTTGGGTGGCATCGAAACGATCGACCACCCGTCGGTTATCGATGGTGGTGCCATCGGGCAGGGAGACCTGCACGATAAAGAAATCTGGACCCTTGTCGTAACGGGCGCCATGACCGGGGATCAGGGCCTCTTCGGGAACGAATACCGGTGGCAATACCCACGATCGCTTGGAGCTGATGGCGAGGGTGAAACCTAAGCCTTCGCCGTCGGTGGCCATGGTGACCAACTCGATCTTGGCGGAGTTGCTCGTCGCTACCGGGAGCGCTGTTTCTGACATGGACGCCACCGGGCGGATCTCCCGGTCGGCATTGGGACCCCACCAGCCCTGGTGATCATCGCCGCGCCGGTCCAGTGAATGAAGTAGTTCCTCCACCTCATCATCGGAGAGGTGCCGGATCCCGTAGGAAACCAATCGGCGCGCTTCGGCTGGTTGAACACCGAGGTCTCGAAGAACAGCGCATGCTCCGGAGGCGTCGTCGGTGAGCAGCCCGTGGAAGATCTCGAAGATCCCAGCCGGACCGAGACCGTCGAGACGTTCGGTCTGCAAGGCCTGCTCGGCTCGGCGGGTCAGAGATGGTCGGCCCCTGTTCATTGGATCTATGCCGCGCTTGGCAACAAGCCGCTCTATCGCGCGATCTACCCGGAGGGTATTGAGCGCAAACAGATCGATTAGATCCACTATGTCACCCCGCGCGGTGGCAACAATCCCGTATAAGAGGTACTCCGTGCCACACATCGAGTCGCCGTTGGCCATGGCAGCGTGCTGTGCCACATCCAATGCGAGGTGTGCCGGGTCATCGAGCGAAAATTGAGACTCCATCAATGTTCGAAGGTAGAACGTTTACGCAGTGATTTGAAGGGGTAGAGCGGCATTCGATCCAGATAACCCAAGCGGTGGGTCCCGAAG
>CAZTDG010000182.1:0-5829 GCA_964612655.1 uncultured Acidimicrobiales bacterium | reverse complement strand
GCTCTACCAACTGAGCTACGTCCGCAAACGGCTTATGACTCTACCACCGTAGATCTCAGTCGCCACTGCTTGGACGAAGATCGATCGTCAGCGTGAGGACACCATCGGTGAGGTTCGGCTCGGCGTCGGCGATGATCGCGAAGTCTTGGAAGTCGGTCTGCGCTTGTTGAATGAACTGTGTCCGTTCGTCGCCGCCGACAGGTGGCAGATTCCTCTTCTTGACCGCAGCGGCTCGCTCTCGAAACCGGGTGATCATGTCCTCTGGTGAGAAGTCATCCATGGTCGTCTCCTTCTGTAGCGTGCACTGCGATCGTACGGGACGGCCGGGTTGCCCACCAGTACATGCCAGTAGCGATCAACGTCAGGATCCCAAGAACTACCAAGACGACGATCAGCGGGCCGAGGCGTGAGTCGGTTTCTCTGATGTTGACCACTTCAACATCGCCCTCATCGACCTGCGTCGACAAGGTTCCAATCCTCAATGCCAGGCTATGCACGACCCGTTGTGCACTGTTCACTCGGTCACCGTAGCGCGTTGGCGTTGATGACCACTGCACCACCAGGTTGACCGGGTCGCGACGGTGTCGTGGCGCATCGAATGGCCACAGATGGTGCATTGTTCGCCTTCGGAGCGAAGTGCAAAGCTGTCGCCAGTGTGTGAGCCTCCTCGGGCGGTCAGCTCGGCAACGACGATCGGTACTTGCTCGCTGAGACGGCCAATGGCGGCGACGTCGAGTTCGCTTGCGATGTGTCGAGGGTCGATATGGCTACGCCACAGGACCTCGTCGCTCAACAGGTTGCCGAGCCCTGCAGCCAGCGATTGATCCAGCAGCACCGCCTTGATCGATTTACGGCGACGGGAACAAATCGTTGTCCACGTGGCCTCATCGATCGTTTCGGCGTTGAGGCCAAGACCTGTGATGTCGGGGTCAATTTCGATCGAGCCGAGTCGTCGCTGGTCTCGAACCGATACCCGAGCGTCGAATTGCAGTAGCGCCCGGTCCCAGGCGGCGTCGTTTCGAGCGGAACTGTATTCAAGGCGATCGATCGGGCCCACGCCATCGATCAACAGCCGTCCGGTCATGCCGAATCGCAAGCCGATCTCCCCTACCGGCCCACCGTCGTCGGCCAATTCGAGCACGAGCAGCTTGCCGTGACGTCGGGTCGCGGCCAGTCGGGCACCACGGAGGTGATCAAAGGCCGCAACGGGAGTACCGCGGGGGCGAATGAAGGCCTCGGGCGAGACGGCAACCGAAGCCAGCTGCTGACCGATGATGGGGTCGAGCGCTCGGCGGTAGTACTCGACTTCGATGAGTTCGGGCATAGCCGTCCCAGTATGTCGCCGCGATCTAGTTGGTATCGACGCTTACTTTGTCGAGGAACTCGGTCAGCATTGAAGCCAACTTGTCGTGCTCTACCAAGAAGCCGTCGTGGCCATAAATCGAGTCGATCGTGTGGTGGGTGCACGAGCGGCCATCGGCGCCGAGGACCTTGGCCATCTCCGCCTGCTGGTGTGGCGGATACAGGAAGTCGGTCGACACCGAGACGGTCATGGACGGCCCGCGGAATCGTTCCAGCGCGGCGACTGGGCCGCCTCGCCCGCGTCCGAGGTCGTGGAGGTCCATGGCCCGGTTGAGGACCAGATAGCTGTTGGCGTCGAAACGCTCGGGGAACTTGCGCCCGTGGTGATCGAGGTAGGCCTCCACCTGGAAGCGTCCCCACACGTCGAAGCGGTCCATTCGGTCGAGTGGGTCGCGTCCGAAGCGTTCGTTCCACTCGGTGTCGCTGCGGTAGTGGATGAGTGCGATCTCGCGTGCGACTGCGAGTCCACGTCCCGGGCCCTCGGGCTGGTCGTAGTAGTCGCCGCCAGCGAAGTGCTCGTCGTTGGCGATCGCTAGTCGACCGACCGCTGACCAACCGATCTGCTGGGCGCTGGCGGCCAGTGTGCTGGCAATCGGCGCGATGGAACGCACCCGTTCGGGATACATCGCTGCCCATTCGAGTACCGACATTGCGCCCATGGATCCGCCAATGACGGAGAACCAGCGTTCAATGCCGTACTTCTCGGCGAGGCAGGTTTGGGATCGGGTGATATCTCGATTGGTGATTTGGGGGAACGACGAACCATATGGACGTCCCGTTTCAGGGTTGATCGAGGCTGGCCCGGTACTCCCCTGGCAGCCTCCCAAGACGTTGGCGCACACGACGAAGAATTCGTTGGTGTCGACGGCTTTACCTGGCCCGACAATTCGCGACCACCATCCCTCGTCGGTGTAGGTCCCGCCGCCGCCGCCGGTCACGTGAGCGTCTCCGGTCAGTGCATGGCAGATCAGGATGGCATTGCTGGCATCGGCGTTGAGGGTTCCCCACGTTTCGTATGCGAGTGTCACCGACTCGAGAATGTCGCCACCCTCGAGAGCCAACGGGCGTGCCAGGTCGATGAACTGGCGGGCACCGACAGGATCGCCGGGTTGCCAGGCTCCCGTAACGGGGAACGCGGGCCAACCACGAAGGTCGGAGATCGATGGGTGTGCTGCGGAGTCGTCCTGGTTCATGTCGTTGCCGGAAAGTATCCGAGGTTCTCAGTATGCCTCGCTGTTAGCAACCGTGCGTCGGTCGAGTCGATTCCACCACCACGACCCAACGGTGTCATCGACACCGTAGGCAACGTCCATTGCCTTGCCCAACGCCCGAAGTTCGCGAACGTAGGTCTCCATATCGCCATTGGCGCTCGACTGATGAGCACGTTTGGCGTGTTCGGCCCCGGTGTCCCACGCCTCACCCTTGCGTGGAAGCCCGAGCCCGGCAACTTCACGGGCGCGTAGTCGTATGGCCTTTCGGCTCAACCCGGTGCCCGCTGCCCGCTGATAGAGCCACGCGCTAGCTGCGGGCGACGTCAGGGCGGCCGCGAGCGGCCAGAGCATGTCTTCATCGGCGGGTTCGACGACCAGCACTGGAACCGACGGGACCATCGAGCCATCGGTATCGACGATGGCTTCGATCACCGGCGTCTGGGTGGCGAGCAATATTTTGGGGCGACACCGGGCCTCGAACCACTCCTTGACCGACGGGTCCTCGATTCGGTCGAGGTGCAACACCGGAGCATCCCAGCGCCGCTTGGCAAATTTGATCGGCCGACTACCCCATCGGTCGTGCAGCGGATCTATCGCCCCCGAGGTGACCAACGCTGGCGCTCGCGTGTTCCGTGATCCGTCGTCGGCCAGTTCGGCGACCGCGTCGGCGATCCCGTAGAAGTGTTGACGGAACCCGGCGGTCAGGCTTGCCATGTCTTCGACCACGCCGCCACCGAGTCCGTCGAGTACAACGTTGGGCGATGCATCGGCTGCAGCCAACAACGGCGCCCATGTCTCTGGGGTGGGCGCTTGGACCGTGGTCACTTCTCCGTCGAGCCAGACCGTGGTTGTACCCTCATCGGCCCCTGACAGGCCGTCTCGGGTCAGAACCACGGCCACCACGTCAACAGCGGCGTCAAAGGATTGTTTCGAATCGATCCACAACGCAGAGAGCGTGTGGGAGTCGGCGACCATCCGTCGGAGGCCGACGGCGTCGGCAGCACCGAGCAGCGAGGCCGGAATGATCAGCCCGATGGCACCATCGTCGCTTACGCGGTCCGTGGCCATCGCCACGAACAGTCCTGCCTCATCCAAATAGGCGCGGCTCGCACGTTGATATCGGTCCCGCAGGCGCTCCGCCCGGTCGCCGGACCGGGAGGTATCGCTGAACAGTTGGCCGAGAAAGGGCGGGTTACCGACGATCAGGTCCATCGTGTCGGGCCAAGGTAACGCTGCCTCGTCAAACCCGGTCAGCAGCGCATCTCCGCAGAAGACGTTGGGCCGTGCTGACCCGCCGGACCAGATCTGAAGAGCGGCATCGCAAAGTGTGAGTGCGAACTCGTCGATGTCGGTAGCGAAGCACTGTTCGACCAGTTTCGACCGCTCGGTCCCGGTGCGTGTTTCGAGCGCGACGAGGGTTGCTAAGAGAAACGCTCCACCGCCACACGATGGGTCCCAAACGGTCGGGGCATCACCTGTTTGCATTTCGGTCTGCGGAGATCTCGAGAACGCTTCCAACACGAGTTCGGCGACCTGCGCGGCTACAGCGGGTGGGGTGTAGTGGGCGCCTTGACTACGTCGCGCGGCATTGGCCAGCAGTGTTTCCCAGCAACGACCGATGATGACCGGTTCCAGAGGGCCATCGGCGGCGAGCTCTACTAAACGCTCGCTCGCCGGGCCTTCCCAGCCGTCGAGGGCGTCGAGGAGTTCGGCTCGGACCGCAGCGGGCGTCGCCTGCCCCCAACTCCGTGCGACAACGTCCACGATGGTCCGAGCGCAGTCGCGCTCATCGCCAGCGGGGACGTCGGTGAGCAGTCCCCAGAAGGGGTCATCCTCGGAGACCGAGACGGTTACTCGGCCAGTGGATCCCAACCGGCAAGATCCTTCAGACGGTCGTCGTTGGAGAACATCTCCACGATTGGTAAATCGAGTCCGATCCGCTTTTGCAGGCGTCGGACCTCTAGCTCTTCGTTCCACATGACCAAGGTCACGACGAGACCCTTGCTGCCAGCACGGGCGGTTCGACCGGAGCGGTGCAGGTACGTCTTGTGTTCGGCTGGAGGATCGTAGTGAATGACGACCTCTACCTCGTCGACGTGGATGCCACGGGCTGCGACGTCGGTTGCCACCAAGACGGCAAGTTTTCCATTGGAGAAATCTGACAAGGCTTTCTCGCGATGGTTCTGGCGGAGGTCACCGTGAATCGCCGATGCCTTCACGCCGAGGTCCCCGAGCTCACGAGCGAGTCGATCGGCCATGTGCTTGGTGGCGGTGAACATGATGGTCCGCTCCGCCGTCGAGGAGATCGATCCAGCGACCTTGACCTTGTCCATCTGATGCACCTGGACGAAGCGGTGGGTCATCTGATCGACGGTGACTTCGCGGGATTCGACCTCGTGGAACACCGGGTCGTGCTGGTAGCGACGCACGAGGCTGTCGACCACGCCGTCCAACGTGGCCGAGAACAGCAAGGTTTGATGATCGTTCTTGGCTTGGCGCAATAGCCATTCGACCTGCGGCAAGAACCCCATGTCGGCCATGCGGTCAGCTTCATCGACGATCACGTGGGTCAGCCGTTCGAGCGAAACAGCCTTTCGCTCGACCAGGTCGATCATTCGCCCGGGTGTGGCGACCACGAAGTCGACGCCCTTTTCCAACCGAGAGATCTGTCGTTCGATCTTGGCTCCGCCGTAGACCGCAGCGATCCGAACGTTTCGTGCCTTAGCGAGCGGTTCCAGCTCTTCGGCGACCTGTACGGCAAGTTCTCGGGTGGGAACGAGTGCGATCGCGTGAGGGAACTTCGGGTCTGCGGTCTCGATTCCTTCGAGCACCGGGATTCCAAAGGCGAGAGTCTTGCCCGAACCGGTCTTGGCCTTCCCACACACGTCTCGTCCAGCCAGCGCATCTGGGATAGCGATTTCTTGAATGGAGAAGGGCTCCGTGATTCCACGGGCTTCCAGCGCTTCGGTAAGCGCACTGGAGACGCCGAGATCGGCGAAGGTTGTCGTCATGTAGCGGGCTCGTTTCGTTTCGATCAGCGTATCGGCCGATAGGCACTCGGCTCGGGATGTGCCTCGGTCAACCCCGAACAACTCTGCCATCACGGCTCGCGATACCTTCACCGCGAAGCCGTCGAGCGTGCTCCTGCTCGTTCCCAGGCACCAGTCGACCCGCGGCGTTCACCACACGCCACCACGGCAGATCCGAACTATCACGCAGCACTCGGCCAACCGCACGAGCCGCACCGGGATATCCC
>CAZTDG010000181.1:0-5897 GCA_964612655.1 uncultured Acidimicrobiales bacterium | reverse complement strand
AGTTCGGACCAGATCACTCCATCGATGTCGATGAGGTGCTCAAAGGCGCCGACGGCGTTGTCGTCGACGAACGATTCCATTGACGCAATGTCTTCGGACCGGCTCGGAAGGCCGAGGAAGGTGACTTGATCACCAAGTTGTGCTTGTACCGCTGCGACCGCAGGGGCTTCTCTACGACAACGGACTCACCAAGGAGCCCAGAACCAGACGACCACGTCTTGGCCGACCAGGTCGTTGGTATCGATCTGTGCGCCACCGACGGTGTTGCTCACCAGGACGGGAAGGCCCACACCGCCAGCTGCTGCTGCGTCGGCCTCTTCGGCCACGGCACTATCGGCCGGTGCGGCCGCAGTGTCGGGTGGCGTGGTGCCACAAGCTGTCGCAAGTAGCGCTACGCACAATCCGGCGGCTCCAGCTCGGAGCTTCGCTCTGCGTGAAGTCATGTATGTATCGTGCTCCTAGTCGTTCGGATAGTCCCCGTATTGGTTATGACGCGACCCGAATGCGGGCGGTCACAAGAAATGTTGCCAACTCACCACAGCCCAGGGAAGAACTTCGCCGTCCGCTCCGCGTATGATCCGTAGTCCGGGTAGTGGCTGCGCAGTTGGCCCTCTTCCCATGCCGCCTTGCGGTCGAAGTATGCGAAGGTCGCTACCCCGATCGCGGCGTGCAACCAACTACCTGAGCGCAGCACCAAACCCAGAGCGGCAACGAGCACACCGGTGTAAATCGGGTGGCGCATGAACCGGTAGAGCCCAGTTGTTTGAAGCTCACCGAGTGAGGTGGGTACTGGCGACGGTGTAAGCCCCGTTCCGAGTCGCAGTGCTCCGACAGCAATGATCACGAGACCACCAAAGAACAAGACATTGGCGACGAGGCCAAGCGTTCCCGAACGATCCCAGGCTTGGCCGTTCGGCAGGAGGATCAGGGCGCCTAAGAGCAGCGCTTGCCCTCCTACCCATAGCCAGCCGGTGATGTGTCGATTCACAGAATTACCTCAACCTCCCCGCGTTCCGTCAATTGTACGTACAATAGAACCAATCCGCACGTAAGGGCTTAAAAACGGCCCTTACCAAACGTTCAATTGACGAAATGTTTCTATGTCCGTACATTTAAACCAGACACTCACGAAGGACCCCGCCAATGATCTTCGAACAGCACTATCTGGACTGCCTCTCCCAAGCCTCCTACTTCATTGGAGATGAGAGCACCGGCCGCGCGATCGTGGTCGACCCCCGCCGCGACATCGCGCCGTACTTAGCGAGCGCGCAAGAACATGGCATGTCCATCGACTACGTGTTGGAGACCCACTTCCACGCAGACTTCCTCTCGGGCCATCTCGAAATGGCAGCCGCAACCGGCGCCAAGATCGGCTACGGGTCAGCGGCCGACACCGAGTTCGATGCACAAAAGCTCGACCATGGTGAGCGGATCTCACTCGGCGAGGTAGAGATCGAGGTTCGCCATACCCCGGGGCACACTCCCGAATCGGTCAGCTACGTCGTGTACGAGTCGGCCAACTCGGCGCCTTACGGCGTGATCACCGGCGACACCCTCTTCATCGGCGACGTCGGGCGACCTGACCTCCTCTCTGCAGCTGGCATGACGTCAGAAGAACTCGCCGGGATGTTGTATGACTCACTTCACGAGCAGCTGCTCACCCTGCCTGACGAAACGCTCGTCTACCCCGGCCACGGTGCTGGCTCCTCATGTGGCAAGAATCTGTCGAGCGACACCGTGTCGACGATCGGGGCACAACGGGCAACCAACTACGCCCTCGCACCCATGTCTAAAGAGCAGTTCATCGATGTCGTCACCGCTGGCCAGACGGCGCCGCCCAACTACTTCGCACACGACGCCGCCCTCAACCGAGAGCTACGGCCTCTACTCGACGAGGCTGCGCTCCCCACGGCGATGTCGCTCGACCAGGCCCTCGCCGCCCAAGAGTCAGGCGCAGTAATCCTCGACGCCCGCTCCCCCGAGGAGTTCGCAACCGGTCACATCACCGGGTCAGTAAACATCGGGATCGGCGGCCGCTACGCCGAGTTCGCCGGTGGTGTGCTGAACCCCGCCGCCAACATCGTCCTGGTGGCCGCTGACGGCAAAGAACTCGAAGCGAAGAACCGCCTCGCTCGGATCGGCTTCGACAACGTCATCGGAGCGATCGAATCGCCCATGCAAGCAATGACCGACAACCCCGACACCACAGCCCAAGCGAAACGGGTGGACGTCGAAGGACTGGTCGAGCTTCAGAAGAACTTCCCCGATCTCCAGCTCGTCGATGTTCGCCAGCCAGGCGAAACCGCTGGTGGCACGATCGAAGGGGCCATCGTGATTCCGTTGACCCGTCTCGCCGAAGAAGTAGGTTCACTCGACCGCAATCGACCGACCGCGATCTACTGCGCAGGCGGCTTTCGGTCATCGATCGCCGCCAGCATCCTGCGTGCGAACGGCTTTGACGGCTACGTCTCTGACCTGCTGGGCGGCTACGGCGCCTGGACCCAAGCCCACGCGACCGCATGACTTCACAGTCACTCGACGTGACGGGCCCTTTGCATGCCCGGATCGAAACGCTCTTTCGCGCCCATGTCGATGCCGTCTACAACGTGGCGTACCGAGTGCTCTGGAACACGGCCGACGCTGAAGATGTGGTGCAAGCGGCCTTCGTGAAGGCGTTCACACGCCTCGATCAACTCGAGGACGCAGGCAGGGCCCGTCCATGGCTGTTGCAGATCGCGTACCGCGAAGCCATCACGATCGTGCGGCGCCGACGCGACGTTCCCACCGACCCAACCGAAATGCCCGAGACAATTTCTGATGGGAACGGCCCCGACGAACAGGCGATTGCTCGGACGGTTGCGGATCAAATCTCTAAAGCGCTCCTGCAATTGCCCAACGACGAACGAATGGCAGTCGTGCTTCGCGATGTCGAAGAGCTCCCGATGCGCGAGGTTGCCGAAGTTCTCGAGGTCGGATTGTCCGCAGCCAAGATGCGGGTGCATCGGGGCCGCTTGGAACTCCGACGCTTGCTCTCAGCAACAGAGGTGTATTGATGGACTGCACAACGCTTGCCGCCCACCTCACCGACTTCCTCGAAGGCGACCTCGCCCCGGAAGAGGAGATGGCAGCGCTGGATCATCTGTCGACATGCACAGCGTGCGAGGTCGTGCTCGCCGAGACCCGAAGCGTTGTTGACCTCGCCCACGACCACGGCAGGGTTCCCCTCAGCGATGACGATCGATCCCGAATGCTCAACGGTGTCATTCAAAAGATCGACGAGTAGGACGATCGCTGGTGTTCACTTCGATTGAGGCTCTACCAACACCGTCGTGATTCGACCCCGCCTGGGCGAAACCGCCCCCCTACTTTCTCTAGAAACAGCTAACGGCCAGCCGTGGCAATCAGCCGACCACCGTGGCCGGTACCTCTTGGTGATCTTTCATCGACACATTCATTGACTTCCCTGTGCAAGCCATGTGAACGCAGTTCGCGATCACCTCAAAGACTTCGGCGACGACACTGACGTCGTAGTGGTCACGTTCGCTGAGCAGGTGAACCTAACCCCATACATCGCTCGGCACGACCTGCCGTTCCCGGTCCTCTCAGACACCAGTCTCTCTGCCTATCAAGCATTCGGAATTGGACGGGGCAGCCTTCGACGAGTCTGGGGACTACGAATGGTCCGTCGATACATCGAAATCTTTCGAGAGCAAGGGTTTGAGATGCCGGCCAGAGCTACCGAAGACACGCTGCAACTCGGCGGAAACTTCATCATCGATCCCGACGGGACCTTGATCTACGGCTACTGGGGAAAGGGCCCAGACGACCGCCCACCTGTGCAGTCACTCATTGACACGATCACGACCGACCGCAACTAATCCGCGCCTCATTCGCTCACTTCCCCGAGCAGAGAAGCCAGGAGCCGCTCACGATCTTGGGCGGTCAGCTCGGCTCGGCCGTGTTGGTGAGCGAGCTGGACGACCTTTCGGGTGTCGGCGAGCACCCCTTCACAGGATGTACATGTGGAGAGATGCGCAATGGCTGCCGACTCCTCGGCGGGCGTGAGTTCGCCCTCGAGGAAGTCGGTCAGCCGGTCGGCAAGCGTTGCGCAGTTCATACGGGGGGAGGGATTGTGTGAACTGCGCTCATGACGCCTGCGGGAGGTCCACGACGTTGATGTCGCTGGCAATATCGATGGTATCGACAGCGGGCTTGCTGGCGCGGCGAGCGATGAAGCCGCCGACGATGATCACGGCGTTGACGATGACGAAGGGCCATGCGAGCAGCTGGGTTCGTGGTATCGAAGCGCCAAATACGGAGACCTCAGCGTTGAACCAACCCGTCGCCGCACTCTGGAGATTGCCGACACCGAGGTTGATGGTGTCGAGGAATGGCCAGACACCCTCGCCGAGTGGCCATTCGTTGAGCACTTGCAGTTCCCAAATGCCATAGCCGATCGAATACGGCCCGACGATCAGCAACAGAATGCCCGAGATGAAGTTGATCTTGGGCAAGATGCTGCGGAACTTCCCGACCAGGCTCTGCTTTCCAAGCGCAAGTAGCAGGGTGATCATCGTTGCGAGTAGCCCCATGCCGAGGCCGTAGCTGACAAGCGAACCCAGGCTCGACGTGAAGCCGCCGCCACCTGGCCCGGCGTTGATGCTGCCCGAGTTGATTGCAGCGATGAAGAGTCCAAGGGTGCAGGTGAGCGATGCCGTGGCGTAGGACATGCCGAATAAGAACATCGATGCGAACGAACCCGACGATCCTCCCTTTTGCATCTTGGGGAGCTTCAGCGTGAGCTGATAGCCGCCCAGCATGGCAACACCCAACATGATGAGACCGATGCCGAGCGCAATGTTGAAGTACGGCAGGCGTGATGCGAGTGCGCCTTGCAGCCCACCGAGCACCAGGCCGAAGAAGCCGAATACCACGAGCATGCCGAGCGTCATCGCCAGGCCGACGCCTTGGGCTCGGTTGAGCGAAACCCAGCGACTGGTCGATTCCTCCTTTTGGCCGAGGAAGACGCCCAGGTAGGCCGGCAGCAGACCAAACCCACACGGGTTGATCAATGCCACCATGCCTACACCGAAGGCGAATGCGTTAAAGAACGTCATTTGGTTGTCCTTGGGGGTTGGGACTATGAGGTTGCGAACCGGGCCTTATGCGCCCGTGAGCTTGCGGGTGCCGGTCTTGAAGATCGCGTAGATCGGGCAGAAGCCAATGGTTCCCGTGACTGCAAGGATGAGGCCGACGACGATGGCTGCAACGGCGATTAGTCCACCCAAGACGGTGAATCCCAAGATGAGAAGTGCGGCTCCGGCAACGACGCGGAGGACGCGGTCTGCGTTTGATTCATTCATTTCGTTTCTCCAAAGAGTTCGGGTTGTTCGCCGGTTAGCGCCCCGTACCCCGCATGACGCGGGCACCTCGGAACCGGTCACAAGAAATGTCAGGACAATTCCACTAATCGGCTCCACCGTTCGTCCCCCTCGCTCCGTTCGAGCTACCGCAGCGCCGAAGTCTGATGTGGCAGAGTCTTCCCATGGCACAGCCCGAATCTGACGATCCTGGACTACCGCTCAAGCTCGAACCGTGCTCGAACGGTGAGTACGTGCCCTCCCCCGCGTCTTCGATCGTTCGACGCACGATCGAAGAGACCCACCGCGTTGCGGACCTTCGCTCACGACGACTCGGCATCAGCCGCAGGCAGTTCCTGCAGTCATCGGCTGGGATGACAACGATGATGGCCATTTTGGCGGCGTGCAGCAGCGATGAAGGCCAGACCGGCGGCCAGTTCGACCCCACGACGACCTCGTCGAGCAGTACGTCCACGTCTACATCGAGCACCACCACTACCACCGAGGCTGTCGCCGAGACCGATGAGACGATGGACG
>CAZTDG010000180.1:0-5922 GCA_964612655.1 uncultured Acidimicrobiales bacterium | reverse complement strand
CGCATTTCCGCTCGCACGGGTGGTGCGAGATCTCGATCGTCGGTTCCCCGAGGCGATGGTCTTCTCGATCGACGGGTTCATCGGCGCATCCCCCGAACTCTTGGTCAGCCGGTTCGGGCGTACGGTCCGAGCGCATCCGCTCGCCGGGACTGCGAGCCGCAGTTCCGACCCGGAGGTGGACGCCGAGCGAGTCGATGCGTTGCGGTCGTCGTCGAAGGACCGGACCGAGCATCAGATCACTATCGATTGGCTGCTCGCAGAGCTGCTGCCGTTTTGTTCCTACGTCGACGCCGAGCCCGAACCATCGGTGCTCTCGATGGCCAACGTGCACCACTTGGGGACGATGGTCGAAGGCGTGTTGTCAGCGCCACCCGTCTCGGCTGTCGAACTGGTCGCCGGGGTGCACCCCACGCCAGCGCTCGGCGGGGACCCTCAGGCCGAGGCCCTGGAACTCATTGCCGAGCTAGAGGGTTTTGATCGGTCTCGGTACGGAGGTCCGGCTGGTTGGGTCGATTCCGCCGGGAACGGTGAGTTTGCCGTGAGCGTTCGAACCGCGCAGGTGCAAGGCAGTCGAGCCACGGTGTGTGCTGGGGTGGGTGTTGTTGCCCAGAGCGACCCTGAGGCCGAGCTGCTGGAGACGCAAGCGAAGTTCCGGGCCATGCTCGGGTCGCTACTCAACCCGCAGTAGGTCGCAGCGCTAAGCCGCGGGGACCTTTCGAACGATGAGCCACGCTTCGTGCACATCGTTTGCTCGCCAGGCCTCATCGAAGTGCAGAACCTCCAGAGCGGGTTGGCCGCTGGTGACGAGAGCCAGGAGTTCGTTCGGGTCCAGTAGGAAGCGTGCCGATGGTCGTTCGTGGCGCTCACGATTGGTTTTGGTCGCGATCGCAATCGCCGCGATGCCCTGATCGCTCAGCTGGCCTCCTAGGCCGGCCAAGAAGTCGCGGTCGAGGTAGTGCGCGCACCAAAGGATGTCCCACGGCCCAGCCGGAGCACCGTCGGTGGTCGTGTCGTGGCTTGCTGTCGAGACGGCTACGTCGAGTTCGATGGCTCGCCGCTCGACCGCATCGAGTGCAACGGTCGAGACGTCGAAGCAGGTCACGTCGAAACCTGACCGCGCGAGATGGAGCCCGGCATCGCCCCAACCGCATGCCACATCGGCCGCTCGGCCCGTTGGCGTAGCGTGCCCAATCGCCTCCACGAGTAGCCGATGGACGGTGAGGGTGTCGGGAGGACTGGCGTTCGAATAACGCTCATCCCAACGATCGGAGTCGGTATTCATGTCCCAATTCTGGTGGGTTGTAGGTCGATCGCTTCAGTTTTTCGTAGGTCGTTCCGACCATATCGCTGCCAGCCTGGTGCTGAAAGTGCGGGAAACCGCGACTTTTTGCGACTAAGTTGCGTCATACGTACACCCCCTGCGCTTTGATGCGTAGCAACAAAAGAGGTATTTCATGTTTGACAAAGTCAACGAAATGAAGGATAAGGCCGCAGGCCTCGCTGATCAGGCGAAGGACATGGCTGGCAAGGTTCCTGGCGGCGAAGGAATCGCTGACAAGATCGACGAAGCCACAAGCAAGATCCCTGGTATGGGTGACGGCGAAGCTGGCGAGGCTGAAGCTGAATAGCCAGTCCCACTGATCAATACGACTGATCAATAATCGAGAGCCGGTGGCCTAGGCCACCGGCTCTCGTAGTTTTCGGCCGCCCTTGCCTACAGATCGAGCGGGTAGTGGGCGAGCAGTTCGGCACCGGTCTCGGTGATAACCAGTTGCTCTTCGAGCTTGACGCCTTCGCCGCCGTCGCGGCTACCGACGTAGGCCTCGACGCTCATCACCATGCCTGGTGTCATCTCGCATTCGACGCCCCAGTCATCCCAGGCGGCGGGGAAGAAGACCTCGGGGTATTCGTCGCATTGGCCGACGCCGTGGAAGAGGCATGAATAGTGGCGGTACTCATCGGGCGACGGGAACCAACTCTTGTGGGTGAGTTCTTCGACGGTGACGCCCGGTTTCAGTAACGCCATGTTGTGATCGATTTGGTGCCGGGCCATGTCGTAGATCGTTTGCTGTGCCGGGGTTGGTGGTTTGTCGCCGACGACCCAGCTACGGCTGATGTCGACGCACATGCCGTAGGCGCCGACGAGGTCGGTGTCGTAGGCCAACATGTCGCCGTCTTCGATGACCCGTGACGACGCTTCTTGGAACCATGGGTTCGTCCGCGGACCCGAAGCGAGAATTTGGGTCTCGATCCACTCGCCGCCACGACGGATGTTGCCCGCGTGCAACATGGCCCACACATCCTTCTCGGTCATGCCCGGGGTCAGCGCTTCGTGCATCTCGCGCATGGTCTCAGTGCACCCGACGCCAGCACATCGCAGCGCGTCGATCTCGTCGGCGGACTTAATCAGCCGCGCTTGTTCCATGACTTGCTGGCCGCGCCCGATCGTGATGCCGTGCGCTTCGAGCTTGGTGCCTTCGAGATAGTTCACCTGGTCAACGGCGATTCGGGCGTTCTTGCCGCAGTGGCTCTCGATCACTTGGGCCATGTCGTCGGCCCACCGTTGTGAGATTTCATCGAAGCGGTCACCGGCGAGGAAGTAGGTGGTTCCGATCGCGGGGCGCACTTCGGTGACGGTGTCGTGATGACCGGCGAGGAACTGGCAGTTGTCGTAGTCCCACAAGATGATCGTTCCGTCGGCCGACATGAATGCGTATCGAGCCGCGTTGTGCATGACCCAGATCTGCATGTTGGTCGTGTCGGTGATGTAGCGGATGTTCATTGGATCCATCACGATCACGCCGTCGTAGTCGAAGGCCTTCAGCGCCCCGCGCACCCTTTCCTGGCGGTACGTGCGGATCGCCCCAAGATCTGGAACCTCGATCCCGGCGGCCTGGTACTCGGCGATGGCTGCATCGCCAGGACCCAGCAAGAGGTGATGGTTATCGGTCGCCGCCGTGGCGAACTCGGGCGTTCCGTCGCCTTCAAGATGTCGGCGATAGCTCGAACCTTGCCGAGGAGCGCCAGGAGATATTCGACCTGCCATCGGCCAAGTCTGCCATGAGCGATCGCAGCGGGTCCCAATCGGTGGCCGGCTTGGGCCACTTAACCTATGCGGTCGTTGTGCTAGCGCACCGATAACCCGTGCATGCGAGGTAACCAACCTCACCACACATCGGACTTTGCCGGCTTCCCTGGCAGCTCCCCAGACGCGCCCGGGCATCCGTTCGAGGGTGCTGCAACGAGTGTTTCGCCTGTGGCGGGAGCACCGATGACGGCGTTTGCGCCCCCGCCGCCGACCCCGAATCAACCCCCTGCAGCTCACGGCGCTACGAGGACGCTTTCTTCGCCTCCTGGACCCTCGTCGAACGAGTTGACCAAGAGCTCGCAACCGATGAACCCGACGACGAAGTACAGCCTGATCATCATCGGTGCGTTAATGGTGGTCGGGTTCACTGTTGTTGGTGTGCTGGTCGGCCGTCAGGTCGCAAGCCTTGCGGTGATCGATGACCTCGAGGTTGGGCAATGTGTGAGTGATCACTTCGAACCCGTCAATAATGCGGCGGACGGGGAGTTCTTTGAGATCCTCTTCGTTTCGCGGGCCGACTGTTCTGAAGCGCACGCCTACGAGGTGTACGCAGCGGCCAGCTTGTGGGAAACCAGCACTGTCTTCCCCGGAGTCGATGCGGCTTTCTGGCAGGGCGAGGGCTATTGCCAAGAGCAGTACGCACAGTTCCTCGGAGACGACTACCTGAGCCTGCCCTACGAGTTCTTCACCTTTGTTCCAACGGTGGAGCTTTGGAACGACGGACACCGGGACGCGCAGTGCCTTATCGGTCATGGCGACGGCGCCACGCTCGTCACGGGCAGCCTTCGAGATGCTGGGGCGTTTCTAGCGAGCTAGCTGGTTTCTGCAGCTACTGGACGCTCGAGCCCAACAAGAGTTCCGACACCTCGTCGAGGCCCACGACCGAGTGAGCGGCTGATTCCGCGAAGGTGCCATCGGGGTCGAGCGCTATCGCGTGTCCGCCCGAAGTGATCGCGGCCTCAACTCCCGGGCGGCTGTCTTCGACGACCGCGCACCGTTCGATCGGCGTATCGACCCGCACTGCCGCCTCGATGAAGACGGCGGGATCGGGCTTCCAAATGCCAACGTCATAGGCGCTAACCATGTTCTCAGGACCAAAGAACCGGTCGAGTTTGGTCGTCGCTAAGCACAACTCCATCTTTGCCATGGGTGCGTTCGTGGCGACGGCGAATGGGACGCCGCGTTCGGTCAACGACTCGAGGAGTCGTGTCGCACCGGCGATTTCAGCGAGGCCACTTCGGATGTCGTCGTATTGGCGGACACGAAACTCTGCGAAGAATTTGTCTCGGTCGATGGTGTTGCCCGAGCGCTCTTCGATCGCGTCGATGACGACGTTGATGTCGCTGCCCATGAAGCGCGTGGCGTCGTCGGGATAGACCTCGGCGCCCGCTTCGATCGCCATTGTGGCCAGCAGCCTGAGTGTGATGGTCTCGCTATCGACGAGGGTGCCGTCGTGGTCGAAAATGACCGCGTCGGCGCGCTCGCCGATCCAAGGAGTCACGTCTGGTGACTAGGACGGAATGTCGTTGCCGAGTTCGGCGAAGGCCTGGGTCAGACGCTCGACGAAGGAGACCTCGCCAGCACGGAGCCACGCACGTGGGTCGTACTTCTTCTTGTTCGGCTGGTCTGGACCGTCAGGGTTGCCGAGCTGGGTCTGGAGGTAGTCATGGTTGCCGGCTTCGTACTCGCGAATGCCGTCCCAGAATGCCCACTGCAGGTCGGTGTCGATGTTCATCTTCACGACGCCGTAGCTGATGGCCTCGGAAATTTCTGCTGCGGTCGAGCCCGAGCCACCGTGGAACACGAAGTTGACCGGGTTTGCCTCGGTGCTGTGCTTGTCTTGGATGAAGGCCTGTGAGTCACGCAGGATCGTCGGGGTGAGCTTGACGTTGCCTGGCTTGTACACGCCGTGAACGTTGCCGAACGACGCTGCGACGGTGAACCGGTCCGACACTGCCGAGAGCTGGTCAAACGCGTAGTCGACCTCTTCAGGCTTGGTGTAGAGGTCTTCCTCTTTCACGTCGGAGTTGTCGACGCCGTCCTCTTCGCCACCGGTAATGCCGAGTTCGATCTCGAGGGTCATGCCCATGGGTTCCATGCGCTTCAAGTACTCGACGCAGATCGCCATGTTCTCTTCGAGAGGCTCCTCGGAAAGGTCGAGCATGTGCGAGCTGAACAGCGGCTCACCGTGGGTAGCGAAGTATTCTTCGCCCGCGGTGAGGAGGCCATCGATCCAAGGGAGGAGCTTCTTTGCGGCGTGGTCGGTGTGAAGGATCACGCTGGCGCCATAATACGGGGCCATGGTGCGGACGTGGTGAGCTCCGGCAATGGATCCTGCGATCGAGGCCTGTATTCCTTCGAGGCCGACACCCTTACCAGCGTTGAAGGCGCCGCCACCGTTGGAGAACTGCACGATGACGGGTGCATCGACCTTTGCCGCGGTTTCCATAACCGCGTTCATCGAGTTGGTACCCACGCAGTTAGCTGCGGGAAGCGCGAAGGACTCTTCTTTCGCGAGGGCGAACACTTGCTGGACTTGGTCGCCCGTCAGGACGCCGCTTGGAAGATCACGTGTAGTCATGTCCTACAGGGTATTGCGGGGAGGGCTGCGCGCGTGGTGTTTTCTGTGATGGCGATGGTCACGACTTGGCCCGTCGCCGCCACATAGCGATTGAGGGGAATCCCCTATGCCCGGCAGCGTGACGCGGCGTCACGCTGGATGCATGACATCAATCAGCGGGTTTCGCACCTACGTTTTGGTCAACGTCGTCGAGCACTCACACGTCGGCCCAGGCCCACAGATTGGCCGTGGCTGGCGTTCTGTGTGCCGTACG
>CAZTDG010000179.1:0-5967 GCA_964612655.1 uncultured Acidimicrobiales bacterium | reverse complement strand
CCGATCCGGCTCCGCCGGTCGGGCGGAAAGGGGCCTCTGGCCAACCGCAGCGCGAATCGAGGGCGTCCACGCCCGGATTTCGCCTTGCGGCGAAAATCAGAACTCGCGCTTTTCGCGGACCTTGGCTGCCTTACCGACGCGGTCACGCAGGTAGTAGAGCTTGGCGCGGCGGACGTCGCCACGGTTCAGAAACTCAAGCTTTGCCATGATTGGCGAGTGGAGCGGGAAGGTTCGCTCGACACCGACGCCGAAGCTGAGCTTGCGCACGGTGAACGACTCGTTGATGCCGCTGCCACGACGGGCGATTACAACGCCCTCGAATACCTGGACACGCTCTTTGTTGCCCTCGACCACGCGTACGTGGACCTTGACGGTGTCCCCAGCTTGAAACTCGGGGATATCGTCCCGAAGGGACTTTGCGTCGACGAGATCGGTGATGTTCATCGTTGGCTCCTGCGAATCGCGGCCGATTAGGCCAGTCGACAAGCCTAGATGCGCTGACGACGAGCTACAACGTGACAGTCAGTTCTAGTTGGTTAGATTCCACTTTGTAGATATCACGCATCGTGCGAATGATGCCAGAAGCGACGAGTTCGGAGTCGACTGGCGAGCTCCAATCCCAGTAGAAGTTGCCCCAAGAATCGGAGCCGACTTTGAATCCAACGGTGATCGCTGCTCGTTCGTCTCGTACGGTCAGGCGGTCTCCGCCGACCAGGGTGTCGTTGCCCGCTGCGGCGAGGCGAATCTGTCCGTCCCCGATCAACGCTGCGATCACGTGTTGTCCGCCTCCTGGCACGGTGACGCGCACTTCCGACACGGAGCCGGTGAGTAGGTCGTCGAGTGATTCAGAGATTGCGGTGCTCAGCTGCTCCCAGGTTCGGGTTGCCGGTGCGAGCATCAGTTGTGTCGACATGCGGGCCTATCGGCACGCCGATGGCAGATGTAAGTCGTTCGACCTGCCGGCGACTAGCGCTGCTAGATATCGAGTTCGTCGAGCAGTTTCTTCTCGTCGTCGGTCAGTCCGCCCCGAGCGTCGATGAGGTCGGGTCGGCGCTCAAGTGTGCGCTTCAGCGCCATGGCGTGACGCCAGCGATCGACGGCGCCGTGGTTGCCTGAGGTGAGTATCGGCGGGACACCTTGACCCTCCCATTCAGCCGGTCGGGTGTAGTGGGGATACTCGAGCAATCCGTCGGCGAAGGACTCTTCGGCGATCGAGTCGGCGTTTCCGAGAACACCGGGGAGCAACCGGACGGTGGCCTCGATAATCACTGCTGCGGCGACCTCTCCCCCGGCCAGCACGAAGTCACCGATCGACACTTCGCCGTCAACCTCTGCGTCGAGCACTCGCTGATCAATGCCCTCGTAACGGCCACACAGCAACGAGAACCCGCCGCTCTGGGCCAACTCGTGTGCCATAGCCTGATCGAAGCGCCGACCCGATGCGCTCAGCGCAAGCAAAGGTCGAGGTGGTTCTGCGGCACGGATAGACGCCGCGATGATGTCGGGACGCATCACCATGCCCGCTCCCCCACCGAAGGGTGAGTCGTCGACGCTGCGGTGCACGTCGGTGGCGTGGTCTCGAGGGTCATGGAGACGCAGATCGATCTTGTTGTTTGTGCGGGCACGCCCGATGATGCTGGTAGCGAGCGCGCCGTCGACGAGTTCGGGGAACACACTGAAGACGTCGATCCTCATTCCTCTTCACCCTCTTCGTAGAGCGCGAACAGCCCATCGGGAACGTCAACGTGGATAACACCTGGTTCGTTCGATGTAACGAACCGCAGCGGTACGAGCGCTCCAGTATCGAGTTCTAGGAGATCGCTAGCCGGATTCGCGAGCACTTCGACGATGGTTCCCCTATCTACCCCGTCTGCGTCGATGACGTGACTGCCGATCAGTTCGTGCACCCAAAGAACGTCAGGGTCTTCAATCGGTTCAGCCTTAAGTTCTAGCCCTCGGAGGACATCGGCGGCGTTGCGTTCGTCAACGCCTTCGAAATGCACGATGTGGTCGCCCTGATGCGGGCGTGTGGAGGTGATCGTGCGCGCCGTATCGCCCACCACGAGAGTGGAACCAACATCGACCCGTTCAACCCGGTCGGTGGTCAATCGAACCACGACGTCGCCACGTACACCATGAGATTTTCGTACGTACCCGACCAGCAGCAGGTCGTGTGGAGGGTTGGGCGTATCGGTCATGACCTACCGGCGAATGTGCCGAGCAGACCGACTACATCAGTCGAGGAATTCGATGTCGACTTCGACGCCATCTTTGGCAGCTGCGGCGCGGGTCAGGGTGCGAATCGCATTCGCGACGCGGCCACGACGTCCGATTACTCGGCCCATATCGTCAGGACCTACTCGAACCTCGAGCTGCAAGGTGTGCTTCGAGTCGTTGACATCGACCTGTACGGCGTCTTTGTCTTGCACGAGCGATTGGACCACGTAGGCCAAGACGGCTTCTGCGGTAGGGGCACCCTCGGCGCCACCGTCATCGTCGTCGTGTGCTACTTCTTCGTCGAGCTCTGCGTTTTCGAGCTCGGTGTCGTCATGCTCTACGTCGCTCATGACTCGTCGCCCTCGGCGGACTCCTCAGCGGCTTCCTCGGCTGGAGCTTCCTCAGCAGGAGCCTCTTCGGTGGTCTCCTCAGCAGCATCGTCTGCGGTTGCCTCAGCAGCGTCGTCAGCAGCAGCCTCTTCGGCTGGTGCTTCGTCGTCTGCGGACTCTTCTGCAGCTTTCTCGACAGCCTTAGGTGGCTTCGGTGGAGCTGGCGGGGTGTAACCCTTGTTCGGGGTCGGTTCCGGGACAGCCGGGATTTCTGGGGCAACCCCAGTGAACTCTTCCCAGGCACCGGAGATCTTCAACAGCTTGGCAACCCGCTCGGTTGGCTGTGCACCGTGGTTCAACCAGTGCACTGCCTTTTCGTTATCGATCTCGATAACCGACGGGTCTTGGCGTGGCTGATAGGTGCCGACGATCTCAATGAAACGGCCATTGCGGGGCGAACGCGAATCTGCGGCAACGACGCGGTAGGTCGGTTGCTTCTTCTTGCCCATACGCATAAGGCGGAGCTTTACAGCCACGAATACATCCTCTTGTTGGGAGTCTCCGAAAAGTGTTGAGACTCGACCGATAGATGCTAGCCGAGAACCCTCTCAGAACCTACTTGGAAAAAGGTCACCGATCCCCCGCTGGGCATGGAGACAGACACAGCTTTATGGACGAGGCCCCAGGACCGACGAACGGCCTATTCCTGAGGTGGGAGGCCTGGAAGACGAAGGCTCTGGACCTCTTCCATGCTCTCTTCCATCAACGCGGTGGGGTTTGCCATTGGCGCCGAACCCTTGGCCGTGGTGCGGCCTCCGCCGCGACGACGCTTGTTCTTCTTCTTGTTGCCGCCCTTGCGCTTGGACTTCGGCGGCGCCATGCCGAACTGCTTCATCATCTTTTGCATCTCGCTGAACTGGGTTACGAGTGCGGTGACATCTTGGGGCTTCATGCCCGAGCCGTTCGCGATACGAGAACGACGGGACGCATCGATGATCTTGGGGTCTTCGCGTTCGGCGAGGGTCATCGACTTGATGATCGCCTCAAGACGGGCGATTTGTGAATCCTCGATCTCGACGTCTTTGACCTCTTTGGGGATGCCGGGCATCATCCCGAGAAGATTGCCGATCGGGCCCATCTTCTTGATCTGTTGCATCTGCTGCAAGAAGTCGTCGAGGGTGAACTTGCCTTCGAGGAGCTTCTGGGCTGCTTCTTCAGCCTCTTCCTCTTCGAAGGCGGCTTCGGCCTTCTCGATGAGTGTTTCGATGTCGCCCATACCGAGGATTCGGCTTGCGAGACGATCCGGGTAGAACGTGTCGAAGTCTTCGAGCTTCTCACCGGTCGACGCGAAGGCGATCGGGCGACCGACGACCTCTTTGACCGAGAGTGCAGCACCGCCGCGGGCGTCACCGTCGAGCTTGGTGAGGATGACGCCGTCGAGGGCGAGTGTGTTGTGGAACGACTCGGCGACGTTCACCGCGTCTTGACCGGTCATCGCATCAACGACGAGGAAGGTGTAGTCCGGGTCGAGTACCTCAGAAACCTGCCGCACCTCTTCCATCAGCGCTTCGTCGATGGCCAATCGACCAGCGGTATCGCAGATGATGACATCTCGACCGAGGTTCTTCGCCTCTTCGATGGCCGCACGCGCAACGCTGACCGGGTCCGAGTCCTCAGAGAACACGGGCACGTCGATCTGTCGACCGAGGGTCTTCAACTGCTCGACTGCGGCCGGACGCTGCAAGTCAGCGCCGACGAGCAACGGCTGGCGGCCTTGAGATTTAAACAGGCGGGCGAGCTTGGCGGAGTTGGTCGTCTTACCAGCACCCTGCAGACCGGCCATCAACACGACCGTGGGTGGCTTCGGCGAGAACGTGACCTGCATGGCTTCGCCACCGAGGCTGGTGGTGAGCTCTTCGAGAACGATCTTGACGATCTGTTGGCTCGGGTTCAGGGCCTTCGATAGCTCATCGCCGACCGCACGGTCACGAATCCGAGCGACGAGCCCTTTGACGACCTCGAAGTTGACGTCGGCCTCGAGCAACGCAAGACGGATCTCGCGCAGCGTCTCATCGACGTCGGCCTCGCTCAGCTTCCCCTTGCCGCGGATGCGGTCAAAGATGCCGTCAAAGCGGTCTGAGAGGGTATCGAACATTGGTTTCCTAGATCTACGGTCTCGCCAGGCCAGCGTCGAGGCCTGTAGTGATTCAGCTACAGCTGAAACGTTTTAGCTGCAGCTGATTGTTCTGTCCGAGAGTCTATGCCGTTCGCTGCGTTCGCCTACGGCTCCCAAGGAGCGAGGGACGAGCGACGGAAAGGGGCCTCTGGCGAACCGCAGCGCGAGTCGAGGGCCGCTAGGCCCGGATCGAGCCTGCGGCTACGCAAAGAGCGCGTCTACAAACTCGTTGGCGTCAAACGGGATCAGATCGTGTGCACCCTCACCGAGGCCTACGAGTTTCACGGGGATGTCGAGCTCTTGTTGTACGGCGACGACGATGCCGCCCTTGGCCGAACCGTCGAGCTTGGTCAGCACGACGCCGGTGAGATCCGCCGCCTCGGTGAATGCGCGGGCCTGGGTGAGACCGTTCTGGCCGGTCGTGGCATCGATCACGAGGAGCGTCTCGGTCACGGTGCCTGCGCCCTTCTCGGCAACGCGGCGAACCTTTGACAGCTCGTTCATGAGGTTGGTCTTGTTGTGCAACCGGCCAGCGGTATCGGCCATAACCAAATCAGCGTCGTTTGCGGCTGCGTGTTCGACCGCATCGAAGATGACCGACGACGGGTCGCCGCCTTCTGCACCTCGAACGCAATGCGCGCCCGAACGGTCTCCCCACATTGTGAGCTGTTCGGCCGCCGCGGCTCGGAAGGTATCGCCTGCGGCGAGCACGACCGATTTACCGTCGGCCACTTCACGGGTCGACAACTTGCCGATCGTGGTGGTCTTGCCAACACCGTTCACGCCGACGAAGAGCCATACCGATGGGTCGCCTCCAAGCGCGAGTGAGATGTCGTGAGCGCTGAGTCGAGCCTTCATCTCATCCTTGACGAGCTCGATGAGGACGGCCGGATCCTTCACGCCTTGTTCGTCGGCCTGAGTTCGCACCGTCTCGAGGATTTCGGTGGTGGGGCGAACGCCGACATCTGCGCGGATAAGGGCTTCTTCGAGCTCTTCCCATGTTTCGGCGTTGACGTCGCCACGCGACATGATCGAGCCGAGATATCCAGCCATTGCCGATCGGGCCTTGCCGAGTCGACCTCGGAAGGTGGCGGCCTCTGGTTCGGGCTCGGGCTCCGGTTCAGGAGCCTCCTCCACCATGGGTTCGTCGACATCGACGTCTTGGTCTACGTCTGCGTCGACTTCAACGTCAGTAGCCGCGCTCGCTGGCTGCTCAGTTGCGATCGAACGGTCCGCCGCATCGGT
>CAZTDG010000178.1:0-5996 GCA_964612655.1 uncultured Acidimicrobiales bacterium | reverse complement strand
GCTATTTTGCCGTCCACGGACTGGCGAAGCTCGTTGTCGCATACGACGATCGAACTTCTCCAAGATCGGCGTCGCCCCTTCGGGTGCGTGTGCAACCTGCAACGTACGGTTGCTACGTTCGGCGGCGACACGGCCACCGGCTATTGCGTCGGCAATCGCGGCATCGATCGCGACGCTGCGGTCAAGGTCGATGACTATGGGACCAGTCCCGGTGTCGTCGGAAATGATCTGCCCGAGCTCGCTCTTAAGCCGAGCGTTCGTCCCGATCCACAGGAGCCCTCGAGGGCGAAGGGACAAGCCTCCGTCTGTGGTTTGGGATCGCTCGATATGGAAGGGTCGCGCGAAGTGGAAGATGATCGTCGCGGCTACGCCGATGATCACGCCGAACTGGATATTCGGTGGAGTCACGAGCGTCGCGACGAAGGTGATCAATGCCAGCGAACCCTGCCAGGGCGAACGTCGGGCGATACGAAGGAGCCGACGAGGTTTCACGATGCTGGCGACCGCTCCCACCACGATCGACCCAAGAGCAGCCTCTGGGAGACCATCGAGGAGCCCGGCGAAGGGAAGGAATGCCACCACGACCAGCCCGGTGATCGCGCCGCTAAGGCGTGTTTGGGCGCCCGCGAAGCGATTCACAAAGCTGCGAGAGAATGATCCTCCCACCGGGTAGGCGCCGGTGGCTCCAGCCACAGCATTGGCAAGACCGGATGCGAAGAACTCGCGTGAGGAAGACCACCGGGTCTGATCCTCGTTCGCGAACATGCGGGCAATCGACGCGGGCTCGGCGAAGCCCACCAACGCGATCACAATGCCGCCCACGATGAGCGATCCTGTAGAGCGCCACGGCAGATCGAGACTCAATGGCGGCAACCCCGGCTCGATGTCTTGCAGAATCGGGGCCTGATAGTCGGTGAGGCGAGAGACTGCCAGCGCGAAGATGACTGCGAACAGCACACCGGGGAACAGCCGATGGAGCCGACGACCTCCATGCATTAGCACGACGGTCACAACGAATATCACGATGGCTCCAAGGTCCCACGAGCCAGGGTTTGTGAGAACCCACGCGCCGCGCCCGATCGGATTGCCACGGGAGGCGATTTCGGCTGGCAGTACCGAGCCGAGTGCACGAGGAAGCTGCGATGACAAGATCACGATTCCTGCTGCAGACGTAAAGCCGATCGTCACCGGTTCGGCCATCAGATACACGACCGATCCCAAGCGAAGGACGCCGATGAACAACCGAACCGCAGCAACGATGATGGCCAAGATGGCGGCCGCGCCGATGTAGGCCTCGGTTTCGGGTTCCAATCCCGCTCCGGCGAGCGAGCCGGCCACCAACAAACTGGTGAGCGCGACAGGCCCGGTCTGCAGATATGGCGAAGATGCGAAGACCGCGAAGATCAGCAGCGGAAACGCGGATGCAAAGAGTCCGACGGCAGGCGGCAGACCAGCGAGCGCGGCGTAGGCGAGCGACTGTGGGATCAGAACAAGCGCGACGCTTATCCCGCCGATCAGGTCCCCGGCAACCGGCCGCGGGATCTCGGTGAGGTCGCTGAATTGCCGCTCGATGCCCAAACGCCACCGTGCGATGGCGGTTTCCATGCGGCTTCCCACTTCTCCAGTTAATCAGTGACCAGCAGCCATACACCGCTCGCCCGCGATCTGGCCGTCCTGGAGCAGAGGTCATACGATGGAAGTTGTGGCACGTGAAGTTCCCGGGCCGTGGGTACGGCGACCAACTTCGGTAGCGAGTGTTCTTGTAGCGACTGCGCTGTCGCCGGTTCTCGCGCCATTGGCGCTGATCGCCTCGTACCTCACCGATCGGTTTCGTGGCGAGACCCGGTTCCAGCGAACGCGTGCGGCGGCGCTCATCACCGGCATCGTCCTCATCGACTTTGTGGGCATTTTTTGGGTAAGTTTCCTCTGGCTGACCTCGCCATTTGGTCGCGGCGTAGATACTCCACGAATGCAGGATCGCTATAGCAAGGCGATGACGTGGTGGACCACCAAGCTCATCACCGTCATCTCTACAGCCAGCGCACTGCCGTTCGATCGTTCCCAGCTCGACGAGTCACTCCTCGGTGGCAATGCAATCGTCATCGGGCGCCATCGGAGCTTGCTTGACGCCATCGTGCCCGCCGTCATCTTCGGCAACCTTGGTCTGACGGTTCGCTACGTGCTCAAAGACGACCTGCAATGGGACATCAACATCGACCTCGTCGGGCAACGAATGGGCCACGTTTTTGTAGATCGGTCACCGAAGAACCTCGAGGACGAGCTGGTCCCCATCCGCGAACTCGGAGAACGCATCGATGCCGAATCGGTTGGGGTCATCTTTCCCGAGGGAACGTTCTTCAACGAGAAACGAAAGGCCCGCGCGGTCGCTTCGCTTCGCAAACGCAACGAACACCACGCCGACATCGCCGAGAATCTGCAGTATCTGCTACCTCCGCGACCCGCCGGAACTTTGGCGATGCTCGAAGGCGCCCCGGAGGCGGACATCATCATGTTCGGACACGTTGGTTTTGAGGCGTTCGGAACGATCGGCGACATCCTCGACAATCTCGGGTCGGACGACCGGATCATGATGCGGGCCTGGAGATTTCCCCGAGAAGACGTGCCATCGGAGCCCGATGATCAGATTGATTGGCTCTTTGAGCGCTGGGCCGAGATGGATGACTGGGTTGCGGCAAATCAACCAATTCCTAGGTAGTCGTGGTCACCGGGACCGTGAGATCACTAGTCTGTCCGGGTGACTGCTGCGCCAATTGAAGAAAGCTTGCTTGAGCTCGCCGTCGAACTGGCGACCGGGGCAGGTGCCCTTACTCGTAAGTGGTTTGACCGCGGCACGATCAACGTCGACACCAAAGAGGACGGCTCACCGGTAACCGAGGCCGACAAGGCCGCGGAGCGTTACCTACGTGAGCAAATCAGCTTGGCGTTCCCTACCGATGCGATCATCGGCGAGGAAGAAGAGGATCGCGGCGGCACCAGCGGTCGTACGTGGATCGTCGACCCGATCGACGGGACGAAGTCATTCACGCACGGCGTTCCGCTCTACGGCACGCTTCTGGCTGTCACCGATGAACATGGCCCCGCTGCGGGCGTGGTCGTGCTTCCCGCCCTGGACGAGATTGTTTCGGCAGGCCGTGGGATCGGTTGTTTCCACAACGGACGTGAGACGTCGGTAAACGACCGCGAGGACCTGTCCAGTTCCTATGTCATGACCAGCGGTTTCGAATACTGGGATGACCATTCGGAACGAGATCAACTGCTCGATAGCGGCGCCACCGTCCGCACGTGGGGCGATGCCTACGGATACGTGCTGTTGGTGACCGGTCGCTGTGAAGTCACCGTCGACCCCATTCCCAAACTGTGGGATGTCGCGCCGATGCAAGTCATCGTCACCGAAGCTGGCGGCACCGTCACCGACCAATTCGGTCAGCCATGGGAAGAAGGCAAGCACTTCGTGGCCTCAAACGGTCACGTGCACGACTCATTTCTCGCTTCCGCCTTCCTGAGCGGTTCAGTGGCCGCGACACCCACACCCGAACCCGCACCCGAAGAAGACGAATAAAACCCACACGGTCGGTGCCGCAAAGCGACACCGACCGCAAGTAATTGAAATCCGCAGGGTTCGCAGACGCCTGGCGGCTAAGGCCTCACGACAGTGGAACACCAACAGGTACTTCACCAGCACTCGACTCGACGAGCGTGATCTGTTCCATACGGTCCTGCCAATCGCTGCGTTCGCCGATGGCATCGACGTAAGCGGCCTTGCGGCGAGCTGAACGGCCTCGTGGCTCGACGTCGCGGCCGGCAGCGGAGTACTGAGCCTCGATGCCTTCCTTGAGCATCTGGATAGCTTCAGAGCGAACCTGGCTAATTCGGCTTTCGGTTACACCGAGGAAGCGAGCCAGGTCCTGGCTGGTGCGACCTTCGAGGAAGTAGCCGATGATGACGAGTCGCTGGCGCTCTGGGAGCAACGCGATCGCATCACGAAGGTAGGCGTGGAGCTCACGGGTCTCGAGCTCTTCTGAAGGCTCGATTGCGGCCTGGTCTACCAGAACATCAACGAGGGTCAGATCGTCATCGACGTCATCTGACACTTCGTGTTCTAGTGCCAGTACCACGGAACGGAACATGCGGTCACGGAGGCGGGACAGCTCGTTGGTGTCCATACTGAGCGCTTCAGCCATTTCCTCAGTGGTTGGCACTCGTCCAAGCTTGCTAGCGAGGCGCTGCTCTGTGGCCTCAAGCTTGCGGGCGAGGGTACGGACCGAGCGTGGAGCCCAGTCAGCGGCACGCACGGCATCGAGGATTGCGCCTCGAATTCGCTGTGCAGCGAAACGATCGAACGGTACTCCTCGGGATTCGTCGTAGCGGCGTGCCGCCTCGACCAATCCGAGTGCGCCTGCTCGAGCTAACTCTTCTCGTTCCACGTGTCGTGGAAAGTGCACAGCTACCTGGAGAACGATGTGCTTGACCAGCGGCAGGTTTGCCTCGATCATCTCGTTCAGCTCTGCAGTGTTGTGCAATGGCTCGGTTGTTTCGCCCTTAGTCACTTTTAATTTTCTCCCTCGCTTGGTTTCTGTTCCCACCAAACTCACGAGAGACCTAACGGCACGATCGACTAAGACCTTTAGAAATTTTTCTAAGAAATGTTCCCTAAGTGGGTTTTCGGCACCTTTGGGCGCGCGCTGAAGCCCATTTTCTGGGCCATTTGGCCTATTGCGAATCGTGCTCAACACCAATAAAGCGCTCGGTTCGAATCCCGAGTCCTCGGACTCGGTGAAGGAAGTCGAGCGGGTCCACCCATTCGCCGAGCCCTGCTGCACCCGGCTTTGTTCGCTCTGCCATCGTCCTGATTTGTGTTGCAGCCACAGCACTAACCGCTGCGGCAGCGACCGCCGGGCGCTCTGAGCAGCCGAGCACGAGTTCCTCGCGTTGGCCTTCGATAACCCCTCGAACCTCGACGCGTACCGCTCCCAACAAGCCTTCAGGATGGGGCTTGCGCAACATAGGCAAGTGCATCGTCAGGCGATCTCGGCGAGTCGCTGCCATGCGCGCGGTTACTCGTTTGACCTCGGGATGCACTCGAACCAGCAGCAGAGGATCAGCCAGCGCAGCCCGGTAGCAATCCGCGGCCTGTACCGGGTGCGGGAACCAGGCGAGTTCGCGTCCCGAACCCCCGGCGCGCCGCTGCCAGCCGTTCTCGCGCCAGTCGAAGCACAGCCGAGAGAGCGCGGCGTGGTGTTGACGCGCGCAGTCCGGGCCCCCGGTACCGAACTTGGCCACGTGGATCTCGTGGATCTCGTCGAACCAGCGACGGGCGTGCGAGGCAAGGACATCCGAGAGACCCGGCATCATCCCGGCTCCCACCACGAGTCGAGCATCGTGACGCCGTGCCAAATCATCGAGTTCGAGAAGATCGCGGACCTCAGCGAGGCTGTCGCTGACCGAGATCACGTCGATTCCACGAGCGAGCGACGTCTGGGCGCTGGGAGCGTGCGAGCCCATCCGACCTGCGAGAATCACCACCGAATCGCTTCCGACCCGCTCAGGGTCGAAGGTCTCCCCAATCTCGAGCACACGATCGCCATGCACATCGGCAACCGCTCGGGCTACACCCGGTGAGTCGTCGAACAGCGTCAGGTGAGCGTCGTCATCGAGATGCAGCAGGTGTCGCGCAAGACGTCGACCAGTAGCACCGACACCCACGATGACGTAGTGGGCCATTAGGTCAGTTCATCGCCCGTCAGCTCGCGCCATCCACCGCTACGAGGCGGCACGCCACCACTCCCCCGCAACCGAAGCGCACCAGCAACCCCCGCAGCGATCGCAAGCGCAGTAATGGCCCCTCGAATAAGGGAAAGAAGCTGCATACGTTGAGCCTACTCACGTCGGGTCAATGCAACGCAGCTGGTTCTGGGCAAGCACTGCTCGACGTAGCTCTACAACCCCCAACCATCAACTAACCCCAAAGCGAGCCT
>CAZTDG010000177.1:0-6027 GCA_964612655.1 uncultured Acidimicrobiales bacterium | reverse complement strand
ACGGGTTCGGGGTCGATCCAGCCCCAGTTGATGAGATAGGTCAGCTCGTCGAGGATGACGAGTCGGTGCTCGTTGCCCGCAATCAGGTCTGCGGCTTGTTGCCAACCCTTTTGCGCGAGCTCTTTGTCATGTTCGAGGTTCTCCGACAGCCAGGTGAAGCCGTCGCCTTGGTTGAACCAGTCGACACCGAGCTTGCGGCCCATCTTCTCCTCGCCCACGTTCCAGTCACCGGACTTGATGAACTGCACCACCGCGACGGGCCAGTCCATAGCCAGGCCACGCACCATCACGCCGAACGCCGCACTCGACTTGCCCTTGCCCTCACCGGTGTTGACCACGACGAGCGACTTGGCCACGGACGTATCGCTCTTGTCGGGCTGATCGACTGGTGGTTCGGTGGTCATGGTTGCTCCTTGGTGAAGGTGTCGAGTTTCGGCATGACCAGCACGGTCCCATCCGTTATCTCCACCCGTACGTTCGCGCCGTAATGCTCGGCGATGTTGGACTCTGTGAGAACTTCCTTGGCGGTGCCCCGATGGGCGATCGTGCCGCTGCTCAACATGAGCAGCTCGTCGGCAAACGCACCGGCCAGTGTCAGATCGTGCATGGTGGTGACGATCGCCCGTTGGCCGTCGGAACGAAGTCGTTCGAGAAGCGATAGCACCTCTTGTTGATGGCCGAGGTCGAGGGCGCTCGTCGGTTCGTCGAGAAGGAGCAGTGGGCTTTCCTGCGCGAGCGCTCTCGCGATGACGGCCCGCTGACGTTCACCACCCGACAACGTTTCGACCGAGCGTTCGACGAATTCGTTGAGGCCGAGGTCGTCGATGATGGATTCGACGAGCTCAACATCGGCCTTCTTGGGGCTCGCGAGGGGATGTAGATGAGGGGTCCGGCCGAGCAGCACGTAATCGAGAACGCTCATGCCGACCGGGATGACCGGAGACTGCGGCACCCACGACACGAGCCGTGATCGCTCGGCGGGGGAGAGGTCGGCGATGTTGACGCCATCGACCGAGATCGTTCCCTTCGACGCGGTGCCGGTAGCGATCGCTCGAAGCAGCGTCGACTTGCCCGCCCCGTTCGGCCCGATGATCGACAGCCAGTCGCCTCGGTTGACCTGCAGGCTCACGTCGGAGATGAGCGTTGTGCCCTTCACCGTGAAGCCGACGGACTGTATGTCGAGAAGGCGGGCACTCATCGCAAACGCACCGTTCGCAAGATGACGACAAAGAACGGCGCCCCGAAGAAGGCCGTGACGACCCCGATCGGCAACTCGGCGGGGGAGAGCAGGGTGCGGGCCAACAGGTCGCACAAAACGAGGAATCCGGCGCCCGCAGCCGTCGACAGCGGCACGATCACTTTGAAACTCGACCCGAACATCAGGCGCACCGTGTGCGGCACGATCAGCCCGACGAAGGCGATCAATCCACTCACCGCCACGGCCGAGGCCGTGAGCAACGATGCGACGATGACGATCAGTGCACGAGCCTTGCCGACCGAGAGGCCGAGCGCCGTCGCCTCTTCGTCGCCTACCGCCAAGATGTCGAGCGTTCGCCCACTCAGCCAGAGGATCGCGATGCACACCACGGCGACCGGCAGCAGCTGCAGGGGTTCATTCCAGCCGCCCGTGTTGAGCCCGCCGAGGATCCAACTGAACACCCGGCGGATCTGGTCGCTATTGCGTTGCTGTAGGTAGGTCTGGATAGCGGTGAAGAAGTTCGCGATGGCCACACCGGCGAGAATGAGCGTGGCAGCCGAGCGCGTCCGGTCACCGAGAACTCCGAGCAGCCAAGCCAGCCCGACGGCCACCATCGCTCCGATGAACGCGAAGACCTGGACCGGGTCGAAGATGCCGCGGCCGTCGCCGAGCTGGTTGATGAACGCAATGGTTGCCCCGAGTCCACCGCCGGCGGCAACGCCCAACAAGAACGGATCGGCGAGCGGGTTTCGAAAGACCCCCTGATAGCTGGCACCCGCGGTGCCGAGCGCGGCACCGACGAGCAGTCCGAGTACTACGCGGGGAAGGCGAATGTTGCGGACGATTGCCTGTTGCTGATCGCTCAACCCCGAGTCGATCGAGAACGGCAGGGCCGCGTCGAGCACCTCGCGCACGATGCCCATTCGATCGATGCTGATCGGCCCGATGAGCAGGGCCGCGGCGCACGCCAGAATGACAAAACCCGCCGCGCCAAGAATCCACACGGGGCGGATCCCGGCGGGGCGGGTAGTCATGACTTGGATGTCCCTGAGGCGCTAGCCCGCTGGGACGGCCTCGATCTCTGCGACGGCGGCACCTGCCACCTCGAGGAACTCGACGATGCGTGGCCCCCAACGAGATGAAATGTCGTCGTTCATTTCGACCACATTGCCGTTCTGCACTGCGCTGAGCTGATCCCAGCCAGGACGAGCAGCGACGGTGTCTGCAGTCTGGCTCTCGAAGATGGTGTCGGCGAGGAAGATGATGTCGGGGTCAGCTTCGATGATGAACTCTTCGCTCAGCTGCGGGAAGCCAAAGGCCTCGCCGTCGGGGTCGGCGGCGTCGGCCACGTTCTCAAGGCCGAGCAGGCTATACACCTGGCCGATGAACGTGCTGGAGGTGGCGCTGAAGAAGGTGGTGTCGAGCTCGTGGTAGTAGGTGAGCGGGGTCTCGCGTTCAGGCAGGTCAGCGAGAATCGCGTCGATGCTGGTCTGCATCTGCAGTACCAACTCGGTGGCTTCGGCCACGTTGCCCGTGGCCGCGCCGACCTGTTCGATTTGGGCGTAGACGTCGTCGATGACGACCGCAGACGACAGCACAACGTTCTCGATACCGATTGCGTCGAGGCCTTCTACCGGGAACGACGAGTAGACCGTCGTGGGCTCGAATGCAGCTATCGCTTCGACGTTCGGGGTGAATCCGGAGAGATCGGTTATCGGGGCCTCTGCCGGGAAGTTCGAGAACTCATCGACGGCGACAACAAGATCACCGGCGCCGACGGCGAAGAGCATTTCGGTCGACGTCGGACTCAACGAGACGATGCGTTGCTCACCCGCCTCGATGGCAGCCGCCGCATTCGCGTCTGGCCCGGCGTCGCCACCGGCGTCAGCTTCTGCAGCTCCAGACTCTTCGTCCTCCATGGCGTCGTCGGACTCTTCGTCTTCCATCGCCTCGTCTTCCATGGCTTCGTCGGACTCTTCGTCCTCCATCGCCTCGTCAGACTCCGAGGGCGCTTCGCCAGACACTGTCGGCTCTGCATTGAGGTCGCTGCCGCACGCAGCGGCGATCAACGCAATCGCCAGCAAGGCGATCAAGACACGGAATTTCATGATTTCTCCTGGCTGGTCAACACCGGAGAAGTCCGTGATGACCAGTTCCCCTCCTCGGGGTTCGTGGTTCGTTGTTGGAGTGACTCGACCGGACTCGTCTCCTAGGAGCTTTACCGTTGCGGGACAGTGTCGGGATCTCACCGAACTTCGGAACACACCAGCGACTGAGTGTAACGACGCACGAGGCTCAGAGCACATCGGAAAACCAAGACCCTTCGCGATCGAAAGACCAGCGAAGATCTATTGAGTCCTGGCTAACTTCGCATGCTTCGGGCGCCCGATAGAAGCGCGACGGAGATCGGGCGTACTATTGGAGGTTGCGCACCGAAAATTGGAGGAGCGTTGACGGATTTCCGGGAAGCCGTGCGGGCGCTCGGCTACTCGATTACTGATGGTCCATTCGTGGATGGATCTGACACTGTCTACCGCGGTCGCAGCGTGGCCACGGATGACGAGGTCGCGCTCCGTTTCGTTCGCCCCGGATTCGATAGTGATCGTTTCCATCGCGAGGCCTCAATTCTGACCACGTTCCAGCACCCCGGCATTGCCAACCTTAGAGAGCACAAGGTGGTCGCCGGCTGGTCGATGCTCGTCCTCGACTGGATCGAAGGTGAAACGCTCGAGCGCTTCATGGAGCGGCGCGGTCCGATCTCCTCGGGCGAGGCCCTGCACCTCATCGAGCAGCTCGCGGCAGCGCTCGACAGTTTGCATTCAGCGGGGATCGTCCACCCTGATCTTGGGCCACGAAGCATTGTCTCACTCGCAAAGTCTGGGCCTCGCCCAGACCTCAAGATCATCGATCTCGCGATCAGTCGCGGTGGTGATGCAGCCGAGAACGCCACCACTCCGCCGTCGAAGCCGAAGTCGGGGCGCTACTGCGCTCCAGAACTGAAGGCTTCAGGGCAGCGAGTCCCACAGACCGATCAGTTCGTAATCGCCACGGTGGCCCACGAACTAATTACGGGACTCTCACCGTTCGCGGCAGGCGGCTACACCCCGACGCCAATTCGTTCGGTAAAGCCGTCGGTCAGTAAATCCTTCGAGTCAGCGCTTCTGAAGGCGCTGTCCGAAAAGCCGGAAGATCGATTCCCGACGATGTCTGAATTCATCGTCGCCGCCAGGGGAAAGAAGGAAAAGGTCGCTGCCCCTGCGGCGGACACGTCGAAAAAGGAGCGCGGCCGTTCAGCAAAGGCTGACAAAGCTGCAGCTGAAGACAACAAGCGCAAGGCGAAGAAGACTGACGGCGACTCGCGGTCCGTGTCGAATGAATTTCTGAAGGCGGCAGCCGCAATTGTGCTCGGGGTGCTCATCGGAGTGGGTGGCTTCCTCGCCTTCTTCAATGGCGACGACGAGCCAGCTACCCGCGAGTTCAGCGCTCCCGAGGAACCGTTCGAACCGCTGGCGGGAACTGGCGAAGAGGCGCTCCGGCTGGAGATCGACGATTGGGAGGCGGGCCAAGCTGGCGCGATCGAATGCAATGCGGTCACCGCCTTTGATTTCGAGGACGCCACCATCCCCACGAACTTCTACCGAGATCCTGCCAACCCGGGCAGGGAACAGATCGTGGTTGGCGCGGGCGTTGATGGCAGCGCAGCGTTGGAGATCGGCGACCCTGGCGGTGCGGGGACATACGGAGAAGTGATCGCCGTGGACGGCGAGACCTCTTACCTGTTCAGCCTTAACTTCAACATTGCTGGTGAGGTGCCAGAGGCTCAGGTATCGATCGAATGGCTCGACGAGAATCGCGAACTCATTGCCGAGAGCGATGTATTGAACCTGGTCGAACGAACCGACGGTCAACATGCGCTGATCACTCAGAGGTCACCAGCGGAAACCGCATTTGCTGTTCCGCGAATCCACAAGGCCGCTGGTCCAGGGCTGCTGTTCGTCGATGAGTTGGTGCTGGTGCCGACCGAATCTGATTGCACCCGAGCCATCCTTAGCTGAGCAACATGTCCCGGTGTGTCAAAGTTCGCCCGATCCGATGGCCGGTCAGTGCGTCCGAACGGGCTGGCCGGACCTACGATGGCGGAGTGCGCTGGTCACGTTGGCAGCTGTTCTCGGTTCTCGCCCTTCTCTTCCTCACCGCGTGTGATGGCTATATCGAAGAGGTGAAAGTCCGACGCGACGGCGAGGTTGAGCTCGCGGCCCAGGCGATTGTTGTCTGCACCGACCCGTTGCAACAGGCGTTGTTCGACGGCGACCCGTGTGAGGTGATCGATCGAGCGGTTCGTACCGGCGAGATCGGCGAACTGCCATTCGACTTCGACGTCGACCCGAACGAGGTCTCGCTAGTCGCGAGCGGCGAGCAAGACCGCCGCACCGTAGACGCCCTCTGGCGTACATCGGCCACCGAACTCGACAGCCTGCTCGTCAGTGGCGGTGAAATTCGAATCCTCGATGATGAACGAACCGAAGCCGTGTTCTTCCCGGCTGGCTCGCCAGAAGAAGTGCTCGCGAACACCGACGACCCCGACCTTGCGGTGTTGGTAGGCCGCTCGCGTTGGCCCGCTGCGGAGTTCCGAATCAACACTCCCGACCTGATCGAGGACCACAACGGCGACCGCATCCAAGGTCGCATCGTGATCTGGGACCTCGACGACGATCACCCCGACGAATTCCGTGTGGTGTGGACCACCGCTGACCCACCTCGTCAGATCTGGGGATTCGCAGTTGCGGGCCTAGTCCTCGTAGGAGTGCTCGCCATGATCGTCATTCTCG
>CAZTDG010000176.1:0-6056 GCA_964612655.1 uncultured Acidimicrobiales bacterium | reverse complement strand
GATCGACACCGTCAGCGAGCTCCAGGACCGAGTCTGCGATATCGGTCATGCTCGGGGACTCTTGATGATCGGGGATGTACGCGATCGAGACATCGCCGATATCGACGCGGTAACCGTTGGTCTCGCCGTTATGGGGCACCGGACGAGCCATGACCGAAACATTGTCATCGAGCTCGATAGCTGCGTTGGCGATCGACTTAATGTCGAAGCTTGAAGGCAGTTGATCGATGGAAACTGGGAAGTATGGAGGCTTCAAGAACCCACCGATTGCGGTCGCAAAGTCCACATCGGGTTCCGGAGGGCCATAGACCGTGGTGGACGAGGCCGGGTCGAGAAATGGCGTGAAGAATGGCAGCCCTTGCACATGGTCCCAATGCAGATGGGTAACCAGGATGGTCCCGTTAAATGGGTTAGACCCGTGATCGAGGCCGTAGAAGCGCAATCCGGTTCCAGCGTCGAGAACGATGGGGTCCCCATGTTCGGATTCGATTACGACGCATGCGGTGTTGCCGCCGTAGCGCGACATGCTCGAGTGATGACAGGGAGTCGAACCTCGAACTCCGTAGAAGGTGATTGTGGTGGTCCCAGCCTGCACCCTCTGTCCTCCCTCTGGCCAGTAATCCCGCGCGATCCACGCGATTTCAGTCGTACATGCTCAGTAGATGGTAGGCGAACGAAGGATCGGCGGAAGGATGATGTGACGAAGTTGACGCGGTGGAGAAGCTACGGAAGACGAACCCCTGCGCCTGCGAATTCGACCATCCCCTCGTCGATGAGCCCACTGAGCACCCGTTCGACGCGGTCCGGATCATCGGGCCAGCCCATTGTTTGACCAATATCGTCTCGGGCGACAGGCCCCTGAGCGAGGGCTCGGATCAGACGACCGCGGCCTTGGCGATCCGATCCTTCGAAGCTCGATTGCGGGGCCGAAACCCCGGCCGAACCGGTTGCGGGGTCGGGGCCCTCTGAACCCCGCCACCGACAGCTTCGGAGTAGCGGACAGGAGCTACAGGTCGGGTTTCGCTTCGTGCATACTGACGCACCGAAGTCGAGAATGGTTTGGTTCCAGAGCCACCCCTGGCCCTCTGGTACGAGATCGTCGGCGAGCGTTTGCGCCTGCGCGGCCGACAACGATGATCCTCCCAGGCGGGCAAGAACGCGTCCGACGTTGGTGTCGACTACGCCGACGTCGTGTTCGAAAGCGAACGCGAGCACCGCTCGCGCCGTGTATGGCCCGATCCCTGGCAAGGCGAGCAGGTCCTCCAGTCGACCGGGCAAAGCCCCATCGTGGTGGTCGACGAGCTGCACAGCACAGGCGTGCAACAACCGAGCTCGCCGGTTGTAGCCTAAGCCAACCCACAACGCGATGACCTCGCCGAGGGGCACAGACGCTAGGGCATCTGGTGTTGGGAACCGGGCGAGAAATTCCTTCCATTTCGGCACAACCCGTTCGATTTGGGTCTGCTGAGACATCACCTCGCTCACCAAAATCGCCCACGGGTCGCGGGTTTGGCGCCAGGGCAGATCCCGGTGTTGGGTGTCGGCCCATTCCAACAGCGTGGAGACGAACGATGAATCGATCTCAACAACTGCGGCCGACTGGTTCATGTCTGCAGCGTTGCTGCCGACGGGGACTAGGTCAAATGGCCCAGAGGAGCCCGCATGTCTACAACTCCGGATCGCATCCACCTTTCGCCTCCCGACATGACCTGGCGCGAGCGCGAGTCGCTCTTGCACGCTTTCGACAGCAATTGGATTGCTCCGGTCGGTCCCGCGATCGACGAGTTCGAGGCGCGCCTGCGCTCGGTCACCGCAACCGAGGATGCCGTAGCGCTGACCAGTGGCACCGCTGCGCTACACCTCGGCCTCCTCGCATTGGGTGTAGGACCCGGCGACATCGTCGTGGTCCCGACCGTGACCTTCATCGCCACAGCCAATGTCGTCCGATACGTCGGCGCGATTCCGCACTTTGTCGATTGTGAACCGATTAGCGGAAACATCGATCCGGCTGCGCTCGCACAAGCACTTGGCGATCTGCACCAAAGCGGTCAGCGGGCCAAAGCCGTCATCACCGTCGACCTCTATGGTGCCTGCCCCAACTATTCCGAGATCGAGAGCATCTGCAACCGCTACGCGGTTCCGATTCTCGAAGATGCTGCTGAGTCGATCGGCGCGAGCCACCAGGGCCGTCCCGCTGGCTCATTCGGCAGACTCGCTGCGCTTAGCTTCAACGGCAACAAACTGATCACAACCGGAGGTGGCGGTGCGTTGGTCGGTCCACGGTCGCTCATCGACAAGGCGCGACATCTCGCGTCTCAAGCTCGGATGCCAGCGCCACATTTCGAACACGATCAGGTGGGCTACGCCTACAAGATGTCGAACCTGTTGGCTGCCGTGGGAGTCGCCCAGCTCGAACGCCTCGACCTTTTGGTCGGCCGCACTCGCAACATTCATCTGCGCTATCTAGAAGCCTTTCATCACTTCCCTGGGCTGAAGGTGGCACCCCAAGATCATCACGGTGGCCGCGGGAACGGCTGGTTGACGGTGCTCATGACCGATCCGGCCCGGCATCGAAGCCCGGCAGATCTGTGTCGGCTCTTGAACGATCAACAGATCGAAGCTCGACCGGCGTGGAAGCCCATGCATCTGCAGGCTCCGTACCGGGAGTACGCAATCACCGGCGGCGCCCACGCACGAGATCACTTCCACCGCGGCATCTGCCTACCGAGCGGGTCGTCGATGACCGACGCCGATCAACAACGCGTGATCGACGCGATGATTCAACTACTGCGGCCGCTTCACGGCGAGCTTGAACTCGACAAGATCGATCTCAACCGCGCATCAACTCGGCCACGTCCGGACAATCCGCCGTCCATTCGTCGCGTGGCCTAAGACCCTCAGCGTCGATCAGATCATCGAAGCTGTCGATATCGATCAGCTCCATCGAGCCCGGAGCGTCGTCGTCACCTTCGAGATCCACGTCGTTGCGAACGAGGAACCCTTTCCAGAGTCGCGCCGGCAGGCGACTTCCAAACGGGGTAACGACGACTATTGATCGTCCAGCCGAACGACCGTCGTCGATCCAGGCGCGTGTACCCGCCGGGCACAGTGCCTGACCTGGTCCCGAGGCGATCGAATCGATGACATCGGTGCCTCCCGATTCGGTGATGGAAACCGATTCGGCGATCTCTGCGGTCGGGTCGTACGTGAACTTGTCGGCAATCGCCCACCCGGCCTCGCAGGCATCGAGCCCGTGAAGCATGTGAGCGCCCAGGCACACGATTCCAGGCTTTAGTGGCTGGCGCGAAATGAGCTGTCGGAGCGCCGTCAATAGGGCGTTGTCGTCGGAACAGAAGGCCGACAAGGCCGCCATCGACTCCGGAACCAGGATGTGATCGGGCACCTGTCCAGCCCGTGCTACGTAACGAAGACGCTCAATTGGATGCACACACCGACACTACAAGCGTGTGTTGGGCATATGCATCCGCTACCGTTTCGGCCGTGGCAGTACTCGAAGGTGACCCCGAACTCGATCCGATCAACGGTGACGCTCGCCCATTCTCCGACTGGATGACGACGTTCCCCATGCTGGCTGGCGTGATCGACCCATACACGCATGAAAGTGCCTGGCTTCTTGACACGATCAAACGGATCTTTCATCACTACAGCGGCGCAGGTGTGCGAGTTGCATGGCTCGCCACCGGCCCGGCCGATGGCGTGCAGAAATTCCTCGGCCCCTACGCCGAAGAATTCTTGACGTTCGCGGATCCGAGCGGAGCGACGGCCAAAGCCCTCGGCGTCGAGACGCTGCCCTCGCTGGTGCTGGTGCGCCAAGACGGCGAGATTCTTGCTAGCGCGCAAGGCTGGAACCCACAGGAGTGGCGATCGCTCATCGCGACCCTCGACGAGCTCACCGGTTGGTCAGGACTACAAGTTCCAGGCCCGAAGGACCCTGCGCCGTACCAAGGCACCCCGCTACACACCAAATAGGTTCCGGCCAGCACCGCTCGCTTTAGGCGGTGGTGGTTATCCGCAGCTGGTGACCCGGATCAGGTCGGCGGTTGGAAAGAACACTTGGCGATCGCCAACTTCTGCCCAGTCCTCGAAGGCTTCGGCGTATCGATCGAGGTCGTCGGGCGAGTCAGCGCTCAGGTGGATTCGAACGCAGCTCCGTTCGCCTTCGCTCCACGCCACGAACCGATCGTTGCCCCAGCCCTGGGAGACTTCGAGTGCTTCATCGCGGTCGAAGATGTCGGTCAACAGCGCGGCGACGCCGGCCTGACCCCAGATGCCTTGTTCGAAGATCTCGCCGTCTGCGGGTGGGAAGTCCAGCGCTGCGACGTCATCGGACCCGGACAAGAACGCGTCGGGGTTCACGACGGCTTCTGATGTAGTCGGCGGGTCGGTGTATGCGGCGTCGAGTTCGTCTTGACCGACATCCCACAGTGCCGCTGCGAAATCTTCGCCGTGGTCATAGCGACCGAACTGCAGCTCGAGGAACGACGGCGTGAACTCGTTCAGCGACACCGAGCGTGGAATCGAATTTCGAGCCGCGGCTTCTTCGTCAAGTTCTGCGCGGGTCAGGGTGGCTCGGTATCGCCCTTCGATCACACGTGCCGATCCTTCGATGAGGGCCGAGAATGTCCAGTCGATCTCGTCGTTGCCAGTGGCGGAGCCGCCTCGGTCCAGTCCGAACACTTGGTCTTCGAGGGCGTGCACTAGCTCGTGGACCAGCACCGTCTCGGTGAAGGCGGTCAGCTCACCGCCGCGCAAGACGATGTTGCCGGTTTCGGTGTCGTAGTAACCGACGACCCCGGCATCGCCGAAGCGAGCCCAAATCTCATCGAGTTCGCGGCCATCGTCGATGATGCCTACGGCTTGGTAGATATCGCTGAAGTTCGCGAAGTCAGCGGGGTTGGTTTGTGCCTCTCGCACGACGATCTCTTGCCATTCGTCGTTGAAGCTGCCCGAGTTCAGGACTACAACATCTGGTCGTTCGACAAAGGCCAGACCTCGCTCCGCTTCGACGAAGGCCATCAGTTCGGTGACCAGTGCATCGAGTGGTTCTTCGGCCGGGCCGTCGAGGGCGTTTTGTGCTGGCGCGGCTTCCGACGCTTGCGGGGTGACGGGTTCGTTCTCATTGGCTGGAGCTGTCGCCTCGGCCGACTCATCGCCTTCAGACGTCGCCGCCTGATCGGCAGATTCGGTCGACTCCGTAGCGGATTCGGGGCTCGCCGCTTCGGGATCGTCGGCGACACTCGGGAGCGCTTCGGTCTCAGCGGTATCGGCATCCTCAGCCGACCCGAGTTGACGCGACTGACTCTCGCCGCCGTCTTCGCTCAGCGCCGCAGCATCGGACGCTGCTTGGCTGGGAGCGTCTCCGGAACCTGCGCACGCGGATGCCACCAGGAGCAGCGCCACAAGGGTCACGAGAACACGCATGGGTTTTCTATCGACCATCGTTGGCAAAACCTTTGATCAGGACCGCTCTACAATGACCGTAGGCCCTGCGCAGCCAGTGAGCGCATCACCCCCGGAGAACAAGACAGGTTATGAGCGACATCGAACCCGAATTGGTACAAAACGAAGCTGTGGCTACCGCTGCAGCGTCAGAGGGCGAAGGCGAATCGGTCTCGACGATTACCGACGCCGCCAAACTGATCCGGCTCGGCACGATGACCCAGTCGTTGATGAACTCTGCGCGAGAAGCTCCCCTCGACGAAGATGGACGAGCGCTGCTCGCCCGCATCCACGGCGAAACCATGGAAGCCCTTGAGGACACCATGAGCGAGGACCTCCTCGACGAACTCAAAGAGTTCCAGCTCTGCATCGATTGCAGCGACAAGCCGCCATCGGAAAGCGAGCTACGAATCGCTCAAGCCCAGCTCGTCGGTTGGCTCCAAGGACTCCACCAAGGCTTCCAAGCCATGGCGATGGCCCAACAGGCAGCCGCCATTCAGCAGCTACAACAGCTCAAGGGTGCCCAGCCAGGCCTTCCACCCGGCGCTGCCCCAAGCGGCGAAGCAATCGACGCCTCAAGCCGCCCAGGCACCTAC
>CAZTDG010000175.1:0-6082 GCA_964612655.1 uncultured Acidimicrobiales bacterium | reverse complement strand
CGGGTCCCGCGGGACCCGCCCGCGAACATCCAGCGGTACGCTCGGACCTATGTGGGAAGAGCGCTATGCAACACACGAGGACTACCTCTTTGGGCGAGCTCCGGCGCACGTCCTTCGGGACAACCCGTGGGTCTTCGGCGACGCCGAGACGGCGCTATGCGTTGCCGATGGTGAAGGCCGAAACTCGGTCTTCTTGGCCGAGCACGGCATTGCTGTCTCCTCGTTCGACCTCTCGGCCACGGCAATCGAGCGCACCCAAACCCTTGCAGGCCAGTCGGAAGTGTCGATCGATGCGAACGTGTCGGTGTGGGACGACTGGGACTGGTCACGCACCTTCGACCTGGTCGTAGGGATCTTCGTGCAGTTCGCGGGCCCCGACACTCGACCCCAGCAATTCGAGCACCTCCGTGCTGCGACCCGCCCCGGAGGCCGGTTACTGCTCCACGGGTTCACGCCTAAGCAACTCGAGTACGGAACCGGCGGCCCAAAGGTCGTCGAGAACCTCTACACCGAAGAGCTGCTCCTCGATGCTTTCGGCGACTGGAACATCCGCCGCCTGGCCAGCTACGAGCGAGAACAAACGTCGGGAACCGCACACGTCGGAAACGCCGCGCTCATCGATCTAGTTGTCGACCGACCAGCCTGATCCTGGGCGCTAGCCTTGCCCGAGTGAGCGAAACAAACACAACGATTCGAATCGGTGGGGTTCCCGAGCACTTCAACCTGCCCTGGTTGCTGGCCATCGAAGAGGGGCTCTTCGCCGACGCTGGATACGACGTCGAGTGGATCGACTTCCCTGGAGGCACGGGCGCCATCATGAAAGCGTTGGAGGCTGGCGAGGTCGACCTCGCTACCCCACTAACCGAGGGCGCCGTCACCGCTATCGCTAATGGGAACCCAAGCCGGTTCGCGTCGGTGTGGGTCGAGTCTCCCCTGCTCTGGGGCATCCACGTCGCAGGATCTGCCGACGGCACGACCGTGACCGACCTCGAAGGTCAACGCTTCGCGATCTCCCGCTTCGGGTCGGGTTCGGACCTCATGGCGCGCGTCCTCGCAGAGGAACACGGCTGGGAAATCACCGACGACAACTTCGTCGTCGTCGGTGGCCTCGACGGCGCACTCGACGCCCTCCCCGCCGGCAACGCCGAGATCTTTTTGTGGAACAAGACGATGACCCAACCGCACGTCACCGATGGCACCTTCGCCCGTGCCGGTGTGCTGCCCACCCTGTGGCCGAGCTTCGCGGTTGTCACCTCCACAGCTTTCCTCGACACCCACCCCGGCGCCGCAGCACCGATCTCGGTCATTGCCCGTATGCGCGCGGCTGCCCTCGCCGCCGACGACTCCCTCGCTCAGCAAGTGGTCGACCGCTACGGTCTCGCCCTCGACAGCGCCACCGAATGGGTCGACCAGGTCGAATGGACCACCCCCGACTCCCCCATCGATCACGCCATGTTGATCGACGTGGCTACGCGCATGCACCGCCTTGGCCGGATCGACGCCCTTCCTTCTAGCTTGGACAACATCGTCCTTTGACCTCGGTGCCGTTGACCAACCTCCTCGCCGAGGTCCGAAGCTGCACGGTGTGCGCAGACTCACTCGACGCTGGCCCGCGGCCGATCGTTCAAGTCGGCTCCCGAGCACGCATCGTGATCATCGGTCAGGCACCCGGTCGACGGGTTCACGAGTCTGGGATCCCGTGGGACGACCCGAGCGGCGTGAAGCTACGCACGTGGCTGAACCTCAGCGAGGCGGACTTCTACAACCCCGGCATCGTGGCGATCGTGCCGATGGGGTTCTGCTATCCGGGTTCAGCGAAGTCAGGGGACAAACCACCTCGGCCCGAGTGCGCACCGCTCTGGCACGACCGGCTACTCGAGCACCTTCCCGACGATCGCCTCGAAGTAATCATCGGCATGTATGCCCAGAAGAGATATATCGCCAAGCGAGCCAAAACGCTCACCGAGACCGTGGCTCAATGGCAGCACTACCTGCCTACCCAGATCGTTATGCCCCATCCCTCTCCCCGCAATCAGCATTGGCTCACCAAGAACCCATGGTTCGAAGCCGAAACGCTCCCAGCGGTCCGCTCCCGAATCGACGAAGTGCTCAGCCGCTGAGATGGGCGAAGGGCGTACGTCGCACTGTCGACGCCGCTACGGCGAACTGGGTCGGGCAGCAGCCGCAGCGGCCTCACCACGCAACAGGTCGTCTTCAGCCTCGATGGCGAGGATCTCGGCGGGAACGTGAAGTGAGCTAATTGCGAGCCGCACCTCGGCGAGGAAGAGAGCAAGCGCAATGAGTAGGAGCCCCATTGCAACGATAAAGCTGATGGCGATGGGCGCCGCGAGGGCGCCGGTACCGCCGAGCTGGATGAAGAGCATGGCCACCATCACACAGACCACGAGTCCGCTGGCCACGCAGAGGCCGATGGACCAGTTGATGATGGTCATGCGCTTGTCGAGCTCGCGTAGCTCTGTCACGGCACGCATGCGGGCCTCACCGGACTGATCCGGAAGCCGACCCATGAGCACACGTGAACGATCAACAACGCGAGCAAGGCGGCCAGCGATTACATTCATCACGCTCGCGGTCGCGACGAGCAAGAACACTGGTGCGAGTGCGATCTGAATGGTGTCGGCAAGCATCGGGCGCCTTTCGGCGATTTTCGTTAGCAGGGATTGTTCTGCGAACACTTTGACGTCTAAATGCTATTCCGACGATAGGGCCATACTGAAGTGGTGAGTGGAACCAACAACAAACCTCTGCCAGCACACAAGCGGCCCATCGACCCGACGCCGGTGCACACCGAAGATCTCCCCGACCTGCCGATCGCCACCTATAACATCCCAGCCGAGGCATGGATCGAAGCACCCTCCGCCCTGCTCGACGCAGGTACCGACATTGGCGAACCGGCGATCATGTACAAGCGTCGGATTGGGCCGTGGCTGCTTTGGCGGGCTGGACCAGCACGCAAAGCCGATGCCCGATACGTGGCGCTACATCACCAGGACCTCAGCCGCGTCCACACCTTCCGGATCTACCCAGACGGGTCAGGTGAAGGTACCGGCCCCCAAGGCATCGAGCATCAACGCTTCCGTACCTGGAAAGAAGAGCTCAACGAGTCGCACTGACCCAGCTGATCTAGCCGTTGCGGGTCAACGAGTCGAAGAAGAAGGCGAGGGTCGGACTCACCAGCCGGGCGCATTGTTCGCAACCGTTGCGCAAGACATCTGGCCGCACGACGAGCTCCGCACTCGCTGACGCCGAGAGGTCTCCAGCTTCTTGGATCTGCAACCGCTGGCCAGCCTCGACATCGGTGAAGGTCTGCTCTTGGCCACCTGGCCAAACAACACGAATCTCGTCGACGGTCGCGTTGGCGCCGAGGCCAAAGTGCAGCCGCTTGTCATCTTGGGCCCGGAAGTGCAGCCCGCCGTTTTGGTTGCGGACCTGGGTCACGCCACCAGCGGTCACGTACACCATCGCTCCGATGCCATCTCGGTTCGAGGTGGTGCCCTCCAGCTCGATCCCGAGCCACGAATTCGCATTTCCTTCGTTTTCGAGGAGTCGATAGGTGGGGTCATTCTCGCTCGACGTCTCGAACAGATCGAGCGAGCCATCGTTGTTGTAGTCGACCACAGAGATCGAGCGGTGCTCCGGCCGAGGAAGCAGTTGGGTTACGGCGGTGAGCGGGAACGGAGTCGCGGTAAAGAAACCGGTGCCGTCGTTCTCAAGGAGGTAGTCGATGCCACCGGTGTTGCGATCGAGGACCAGCATGTCGAGGTCCATGTCGTTGTCGAAGTCGCCCACGCCGACGCCTGCGCCGTCAGGGGTCCGGAAGCCCACATCGGCGAGACCGGATCGCGCAGAAGCATCTTCCCAGCCGTCCGGCGTGCTCAAAATCAGCTGGTGACCATCGGTCACCCACGATGGGAAGAACAAGTCGAGCACCGCGTCACCGTTGAAGTCTGCGACAGCTGTGTCGATAAGTCCACGGTCGTTCTCGGGGCGGATCTCGGTGAAGATCGACTCGGTCACGTCCACTAGCTGGTCGCCTCCGGTGGAGAAGATTTGCAGGGGCTGCTTTTGAATGATCTCGGGGTAACCGTCACCGTCGAGGTCCGCGATCGCTGCCGATTCCAAGCCGTAGGACTCGTTCCACTCGTATCCGACGTCGTCCAGGACGTCGGTGAAGGTGCCGTCCGCGTTCTGCTGGAAGATCGCCGGAGGCAGCTCAGGGTCCTTCTGGCCATCGGCGAGCGACCCGTTGATGAAGTCGAGCAGGCCGTCGTTGTTGATGTCGAGCAGCGCCGGTTCTCGAGCACGAGACACGCCATATTGCACGCCGCGCTCTTCGGCGGCATCGACGAGTTGACCGCCCTCGTTGATGAACAACTTGTTGAGACTGCGACCGAGTTCAATGTTGAGCCCGACGAGTAGGAGCAGATCCTCGTCGCCGTCGTTGTCGATATCGGTCCAGACCGCGCCGTGGCGATCGCCGTTCGCAATGGCGCCTTGCTCATCGGCGGAGAACCGATCGAGCTCGTTCTCGAAGGTTCCGTCTCCCTGGTTCACATACAGACTTGGAGGCGGGCCGAATCGGTCGCCCGCGTGGTTGTTGACGAACACGTCGAGGAAGCCGTCGTCGTTTACGTCGCCCCACGCGATGCCATAGCTCGGACGCTGGTCGACAAAACCGTCACCGTCGTTGTCGACCCATGTGGCCCACAATCCATCGTCGCCTTCGTCGACCACGTCAGGCAGCTGGTCGGAGACGTTGGTGAACGAAATGGTTGGCGCCTGTGCATCAACGCCTGGGCTCGGCGGGGACGCGACGAGGATGACAGCCATCACTGCGACGGTTATCACCGCACAGATTGTTCGCCGAAACCTCATCATTATCAATCCTCTTCGGCCAGGGTAGGCGCGGTTGGCCTAGGTCGAACGGCGCCTATTGCGACCAGGTAGGACACATGCAGTGAAATTGGAGCTATCCACGCCCACTTCCCGCACAGAAAGACCCGAATTGGGGTCCGGTCATCGCGTCGCAAACCCGGGGTCAGTCCACGGGTTCCGTTGGCGAGAGATGGCTCAGGAGGAAGTCTCGTTGTAGGTGCAGGAGGTTCTCCGCAACCGTCTCTTGAGGCGTCATGTGGGTAACACCGCTGAGAGGTAGGACCTCGTGCGGCTTGCCTGCCTCAAGCAGTGCCTGGCTGAGCTGCAACGTGTGGGCGGCGACCACGTTGTCGTCGGCGAGGCCGTGGATGAGCATCAGAGGCCGACCGAGGGATCCTGCTTCGAGCAACAAACTGCTCTTGTCATAATGCTCGGGCACCTCATCGGGGTGACCCAGATACCGCTCGGTGTAATGCGTGTCGTATAAGCGCCACTCGGTTACCGGCGCACCGGCGATCGCTGCGTGGACGACATCGGGGCGACGCATCACCGCGAGCGCTGCCAGGTACCCGCCAAAGGACCATCCGCGAATTCCGACCCTCGACAGATCGAGGCTCTCGTTGGTCTCAGCCAGCGCCTCCAGCGCATCGATCTGATCGTCGAGGATCTTGGTCGCCAGGTCACCGTAGACCTCCCGCTCGAACGCCGGTCCACGGCCCGGCGTGCCTCGCCCATCGGTGACCACCACGGCGAAGCCTTGCTCGGCAAACCACTGGCTGGTCGCGAACGCGTTGCGGCTACGAAGCACCCGCTGCGCGTGCGGACCGCCGTAGGGGTCGAGCAACACCGGCAGCGGCGAGCCGTCATGGCCCGACGGCAAACAGAGTGCCGTGTTGAGCTCGCGCTCACCCACGACATGAAAGCGTGGCGTGCAGTCAAAGCCGGGAGTGTCGGCCAACGAATCGAGAACCGTCGTCGTTGCGTCGTGCCACGTCACCTCAACCCTCGAGGCAGCGTCTGGACGAGCGATGGTCGTCAACCGAGTTCTTGCGGCAGCAACACCGGTTGCGAATAACCCTGGATCCGTCAGAGCCGTCAACTTCCCCTCACCATCACAGGCGGCCAGCACCGAGTCAGTGCCGTCGGTCGTGCACGTGACCATGTAACCGTCGGGCCACATACCGAC
>CAZTDG010000174.1:0-6095 GCA_964612655.1 uncultured Acidimicrobiales bacterium | reverse complement strand
TTTCGCTGACATTGACCTCCGCCACCGATGCTGGCATCGAATTCGACGGTGGCGGGTTCGTCGCCGTCGCATCCATTCCGGGTCAAGAGCCCGACATCCGAGCACTTGCGTTGGACATTGTTGAGGCCACCGAAAACGGCATCGACACCGTGCAGATCCCATTCGCCGACGTACCCGCCGCGGTCAGCGAGGAAGCGGCCTCAGCGTACGCGTCAGAAATTAACGGCCGAGTTGCAGATGGAATCGATGTGTCGATCGACGGTCAGCGGGCGGTCCTTAGCGCCGACGCCATCGGTTCGGCTACCACCATTGCCTGGCGCAACAACGACTGGGACGTCACGATCGACTACGACCAGCTCGACGCCGATCTCGCTCGCCTGTTCCCCAACGTTGGCCAAGAGGGCGGTGAAGCCAGCTTCACAATCGAAGAGGGTGACGGCGATGACCCTGGAACCGTCGTGATCATCCCGGGTACCCCCGAGACGGTTTGTTGTGATGAGGCGTCGGCTCGCCGCATCGAACAAGCCATCACCTCCGACGTCGAAGTCGCAACGCTGTTGTTCCGAGAAGAGGACGGCGAACGTGGCACCGCTTGGGCCGAAGAGCTCGGCATCGAAGAACGCGTCGCGACGTTCACGTCGAACTACACGCCAGGCCAGTCACGAGTCACCAACATTCGCCTCATCGCCGAGTTGACCCAAGGCGTCATTCTCATGCCGGGCGAGTCCTTCTCCTTGAACGAACACGTTGGGCAACGCACACGAGACAAGGGATTCGTTCCGGCAGGAACCATTGTCAACGGCCACCTCGTCGACAGCGTCGGCGGCGGCATCAGCCAGTTTGCAACCACGCTCTTCAACGCTGCGTTCTTCGGCGGCCTCGAATTCGACGCATACCAATCGCACTCGATCTACTTCAGCCGCTATCCCTACGGACGCGAGGCGACGATCTCCTGGCCTGCGCCAGCGCTCATCATTTCGAATCCGAGCCCATACCCGGTCCTGATCTGGCCGACCAGCACCTCCGGTTCGGTAACCGTCGATCTTTACTCCACTCCGTGGGTTGAAGCCGAGCAGTCCGCCCAATGGGAAACCCAGGTAGGCGAAGCGTGCACCCGAGTTACGACCGAACGCACCCTGACCTTCATCGACGATGGCTCCACCGACATCGACACCGTCTTTGCCACCTACCGACCCGAGGGAATCGGCTGCGACGGTGTGGCCACAGAGGACCCAGACGCTGAACAGATCGAAGCGTTGGAGAACGGCGAAGACCCTGGGTTCGACAACGAGAACCCAGCCGATCAGCCAGATGAAGACGGCGTGGTCCCTGACGGCCAGGCGGACCCGGAGAACCCAGACGCCGACGGCGAGAACCCCGACGCCGACGCTGATCCAGAGTCGACGGAAGCCCCGACGACACCAGACCAAGACCCAGAACCGGGCGACACGAACCCGCCTGCGCCTCAGCCGGAGACTCCAGCAGAACCGGTTGACGAACCCCCTGCGGAAACACCGGCCCCAGAGAGCGAGACGACCGAAGCTCCGCCGGTAACCGAAGCACCACCGGAGACCGTGCCGCCAGAGACCATTCCTCCAGAAACCGCGCCGCCAGAGACAACAGTGGCGCCCGCGGCTGCGGCCGAAGATCCCGCCGCGTAGCAATCTCGATCGCTGCCTCGATGTGACAGGAGTGGCGACTCCACACCGCACTCGGTCCGAAGTGCTCGTCCCACGACTAGATACGCTCGGCATATGAGCTCTGTAGACACCGTCGTGGTCGGCGCCGGACCGGCTGGCGCTGCCGCCGCGCATCGGTTGGCAAGCGCAGGCCGCGACGTGATGTTGGTCGACAAGGCGACATTCCCCAGGGACAAGTTCTGCGGCGATGGTTTGACCACGCTGTGCCTACGCCAACTCGAGTTGATGGGCGTTGCGGTTTCCCAGTTGCCCTCCTTTGCTCCCGTCCATGGCGCCAAGGTGCGCTCGCCGGGCGGGAAGCTCATCGACGTTCCTTTGCCCGAGGGACCAGGACTGTTCGCGGCGGTCGCTCGACGGACCGAACTCGACGCACTGCTCGTGGAACACGCACTCGCTGCAGGCGCAAACGGCCGATTCGGCGTCAAGGTCGTCGAGGCGGAACCATCACCTGATTCGATCACGATCACTACCGACGACGGCGAGGCGATTACCGCCAACCAGTGCATCGCCGCGGACGGCATGTGGTCGCCGCTACGCAAGTTGCTGGGCCTAGAGGTCCGTGGCTATCGGGGCGAATGGCATGCCTTCCGTCAGTACTTCGAGAACGTCGACGAACAGGCCGAGACAGGATTATGGATCTGGTTCGAACCCGACGTGCTCCCCGGGTACGTGTGGTCGTTCCCTATCGGCGGCGGTCGAGCAAATGTCGGCTTCGGTATTCTGCGGGGCGGAAACGTATCAACCCAGCAGATGAAGACGCTCTGGCCAGACATCCTCGCTCGCCCCCACATCCGCGAGGTCTTGGGTGCCGATGCCACACCTGAAGCGCCTCATCGAGCGTGGCCGATTCCGGCACGGGTAAACGGCGTTCCCCTCACCGGACCACGCACCCTTTTCGTCGGCGATGCCGCCGCCGCATGTGACACGCTGACCGGCGAAGGGATCGGTCAGGCCCTGCTAACCGGGCGGGCCGCCGCCGACGCACTTCTCGAATCTCCACAGTTCACGACGGCAGCCGCGAACTATCGCGATGCGATCGACGAGGAACTCTTTGCCGATCACAAGATGGCCGAAATCTGCGGCGGACTTCTGGGAAACCGAAACGTGGCCGAAGCAGCTCTGGCGATGGTCGGGGCGACCGGATGGACTCGACGAAACTTCGGCCGCTGGATGTTCGAGGACTACCCGCGGGCGATCGTCGCGACCCCCCGCCGGTGGCGGCGAGGCATGTTCACCGGTTCTGGGGCTTCGACCTAAGCCGTCTCCCCTACTAGGTTGCTCGTCGTGCCAACGAACGAACACGGTCAACAGATATCGGACGACCTCAACGGCTGGGAACCGCCCGATATGCCCGCCCACACCGCCCTAGCGGGGCGCACGGTGCGCCTAGAGCCGCTGCAACGCCAACATGCCATTCCGCTCTTCCACGAGTTCAGCGGCGCAGACGCATCAATGTGGACGTATTTACCGCTCGGCCCCTTCGAGGATGCGGCAGGGCTCGGGCAACTCATCGGCGCCATGAACCACGACCGCGGCAGCCAGCCCTACGCCGTGCTCGTCGACGGCGAGATCTACGGCTTCCTGTCGTTCTTGCGAATTCAGGCCGACCTCGGGGTACTCGAGATTGGATGGATCGTATACTCGCCAAGAATTCAACGCTCCACGGTCACGACCGAAACGATCGCACTGTTGCTCCGCCACGCCTTCGACTCCGGCTACCGCCGAGTCGAATGGAAATGCGACTCGCTCAATGAAGCGTCACGAGAGGCGGCGACGCGTTTCGGATTTGCCTACGAGGGAACCTTCCGGAAGGCCACCCACTACAAGGGACGCAATCGTGACACCGCGTGGTTCGCGATGACTGACGATGACTGGGTGGTCCAAGAGCGGATGTTCGCCAAGTGGCTGTCACTAGAGAACTTTGACGGGGACGGCCAACAACGCGTCCGGCTCGCCGATATTCGCTAGCTGGATGCGATGAGGTGCAGGTACGCCGCTCGGACAGCGAGCGCTTCACGAACCTCTTCGTTGCTATCTGCGACGAACTGCTCTTGATAGGCGGCGTCGGTTACGAGCGACACCGCGAACTGCAAACCGCTGAACGCCGCCACAAATCCTGCGGTGATGAGATGCAGCCGGGTTAGCACAATGTCCTCGCCCAGAACCGTGAAGCGCAACAGCTCCGCGGTACCCAACTCGTTGAGGGTCGTCCACTGCAAGATGGTCTCCTCCCGAACGGTCAACACGCCGAAGAGCACGTAGAACGCGAAGATCAGCAAGGTCACCAGCAGCACTTGGGCTGCCAACCCCACCACTAGACGCAAGGTGAGGTTCGTGCGTCCGGCGCGATCGAGTGGCACTTGGTGTGGGGCTCCAGCAAATGCCGAGGTGTCGCACACTTCGAGTGGTGTGTCGTCGAGTAGTTCGGCGACGTCGCTCCAGGCGGTGAAGTAGCGCAACTCGGAACTCGACCCGCGCATGGCCCCGGTCAAGAAGCTCAAACCGATCAGCGCGAGCATTCCGGCGACGATCGCGAACAGCAAGAGGGGCAAGTCGTTCACTACCTGCCAGATTTCTGCGTTAAGAAACAGAAAGGCCGAGAACAGCAGCATCAGCGGAAGGATTCGACCGAGGAGTTGCACGATCTGGGTCAGGTGTCCCCACATCACCGCGAGCCCCCACCGCACCATCGAGAAGATGCCCCACGACACGATGAAGTACACGGCGAACAAGATGACGATGTTCAACACGACGACGAGCAGGAACTCCTCGACGGAGCGGCGTCCTCCCAGGAGGGCGAGCACCGGTGGGATGAGTACGAACAGCGCCAATTCGCCGATGCCGATGTCGTTGGGCCGAGCAAATGCAGTCCGTCCCCGCAGCCGATTCACGAGGGCGACCGCCGCCAAGACGATGATGAGCCCGATGACGAACACCCCGGCTTGTTGCCAGCCCTGAATGTCTTGACTGAAGGTCAAGAAGACCTCGCCGAAGAACACGAAGGTGAGCAGACCGACAGCTCGCGTCCAGACGTCTTCGGACGCCTTGAAATCGTCGATGAAGTGCGGGATGCCGTGGCCGACGAACCAGTCCTCGGTCTCCGCCAAGAGGACTGGTAAATCGGTCGATTCCGCCGCGCCGGGATCCGCCTCTGCGCTCACTCGTATACAGCTCCGCGCATGTCGATGTGCGAGATGCTGACCTCTCCGCCAGCGGGCATGGCTGCGGCGACGGCCTGCGCGTTGGCGGGCTCGCACAGCGCGGCGGCGGTAGGGCCACTGCCAGAAAGCCACGAACACCAGGCGCCGGCATCTCGTGCAGCCTGCATTGCGGCGGCGGTATTGGGCAAGGACTGCAAGCGGATCTCTTGATGCATGCGGTCTTCGCTGGCTTCGCCGAGAAGTTCCGAATCACCGTTGGTGAGCGCTGCCAGCAAAAGCGCTGTTCGCCCCATGTTGAAGACCGCGTCTTCCATCGAGATTTCCTTGGGCAACTTCCGCCGAGATTCTTTCGTGCCGGAGAGCGTCTTTGGGATCCACAGGATCACGTTGGCTTGCAGCCCGAGCGGGACCCGCTCGACCCGTTCCCCTACGGCAACCGTTACGCCACCAAACACTGACGGCGCAACATTGTCGGGGTGCCCCTCAAGGGCCGTCGCCTCCAAGAACAACCAACGCCGACAATCGTCGAGGTCAGCACCACCTTGGATCGCCGCCGCCAACAACCCCGCAACTCTGGCCGCACCGGAGAACCCCAGTCCCCGCGCCGGTGGGATGGTCCCCGATATCTTCAGTCCGCCGGTGCCGCCGAACTGGCGAAACACTCGCATGGTCAGGTGATCGGGGCTACCGATTCCCTCCTCAGCGAACTCGACCTCGAGGTAACGGTCGATCGCCATTCCGAGCACGTCGAAACCAGGCCCAAGATTCGCCGAAGATGCAGGGACTCGAATCTTCTTCACTAGGCGTCCACAACGCCGCCGTCGACCAGTGGTGGTTCGGTCGACCATGGGAACTCGATCCACTGATCGGTGCGCTTCCACACGTACTCACACTTGATGAGCGATTGCGGTTTTTCATACAAGCACGCGGAGCGGACGTCGCCGACCACGTCGGCGCAGAAGTCGTGGACATGTCTCAGCGTGTGGCCGGTGTCGGCAACGTCATCGGCGATCAACACCTTCGAATCGGTGAGGTCGAACTTGTCGAGGTAGGGCGGCAGGGTCGTCGGAACATCGAGGCGTTCATCGACGCCGGTGTAGAACTCGACGTTCATGACGTACAGGTTCTTCACCGACAGCGCATAGCCCAATGACCCGGCGACAAATAGCCCACCACGAGCGATCGCCAAGATGATGTCGGGTCGATAGCCATCCTCCGCGACGAGCGCTGCGAG
>CAZTDG010000173.1:1033-6112 GCA_964612655.1 uncultured Acidimicrobiales bacterium | reverse complement strand
AGTGCTGGCGAGTTTGCACTCGCCGAAGCAGCGGAGAACCTCATTGGCCGAGCCGGTTTCTACGTGATCGCGGGAGCGGCGCTGCTCGCAACGTCTTCGGCGATCAACGCCACGTTGTTTTCAGCTTCACGCATGACCTTCGCACTCGCCAACGAACGAGAGATCCCGTCGCAGCTCGGCACTATGGTTCGCGAACAACCGCTACCCGCTCTGGGCTTCATCTGCATTTCAGGAGTGCTGCTCGCGAACCTTGTGAGTATCGAGGTCATCGCCGCCATGGGAAGCGGTGGCTTCTTGGTCGCTTTTGCCGCGGTTAACTTCGCTGCATTCCGCCTGTCGGTGACGATCGGCGTGGCACGTTGGATCCCCGTACTGGGATCAGCGCTCTGCCTCATCGCCATCACGGTGCTGTTCACCCAGGTAGGCCGACTCGAGGTCATTCTGTTTGGCCTGATGATCGCAGTATCGGTAGCGATAGAGACGATCGCCCAACTCCAGGGGCGTGGGATGCACATGCGGCACGGGCCCCACTAGCTCTCCAGCAGCTCTAGTTATCTTTCACGCAAGGATGACCAGCGACTTGTTGCGCTTTCCGCGCTGTAACAGGCCGACCTCACCGGAGGCCAGCAGGCCGGCCTCGGAGCCGTCGATCTTGTCGCCATTCCACCGGACGGAACCATCGGTGATGGCCTGGCGTGCCTCACGGCGTGACTTCACAAGACCGGATTCGACGAGGACGTCGACGAACGGTTCGGTGTCGTGAAGCTCTGTTGCGGCAACTTCAACTTCGGGCACGGTGCCGCGCAGCGCGACGAGATCGTCGGCGGTCGGCACTTCCCCACCGAAGAGCACCGCGGCTGCCCGGTTCGATGATGTGACGGCGTCCGCTCCGTGAACCAGCTCGGTGACAGCGTCGGCGAGTCGTTGTTGCGCCTGGCGCTGGTGGGGAGCTTCGGCGTGTTGAGCCATGAGCGCCGTAATCTCCTCGACCGGCAACAACGTCAGTTGCAGCAAGAACCGTTCGACGTCGCGGTCATCGGTGTTCATCCAGTACTGATGGAACGCATAGGGGCTCGTCCGTTCAGCATCGAGCCATACCGCGCCGCTCACGGACTTGCCGAACTTCTGGCCGTCGGCTCGGGTGATTAGCGGCCACGTCAGTGCATGCACATGGTTCTGTTCTCGCCGACGGATCAGATCGACACCCTGCGCGATGTTTCCCCACTGGTCGCTGCCGCCGACCTGCAGCTCGCAGTCCATATTCGTGTTCAACCACCAGTAGTCGAAGGCTTGCAGGAGCATGTAGGAGAACTCGGTGTAGCTAATGCCGTGCTCGGACTCCATACGACTCTTCACCGAGTCACGAGCCACCATCTGATTGACCGTCACGTGCTTGCCGACATCTCGAAGAAAGTCGAGCACACCGACACCGGCGGTCCAGTCGTAGTTGCTGACCAAGTCGACCGTGCCAGATGCGGGCTCGAAGTCGACCAACTTCTCGAGCTGGCCGCGGATGCCAGCGATGTTGGTCGCCAACGAGTCCTCGTCGAGCAGGTTTCGTTCTTCGGATCGGCCACCAGGGTCGCCAACCATTCCGGTCGAGCCACCGACCAGCACGATGATGTTGTGTCCGTGATCTTGAAAACGCCGAAGCGCTAGAACGCCCACGTAGTTGCCAATGTGCAGACTCGACGCCGTCGGATCGATGCCGTGATACAGCGTGATCGGCCCCTCATCGAGGCGCTTTCTCAACGCATCCAAGTCGGTCGTGTCGTGGATAAGGCCACGTGCTTGCAGGTCGTCGAGGATGGATGCGCCGGACATGTTGGCTTAAATGTATCGCTAGAGAAGCGCTGCTGACTTCGCTTCTGGCTTCAGCTAGGCCAAAATGGTGGAATGCCGCTTGCGAAGCTCCCATGGAGCCGCCTCCGTCGCGCCACTATCGGGCTCGTCGTGCTTTCAACAATTGCGACTGCTTGCAGTTTTTCTACCCAGGACCTCGTGCCGCCTGTCCCCCAAGTAGCCGAGACTTCCGAGATCCTCGGCCGAGATGGTCGCATCATCCAGGTCCCGCCAACCGATGAGAACCGAACGGTGGTTTCGTTCGAGGAAATCCCTGAGGTCTTGCGAAACGCCGTCGTCTCGATCGAGGACGAGCGCTTCTATCTCCACGACGGCGTCGACCTCAAGGGCTTGTTCCGCTCGGCATCTCGTGGCGTCACGGCCGGCGGCATCTCCGGCGGTGGCTCAACGATCACCATGCAATACGTCGGAAACGTATTCCTCGATCGCACCGAGCAAACCGCAGAACGAAAGCTCGAAGAGATCGTTCTGGCCCGCCAGTTCGAAGAACAGTTCTCGAAGGACTTCATCCTCACCGAGTACCTCAACTGGGTGTTCTTCGGCGCCCGCTCATACGGCGTCGAGTCCGCTGCCCAGCAATACTTCGACAGCTCGGTAAGCAACCTCACGCTCGACCAAGCAGCCTTGCTCGCCGGGCTCATTCAGCGTCCGAGCGCACTCAACCCCTACAACAACCCCGAGGGTGCGATCAGCCGCCGACAGGTCGTCCTTGCGGCGATGCTCCGCAACGGACACATCAACGAAGCAGAATACGAAGCTGCGGTCGCGGCCCCACTCGACCTCGCCCCCGAGTTCGACGACATCGAGGATCGTCACGAAGCAGGTCACTTCATCGAAGAGGTCAAAGCATGGATCCTCAACGGCGAGTTCATGACCGAAACCTGGGTGGCGCAGAATCCGCAGCGAGCCGCTGAGCTGTCGACCTACCAAGCACGAGAAGACCTCCTCTTTAGAGGCGGCATCCGAGTTCGCACCACCATCGACCTCGAACTACAAGCCCAGGCCGAGGCTGCGGTCCAAGCCATCATTCCTGCGGGTGACTCCGTTCCCGACGCATCGGTCGTCGTGGTCGATCCTGGCAACGGCGAAGTACTCGCCATGGTGGGCGGACGTGACTTCTTCGGTGATAGCGAGTTCGCGAACGTCAACCTCGCAATGGGCGCTGGGCGCCAAGCCGGCTCAGCGATGAAGCCAATCGCTCTTGCCGAAGCCATCGAGCGTGGCATCTCGGTAACCCAACGATACGAGGCGCCGAGCGAACTCATTCTCAACCTTCCGGACTCGAGCACGCCGTGGACTGTTCGCGGCGGTTCCCGCACGGGCTTTTCAGACTTGGTCGATGGCACCGTGTGGTCTCGTAACACCGTCTACGCCCAACTCGCCGTGCAACTCGGCCCTGACGCCGTGGGCAACACCGCTCGCGAACTCGGCATGCAAAGCGAGATTGCACCTGTCTTCGCCAGCGTGCTCGGAACCGAGAACGTCACCACCCTCGATCTCGCTGCCGCCTATGCCACGTTCGCCAATCGGGGCGTGCAGCATGACCCGGTCTTCGTGACCGAGATCATCAACCCCGACGGCACGACGCTGTGGTCCCATGAGCCTGAGGGAACCCGCGTCCTCGAGACCCGAACCGCCGACCAGCTCTCGTTCATCATGGGCGAAGTCATCAACCGAGGAACCGGCCGCGACGCAGACTTTGGTCGCCCAGCCGCCGGAAAGACCGGCACTGCGCAGAACTTCGCCGACGCTACCTTCGCTGGCTACACCCCGAACCTTGCCGCAGCGGTTTGGGTTGGGTTCCCACAAGGCCAGATCTCCATGGTTCCGTGTTCGCAGAAGGCATGCACCGCCGAGGACCCCGGCACCGACATTCAGGTCGCCGGCGGCACCTACCCGGCACGCATCTGGCGAGAGGTGATGGCCGCCGCACACGCAGGCATTCCAGTCACCGAATTCCCTGAGCCACCGGCCAGCGCACCTCCGACCACCATCGAGGTCGTTCCCGACTCGGTCGAAGTGCCGGATCTCTTCGGCCTCACCCCCGAGGAAGCAGCGACGCTCCTCGATGGCACCTCGCTTGGCCTGACCCCGGTTGAGGTCGAAGACGAGACCTTCGCACCAGGAACCGTCATCAACCAGTCACCGCCGCCACTCACGCCCGTACCTGGCGGAGCCAACGTGATCATCGAAGTAGCGGTGCTACCGAACATCCTGACGGTCCCGAACATCATCGGAGTCGACGTGGACACCGCCCGCCGCACCGTCAACCAACAAGGCTTTACCTCGACTCGAATCTTCCTCGACGCGGAGGGCAACTTTGTCAACCGAGCCGGACGCGACGCGGTCGTGCTCCGCCAGGACCCACAACCGGGGACCGAGGCTGAGGCGGGGACGACGGTCAACATCGTGTTAGAGGTACAAGATTCAGCGCCTCCAGAAACACCAGAGGTTCAAGAGTGAGCGAATTCGAACCGGATCCCGGACGTACCGAACTGATTCCCGAGGGCGCCAGCAAGATCCCTCGCATAGCGGCTATTGCATTCGCCGTGTTCGCAGTGGGCTTTTGGATTTTCGCGTTCAGCCCGCTTGCACGCAACTTGTTTCAAGCCGTGGACCAACTCGAAGACGAAGGCCTCGTGCTACAGATCGAAGCTCGTTGCGTCGCCGCACTCGACGAACTCGACGCGTTGCCGTCCATCCGTTCCGCCGAGTCGCCACAAGAACGAGCCGGCAACGTCCTCCTCGCCAACGCGGCGCTCTTCGAGATGACCGATGACATCGCAGCGCTCGGTACCGCCTTCGAAGGCGACGGCCGACTCATCGGCCTCTGGCTCAGCGACTGGGATATCTACATGGAAGACCGCGTCACCCATGCTGAACGCCTCCGGCAAGGCGAGGATGCACGCTTCCTCAACACCGAGGCCGACGGCATCTTCATCGCTGAACGCATGAACGGCTTCGCGCGAGTCAACAACATGGACTCCTGCCAAGTCCCCGGCGACTTGTAGTTCGATGCGGCTCCGCCGCTGAGAACTACAGCACTGTTTTCCCGGCTTCGCCTCCAGCTGTCGCAATCCGAGCCTGAAGGCTCTCGATGCTCGGCTGCTGGCCGGAGGCCGCGTCCGCCCGAACCGGCTTCGCAGCTTCGGGCTAGCTCCTTTCCCGGCTTCGCCTCCAGCTGTCGCAATCCGAGCCTGAAGGCTCTCGATGCTC